>CACDZR010000004.1 GCA_902557235.1 uncultured Pelagibacteraceae bacterium | reverse complement strand
CGATTTGTTCCTATTGCGGGCTTACAGCTAAAAAGGAAATTATCACACAAACTCGGTAGGTATTTGAACTATATTGTGCGCCTTGTATAAAGCTAAAGCACTAAAAAAGGAGTAAAATGACTAAAAAAAGAAATAATCCTGAAACTATCGCAATACATGGCGGAGATTACAGATGTGACCCAGCAACTAACGCTGTTGCTGTACCAATTTATAGAACAACATCATATCAATTTCAAAGCACTGAACATGCAGCCAACTTATTCGCATTAAAAGAATTTGGAAATATTTACACTAGGATAATGAATCCTACGAATGATGTTTTAGAAAAAAGAGTTGCAGCATTAGAAGGTGGATTATCATGTTTGACAGTTTCATCTGGTCAAACGGCTTCGACCTTTGCCGTTTTAAATGTTGCTCAATCAGGTGATAATATTGTAAGTTCTACAGATCTTTATGGTGGTACAGTTTCATTGTTTACCCATACTTTAAGTAAAGTTGGAATAGAAATAAGGTACGCTGATCCAAGTGATCCTAAGAACTTCGAAAAAGCAGTAGATGAAAAGACTAGAGCTTTTTATGGTGAAACATTACCCAATCCTTATTTAAGAGTGTTTCCTATAAAAGAAGTTTCTGATATTGGAAGAAAATACAATATTCCACTAATAATGGATAATACTGCTGCGCCAGTAATTTGTAAACCAATAGAACATGGAGCTGCCGTAGTTATACATTCATTAACAAAATATATTGGTGGACATGGAACTGCCGTTGCTGGAAGCATAGTTGATAGTGGTAACTTTGACTGGACTGCAGATCCTAAAAGGCAACCTTTATTTAATGAACCTGATGCGAGTTATGGAGGTGTAGTTTGGGGAAAAGCTGTGCCAGAATTAACTGGAGCAAATGTACCTTTTGCAGTTAGAGCAAGAGTATGTTTACTTAGAGATTTGGGTTCAGCTTTAGCACCAGATAATGCTTTTGCAATAATCCAAGGTCTTGAAACAGTGGCTCTAAGAATGAGACAACATTGCGAAAATGCAGAAAAAGTTGTTAATTTCTTAAAAAAACATAAAGAAGTTACTAAAGTAATATATTCAACAGAACACACTAAGAAAATTGCTGATAGAGCTAAACAATATCTTAAAGGTGGAAATGGACCAATGGTTGGTATTGAACTTAGAGGGGGTATTGAAGCTGGGAAAAAATTTATTGAATCTTTAAAGATGTTCTATCATGTGGCAAACATTGGTGACGCTAGAAGTTTAGCTATACACCCCGCTAGCACTACTCATAGTCAATTAAATGAGAAAGAGTTAGCAGCATCAGGTGTGACCCAAAGTTATGTAAGACTTTGTATAGGTATTGAACACATTGATGACATCATTGATGATTTAGACCAGGCCTTGAACAAATCATCGAAAGGAAGTTTAAAAGCAGTTAGTTAATTTTTGTATTTAAATAAAAAAAATAAATACTTGAGCTAACTAAAAAAACTGAACTTACTTGGTGCATAGATGCAACATAAATCTGTGCACCATATAATATAGTAAAAATACCTAATAGAATTTGAAGAATTATAAATATTCCTAAATAGTTAACAGATTTATACAAATCATACATCTTATTTCTATAAATTTTATAGAAAATCAAAATATAAAAAATTCCTATCAAGTAAGCTAAATTACGATGTATAAACTGAACTAAAGATGGATCACTTAAAGCTGTAACTTTAAATAGATTTTTAAAGTTATTATCATTAGGGAAATAAGAATTACCCATAAGGGGCCATGAGTTATATATTTTTCCAGCATCCATACCTGAAACGAAAGCACCAATCGAAATTTGTAAAAAAACTAGAATTAAGAATAGTAAAGGAATGAATATGTTTAGTTTGTTTGTTATTTTTCTTGATATATTAATCTTTAAATAGCTCCAATAGATCAAAGATAAAATCAAAAAGGCAACAAGTAAATGTAATGATAATCTAAAGTGACTTACATCTACTCTATCAATTAATCCACTACTAACCATATACCAGCCAATAAAACCCTGAAAACAAATAAGAAAAAAAATGAAATATAGATCTAATAATTTGGCAATCTTTATTTTAAAAGAAAAATAAATAAGTGGTATCAAATATCCAAGACCAATTAATCTACCTAGAAATCTATGAGCCCATTCCCACCAAAAAATAACCTTAAATTCACTTAAAGTCATATTGTAATTTTGTAACTTAAATTCAGGAATTTGTTTATAAAGATTAAAATAAACAATCCAATCACTCTGATTAAGAGGTGGAAAAAATCCAGAAAATAATTCCCATTCAGTTATTGAGAGACCTGAATCAGTAAGTCTTGTTAAACCACCTACTATTATCATAAAGAACATAATCCAAAACATAAAGATTAACCAAATTGACAGCTGATTATTTATTTTTGTATTTGTTGTGTACATGTGTGGATAAATATAATAATTTTCATATTATCCAAATATATAAATGTCGCCTTTAAAAAGAAAAAAACTTAACAAGATAAGATTAAAATTAGATAAATTAGATAATTCATTAATTAAAATAATAAAACAGAGAACTACTCTAGTAAATCAAGTTTTAAAACTTAAAGATAAAAAAAAGGAAATTATTGACAATAAAAGAATTAGAATAATTTTAAAAAATATAAGAAAAAAATCTTTAGCAAATAAGATTGACCCTAAAATTACCAATCGTATATGGAAAAATATGATTTGGTCTTATATTGATTACGAAAAAAGAAATTTTAAAAGAAAATAATTATTTACTGTGGGGAGGAAGTTTTTTTTCAACAAAGACTTCGTGTTTTCTGGTACTTGGGTTATATTTACGCGCTGAAAGTTTAACTTTAGCTTTTTCACCACCTGCTGGTTTTTTTACATAATAAAAAAATGGACTGTCCGGTTTGCTCTCAGGAACTAATCTAACTTTTACGTGCGTTTTTTTTGCCATTATTTATAATTTTTTAAATTTTTAACAATTTTAGAAATTTTTAAAACTTTATTTTTAAAATTATCTGTCCTTATAGAATTATTTGAAATTTCGTCAAGATTTAAAGTGTCTTTATTATTTGGATTATCTAAGATTTTTTTAACTCCATTTATGGTCATGCCTTGATCTTTCAGAAGAAATTTTATTTTTTTTAAAATGTTGATAGTTTTTTGGTCGTAATATCTTCTATTCGAATTTAATAATTTTGGCTTAACTTGTTTGAATTGTTTTTCCCAAAATCGAATAGTGTGAGTTGAAAAAACTCCTTTTTTTTTTGAATTTAATCTTAAAATTTCAGCTACTTCCCCTATTGTTTTATAAGCATTCTCAGATTTATCAGTCATTTTTATTTATAAATTCCTTAAATTCTTTTGAGGGTTTAAATAAAACCACATCTCTACTCGAAATAATTTTAGGTTCTTTAGTTTTTGGATTCCTGCCAACTCTAGATTTTTTTCTTCTTATGGAAAAAGTTCCAAATCCTGATAGTTTGAGTTTTTTTTCCTCTTTTAGATTAAGAATAATTGTTGAAAGAAAATCATTGATAAGATTTTCAGATACTAGTTTTGAAAAGCCTAATTGCATATAAATTTGATTAATTAAGTCTTTTTTAGTTAAATTTATTCTCATTCTTTAAATGTTATACTTTATTTTTTCTATCAAATTACCTTTAACGATCTTATTACAAACATCTAAAGAATTTGAAAACCCAATAAAATCAGTACCACCATGACTTTTCACAACTGGGGAGTCTAAACCTAAGAAAATTGCACCATTATATAGTCTTGGATCTAGTCGGTTTTTAAATTTTTTCAAATTATAAAAATTTAATATTGAAGAAATTTTTCCTATAAATGAATCAGTCATTGCTTTTTTTAATTCTTTAACAATAAAATTTGCAGTTCCCTCTGCTGTTTTTAGAGCTATGTTCCCAGTAAATCCATCTGAAATAATTACGTTTATTTCACCATCCATAATTTGATTACCTTCAATATAACCTGCAAAATCATAATTTTCTGATTTTTTATTACTCAATATCTTAAATGTTTCTTTAATAGTTTCATTTCCTTTAAGTTCTTCAGAACCTATATTTAATAAACCTATATTTGGTTTTTTGTTTGGATATAAAGATGTGTAAAGAGATGCACCCATGATAGAAAAATCAAATAAATTTTTTGAACTACATTCTATATTAGCGCCTAAATCTAATACAACACTCATTCCATTTTTATTGGGCCATAATGCTGATAATGCAGGCTTATCAATATCTTGTATCATCTTGAGATTTAATTTTGCTATTACTAGCAAAGCTCCGGTATTACCTGCGGAAATAACTATATCTGCCTCTTTTTTTTTGACACTTTCAATTGCAAGCCACATACTTGTATCTTTACCCTTTTTTGCTGCTTCTAAAGGACTATCTGTACTCAAAACAAAATTCTCTGTATGAATTATCTCATAATATCGACTTTCAATCTCATCTTTAATAAATGAAATAATCTTATTTTTATCACCAAAAATTTTAAAAAAATTTTCTTTGTTCTTTTTATGATTATGAATTATTCCATTGATAACTTTTTTTGGAGAATTATCTCCACCCATTGCATCTACTGCAATTTTTATCAAATCAGCCATTACTTTATATTAAATTAATTAATCTTTAGGGTCTATAACTTGACGGCCTTTATACATACCAGTTTTTAAATCTAAATGATGAGATAGTCTGTATTCACCTGATTTTTTATCTTCAACAACATTTTTAGCTGAAAATTTCATATTCTTAGCTCTTCTCATGCCGGTCCTTGAAGGAGTTTGTTTACGTTTTGGAACTGCCATAATTATGGGTTAATTACACTTTTTAAATAAGAATTCAAAGTATTTTTTGTTAAATTTAAATAGTAATCATTGAAATAATCAACTAATTCCTCAATATTCTTAAAATTTTCTAAAAATTTGGATATAATATCACTCTTTTTTGCATCCTCTAAATTATCCCAAAAATGAATATCGGAAACAATAGCATGAAAAACATTTATATAATCTTTCATTTTTTTATTAATTGATTGATCACCATATCCAATTTCTCTTATACTTAGTTCTAACTGTCTAAAATTAAAATCATATATTTCTTGCAATTTTTTTTCATTTTCTTCAGATTTAAATACTTTTAAAAAAAAAGCAAAATGGAATAAAAAAACTAGTAATCTATCATTAAAACTATCTTGTTTATCAAGACTTTTGTAAAGTATTTTATTAGTAGTTAATTTAATTAATTTGTTATAAAAATGTATATAATTCATTTCATGAAAATTTTTTTAATTATTTTAACAATTTTCTTAACTAGTTGTAAATTAAATAAAGTAGTCAATCATCATGGTATTCATAATTTAGAATCTAAAAGTCAAGAATTATTAATAAACCAAACTAATATAAATCAAATTAAAAGCTTATTAGGTCCACCTTCATCAACAAGTTATTTTGATGAAGATATTTTAATATATTTAGAAAGAAAAACATCTAATTCAAAATTATTAAAACTTGGTAAAAAAAAATTAATTGCAAATAATGTTTTGTTATTGGAAGTAGATAATAGAGGAATGTTAATAAATAAGGAATTTTTAAACCAAGATGATCTTAATGAACTTAAATTTACAAATAAAACAACAAAAACAATTGCTGATCAAGAGTCTTTTGTATCTAGAGCATTATCTGGCGTAATTACTAAAATAGATGATCCACTTGGTAAAAAAAGAGGAACATTAGGTCGGTAACCTAACCAGCAATTACAGCTAGCAATAATAATGCAACAATATTTGTTATCTTAATCATTGGGTTAACAGCTGGTCCTGCGGTATCTTTATATGGATCTCCAACCGTGTCACCAGTTACTGCAGCTTTATGAGCCTCTGAGCCTTTACCTCCATGATTACCATCTTCAATATATTTTTTTGCATTATCCCATGCACCACCGCCTGCAGTCATTGAAACTGCAACAAAAAGTCCAGTTATAATAACCCCAAGCAACATTGCTCCAACTGCAGCAAGAGCTGCAACTTGTCCGCCAATTGAAAGAATTATAAAATATAATACGACCGGTGAAAGAACTGGTAATAATGATGGTATAATCATTTCTTTTATTGCGGCTACTGTTAATAAATCTACTAATTTAGCATAGTCAGGTTTTTGTTTTCTTTTCATTATACCTGGGTATTTTTTAAATTGCCTTCTAACTTCGACAACTACAGCCCCACCAGCTCTACCTACAGCCTGCATTCCCATTGATCCAAATAAGTATGGTAACATACCACCTATTAATAACCCAACCACAACATAAGGATTTGATAAATCAAAAGTAACCACAATACCTTCTAATGCAGATCCTGCTTCTTTTGAAAAGTGTTTTATATCTTCTGTATAAGCAGCAAATAAAACTAAAGCACCTAAGCCTGCAGAACCAATAGCGTAACCTTTGGTTACAGCTTTTGTAGTATTTCCAACAGCATCTAATGCATCAGTAGTTTTTCTTACTTTTTTGTCAAGATTAGACATTTCAGCAATACCACCTGCATTATCTGTTACTGGTCCATAAGCATCTAGTGCTACAACCATTCCAGCTAATGCCAACATTGTTGTAACAGCAATTGCGATTCCAAAAAGTCCAGCAATTGAATTGGTAATTAAAATACCAGCAACAATAATCATTGCGGGAATTGCAGTCGCTTCCATAGATACTGCTAATCCTTGAATTACATTAGTTCCATGTCCTGTTGTAGATGATAAAGCCACTGATTTAACAGGTCTATAACCTGTTCCAGTATAATATTCTGTGATCCATATTAATAAACCTGTAATTACAAGACCGATAACTCCACAATAATATAAATCCTTACCATTAAAGGTTTTATTATTTACTGTATATTCATTTGAAAAACCAATTACATGATCAGTAACCGGCCAAAGAATTAATAGTGAAGCTACCGCAGATACTATAAAACCCTTATATAAAGCATTCATTACATTGTTATTTTTTCCAAGTTTTACAAAGAAAGTTCCAATAATTGATGTAATTAAACATGCGGCACCAATTGTTAAAGGATATACCATCATATTTAGATCACCAATGAAAAAAATGGATGAAAGAACCATTGTTGCAACAATAGTAACTGCATATGTTTCAAATAAATCCGCAGCCATACCAGCGCAATCTCCAACATTATCTCCAACATTATCTGCAATAACAGCAGGGTTTCTTGGATCATCTTCTGGTATTCCAGCTTCTACTTTACCAACTAGATCAGCACCAACATCAGCACCTTTGGTAAATATTCCACCACCTAATCTTGCAAAAATTGAAATTAATGATGCACCAAATCCTAATGCAACAAGCGCATTAACTATTTCTCTCTCATCAACTTCAAATTTTAGTAATAAAAAATAATAAACTGCAATTGCTAATAGGGCTAAACCTGCAACTAACATACCTGTAACAGCACCAGATTTGAAAGCAACAGAAAGTCCCTCTGCTAAACCTTTTCTTGATGCCTCTGCAGTTCTGACATTTGCTTCTACTGAAACTAGCATACCAACATAGCCAGCAATTCCAGATAAGGCAGCACCAATTAAATAACCTAAACCAACAAGTGGGCTAAAAGCAATACTAACAATAACCAAGACTACAACACCAACAATAGCTATAGTTTTATATTGTCTTGCAAGGTATGCTTTTGCTCCAATTTGAATAGCTGAAGCAATGTCTTGCATTTTTGAATTTCCTGCACTTGAATTAAGAATATTTTTTCCAGTTAAAAATCCATAAACGATTGATAATAAACCTGCTACAATTGTGTATAAAAGAATAGTTTCTGCTGTTGCATTCATATAAACCTTAAGTTGTTGGTTGTTAATTTTTTAAGCCCGGACAATACAAAAAAAGATGAAAAAGACAATGATTAACTTTCAAAATTGATGAATATAACCTTTATTTTTAGCCTCAATTTGCTTGTCTTTTAAACTTATAATCTTAGATCTATTTTTACCAGATATAATATTACCAATTTTAGTAATTTTAATACCTGTAATTTTTGATATTTTTTTAATGATTCTTGATTTAAAACGACTTGCTGTAAAAAGTATCTGATAATCATCACCTCTTGTTGTAATATTTATCTTTTTAAATTTTTTAATTTCAATTAATTGACTTAGAGTTTTTGATACCGGTATTTTTTCCTCGAAAATATGAAATGAAAATTTTTGTCTATTAGTCAATTTTTTTAAATCATCAATTAGCCCATCTGAAATATCAATTGAAGTGTTTGCTAATTTTAAAAGATGATTGATTAATTTTATTTGAAGATCAGGTTCATAATATTTTTTAATAAAAAATTTAGACATCTTATTATTGACTTTTATTTTACCTTTAAGTATTTGTAGACCAATAAAACTATCGCCTAAATTTCCAGTTACATAAATATCATCATTTAATTTAGATTTATTTCTATAAACTATATTATGTGAGTAGCCTAATGATGTAATAGTAAAACTTAACTTATTTGAAAAAGTTGTATCTCCTCCACATAAACTTATATTATATTTTTTTTGTTCATCTTTAAGAGATTTTGATATTTTTAATAAATTTTTTTTTGTAAAGTTGCTCTTATTGCCAGACCCTGAAATAAAATAAAATTTTGGTTTAACACCTTTACAAATCAAATCTGATATTGATGATCTCAAAATTTTTTTGATTACAAGATCAGGAGATTTAAAATCTATAAAATGTGTACCTATATTATAAGTATCAATTGAAATAACTAATTTTTTCTTTTTATCAAAAAAAACATCATCGTTTAAATCAAGAGCAGATACATTATGTTTGGTTAATTTAGAAAAAAAATTATTTATCAATTCAAATTCATGCATTTTTAGATCTCAATTTTTTACCTAAATCATCTAATAAAGCATTTAGATATTTTGTTTGAGAGTCTTCAAGAAAAAAATTAGAAGAATTCAGATATTCTTTAATGATAATGTTAATTGATAAATTAGGTTTATACATAAATTCGTAAGTTGCAGCTTTAAGAATAGTTTGGAAAATTTTATCTAATTTCTTAAAGATAAACTGATCACCAAGTTTACTGTTTAATTCTTCTAAAATAAGATCATTTCTCTCTATTGTCCCCAAAACTATATCTTTAATAAATTTCTTAAACCTGTGTTTAGGGAAATCTAAATTATTATCTTCGTTATAAAACTTGCCATAAAGTTTTTGAATTATAATTACTCTAGGATTATTTTTTGGCTTAAAGTAAGTTTTCATTTTTGCGATAGTATTGAAATTACTGCATTCGCAGCCTCAGCACCTTTATTTTTTCTTACTTTTGCTTGTTTCATATTTAAACAAGTAATAATACCATTGCCCACAGGTTTTTTTTGACTTACAGATAAATCCATTACTGCATTAGTAGATGCTTGTGAAATAAAATCAAAATGAGGTGTTTGACCCTTGATAACACAACCTAAAGCTAAAAATGCATCAAATTTTTTTGAATTTTTTGATATTGTAATTGGAATTTCAAAAACACCAGGTACTCTAATAATTTTTACTCGATTTGACCTAGGTATATTTTTTAAGGCACTTTTAAGTAGTCCATCACTTATATCTTTATAATAATCAGCTAAAACAATTAAAATTTTTTATTCATTATATGAGTTCCTGTTTCTTAATTTTAATTCCATAACCATCAAGTCCAATAACTTTTTTTAAAGATCGAGTAATTAATATCATATTTTTGATTTTTAGATCTTTAATTATTTGAGCTCCAATTCCATAATTTTTAATTGATTTATCATTTCCTTTTTTTATAAATTCTTTATTATTATATTTTTTTAACGTCTGTGATACTGACCTTAAATTTGAGTCTTTTATAAACACTAAAACACAATTTTGATATTTTTTAAAATAATTTAAAGTTTTATTAAATGAATTTGGTAACTTTTGATTTATTAAATAATTTTGAACAATATTAGATGAAATTACTCTAACTCTTGGTGTGATACCTCTTTTAATTTTACCTTTTATAAGAGCAAAATGCTCTGCACCATCTAATAGATTTTCATAAATTCTAATTTTATATTTTTGTTTTTTTACTTTGATTTGGCTCTGCTTTTTTAACCTTATAAGTTTCTCTTTCTTTAATCTATAAGCTATTAAATCTTCTATTTTTCCAATTTTAAGATTATGTTTTTCTGCAAAATTAAATAGATCTTGCCCTTTTGCCATTGTACCATTTTCATTCATTATTTCACAAATGACGGCTGAATTATTTTTTTTGGCTAATTTTGATATGTCAACAGAGGCCTCTGTATGACCTGCTCTTACAAGAACACCTCCATCTTTAGCAATAATTGGAAAAATATGACCGGGTGATACTATTTCTTTTTTATTAACATTTTTTTTTGATGCAATCTTAATTGTTTTGGCTCTATCCTTAGCTGATATACCTGTTGTAATCCCTTTTTTTGCCTCTATAGAAATTGTAAAAGCTGTCTTATTTCTTGATTGATTAACAGGAGACATTAACGATAAATTTAATCTCTTCGCCTGCAAACTATCTAGTGCCAAACATATTAAACCACGACCATGCTTTGCCATGAAATTAATATTTTTTGCTGTTGAGTCTGATGATGATATTACTAGATCACCCTCATTTTCTCTTTTTTCATCATCAACCAATATGAACATACCACCCTTTTTGGCAACATTTATTATTGTTTCAATTGGTGCAAAATTATTTTTTTTCATAAAAATAATTTCTAACGTATTTAGACAAGATATCTATCTCAATGTTAACTAAACCATGTTTAGTGAGTTTAGATAAATTAGTTTCCTTATAGGTATGCGGAATTATCCAAATTTGAAAACCTTTTTTTGTTACTTTTGAAATCGTAAGAGAAATTCCATTTACGCAAATTGAAGCCTTTTCAATAAGATGTTTTCTCTCTTTTTTAGGGATCTCAAAGTCAAAAATAAATGATTTATCAATTTTTTTAATATTCAATACTTTTGCAACAGCATCAACATGACCTTGACAAATATGCCCTGAAATTTTGGATCCATATTTCAATGGCAGCTCTAAATTAATTATGTCTTTATTTTTTATATATCTAAATTTAGAACGAATTATTGTCTCTTTTGAAAGATAAAATTCCATCAACTTTGATTTGTAAGAAATCAAGGTTAAACATACACCATCACATGCAACTGATAATCCAATATCTTTTTTTGTTACTTTAAGATTACTTTTTATAAATATATTAATTCCTTTAGGTCTTTTTACAATTTTTTTAATTGTACCTTGATTATATATTATTCCATTAAACATACTAATTTTTATATAATGTTATTTTATTATTTCCTAAATTTAGTTTTAATTTAATTTTTTTTTTATATTTCTGTTTTAACAAATTTAAGCTATTAAAATGTAGATATTCTGATTTTTTTGAGAGTTTTTTGTTGCTTTCATATAAATAAAATCTATTAAAAATTTTATTTCTTAATAGATAGTTAGTTAATTCATCACCTCCCTCTATTAATAAATTTCTGCAATCCAGTTTATACAGTTTTTTTAAAAGAATTTTGATATCAAATCTACCTTGATTATCAACTTTAGAAAACTTTAAATTTATTCCTCTTTTTCTAAAATTTAAAATTTGAGATTTACTTGCTTCATTGTAAAAAATAATAGTATTAGATTTATTAGCTGTATTTATTATAAAACTATTAATATTTGTATTTAGCTTGTTATCTAAGATAATTCTTTTTGGTGAATAATTCTTTAAACCATTTAATCTGCAATTTAATTTAGGATTGTCACTGTTTAAAGTTTTATATGAAATCATCAATGAGTCATTTTTGTATCTTAATGAATGAGTAAATTTATCAGCTTTAGTGTTAGTAATTTTTCTATCTAATTTGCTATAGATTAGATTGTTTTTTGAAATAGCTATTTTACCAGTAACATATGGCAACTTTTTTTTTCGATTAAAAAAATATGTTGAGTAAAAACTTTTAATTTTTTCTCTTAAAAGTCCTTTTCTTATTTTAATTTTTTTTGATTTAAAAATTTTAAAACTTTTATTTCTAACTCTAATATCAATATCTGTAACGGAATAAATAACCTCTGCAATTTTAGATTTTACTATTAAATCTGTACATGGTGGCGTTACACCATGATGGCTGCATGGTTCCAAGGTCACATACATTTTGGATCCATTCAAACTTTCTGTTGAATTTTTGATTGCATTAAATTCCGCATGAGGTCTTCCACTAATTGATGTTTGACCAATAGAAATAATTTTATCATTTTTAACTATTACACAACCTACAGAAGGATTTGATCCTGTATGACCATATCGAGCTTTAGCCAGTTTTAAGGCTATCTCCATGTATAATTTGTCTCTTGATGAAAATTTATCTTTTTTTGTAGACATCAAGTTTGTCCACGAATTGTACAAAATCTTTTTCTTCTCTAAAATTTCTATAAACTGATGCAAATCTAACATAAGCAACAGGATCAAGTTCTTTTAATCCGTCCATAACCATTGTGCCAATCGTATTGGATGAAATTTCATTCTGGCCTAAATCCTCAACAGATCTTGAAATTTTACTAATAAATTTTTCAACTGTTTCTGTGTCTAATGGTCTCTTTTTTAAAGCTATATAGATTGATTTTGCAAGCTTATCTCTGTCAAAAGATGACTTTCTACCATTTTTTTTAACTACCATCAATTCTCTATGTTGAATTCTTTCAAAGGTAGTAAATCTCTCACCGCACACACATAGTCGTCTCCTACGAATAGCAGTGCCATCTTCAGTTGGGCGCGAGTCCACTACTGAAGTTTCACCTTTTTTTGCACAAGGACAAATCATTTACTACAAGTTCTTATATATCGGAAACGACGAAGTTAAAGAGATAACTTCATTTTTTACTTCATTTTCTACTTTACTGTTATCATTTGGGTTATCTGATAATCCTTTTAAAGTTTTTGTAATTAGTTCACCAACAGTTTTAAATTCATTTAAGCCAAATCCACGCGTGGTAGCTGCTTGTGTCCCTAATCTTATACCAGAAGTAACCATCGGTTTTTCAGTGTCAAAAGGAATTCCATTTTTATTACAAGTAATGTTTGCTCTTGAAAGACTCTCGGCAGCAAGATTCCCTTTAACTTTGTAAGGTCTTAAATCTACCAACATTAAATGTGTATCAGTACCATCAGAGTAAATCTTAAAACCATTATTTTTTAAAGTTTCAGCTAACATTTTTGCATTTGCTAAAACTGACTTTATATAATCTTTAAATTCGGGTTGTAACGCTTCGAGAAAACCAGCGGCCTTAGCTGCTATAATGTGCATTAATGGACCACCTTGATAACCTGGAAAAACTGCTGTGTTAAATTTTTTAGCAAGATCTTCATGATTAGTTAAAATTATTCCGCCTCTTGCACTTCTAAAAACTTTATGTGTTGTTGATGTAACAACATGAGCATAATCACAAGGGTTAGGATATCCTTTACCAGCAACTAGACCTGAAAAATGCGCCATATCTACCATAAGATAAGCACCAACTTTATCAGCAATTTCTCTAAATCTTTTAAAATCTATGACTCTTGAATAAGCACTTCCACCAGCAATAATTAATTTTGGCTTATGTTCAAGAGCAAGTTTCTCAACATTATCATAATCTATGAGTTCAGATTTCTTATCAACATCATATCCAATTGCATTGAACCATTTACCTGACATAGAAATTTTAAGACCATGAGTTATGTGACCGCCAGAATTCAAACTCATACCCATAAAAGTATCACCTGGACTTAATAAAGCTAAAAATACAGCACCATTAGCTTGTGCGCCTGAATGAGGTTGAGCGTTTGCAAATTTACAGTTAAATAATTTTTTTAATCTTTCATTTGCAAGGTTTTCTGCAACATCAACATGTTCACATCCATTATAATAACGTTTACCAGGATAACCCTCTGCATATTTATTAGTCAAAACAGAACCCTGAGCCTCCAAGACAGCTTGTGAAACTATATTTTCAGAAGCAATCAATTCAATATGTTGTTGTTGTCTTGTTAATTCATCTTTAATAGCTTTATATAATTCAGGATCTTTTACAGATAAACTATCTTCAAAGAAACTTTTATAGCTATCGTTCAAATAATTTTTTTCACTAGACATAATTAAATCTTTTTAATTCTTCTCAAGTGTCTACCTCCGTCAAATTTAGTATTTAAAAAAATTTCCACAAATTTGAAAGCATTTTTTTTACTAATTAACCTAGCACCTAATGTAATGATGTTTGCATCATTATGCAATCTGGATAATTTAGTTGATTTTGTATTAAAACACTGTGCTGCACGTATATTTTTATGCTTATTTGCCGCAATATTCATTCCAGTTCCTGAGCCACATACTAAAATGCCAACATTATTTTTACTAACTTTGACTTTTTTAGCTAATTTGTGAGCAAAGTCCGGGTAGTCAACGCTATCATCATTTACTGGTCCAAGATCTTTAAAATTTAGTTTGTTGCTTTTGAGATATTTCTTTATATCCTCTTTTAATCTAAATCCGGCATGATCTGAGGAAATAAATATTTTTTTCAAATTAGTTGAACTTATAATCTAAAACACACGCAACTAGATGTATTCTGTTTTCTTCGCCACCATTAAAAGCGTTGTGATATTTTGTATTATTTGTAATCCAAACAGATCCATCTGCTGGCATGTGTTTAGCTACATTATCAATGACCATAATACAACCAGGATTGGTAATTATAGGTATATGTAATCTAGGTTCCGGATCTCTATGCCAACTTAAAGTTGATCTTGGCTCTTTGAGTAAAATTCTCATTCTACCTAATTTATACTTAGAGGACAAAACATCATACACATGTTTAAAATAAGTATTCTCGTAATCTTTAACAAATTCAGAATAAGCAGACTCATTTATCATTTCTTCTCTTACTACTTCTTTTCCAGATTTGTCAGGCTTCGTCCAATAAACACCTCTAGCTTTATTTCCTTTAATAGACTCTGGATCACCAGGAATTTGCGTTAATGAGATAGCACCAAAATGAGTAACACCTGCGTCCTCAAATTTTTTAATTTGAATAATTTGATTATATGCTTCTTGAAGTTTTAAAATGTCAAACTTTACTTCTTGTTTTTGGAAGTCACTAAAATCTAAAACTCGTTCTTCTTTTTTTACATTCAAATTTATTATTTTGGTGTTTTCAACTGTCATCGTGATTGCTTTGTACTCTTTTTACTATATATTTGTATATTACATTTGTCGCATTTTTAAAATAAAATTAAATATGATTACAGGAAAATATCCTAGTTTAAGACTAAGAAGAAGCCGAAAAAACAGCTGGTCAAGAAGACTTGTTTCAGAAAATAACTTATCACCTAGTGACTTCATACTTCCTATATTTTTGATAGAGGGCAAAAACAAAACTCAACCAATTAAATCTATGCCAGGTGTGAATAGATATTCTATTAATCGATTGGGTGTAATCTTAGATCGGGCAATTAAAAATGATATACCTATGGTTGCTTTGTTTCCATATACATCATCAAAATTGAAGAATGATTTGGGAAGTGAAGCTCTCAATGAAAATAATTTGGTTTGTAGAGCTATAAAATACATTAAAAAAAGATATAAGAACAGAATTGGAATAATGTGTGATGTAGCCTTAGATCCTTACACAATACATGGTCACGATGGAATTCTTAAATCAAATAATGTAATGAATGACGAAACTATAGAGATCTTAATTCAACAATCTTTACTACAAGCTCAAATGGGATGTGATGTTTTAGCTCCTTCAGATATGATGGATGGACGAATTGGTAAAATTAGAAAAGCTTTAGAAAAAGAAAATTTCAAAAACACTCAAATTCTTTCATACGCAGTTAAGTATGCTTCAAGTTTTTATGGACCTTTTAGAGATGCTGTAGGATCTAAAGTCGCCTTAAAAGGAGATAAAAAAACTTATCAAATGGATTTCAGGAATCACGATGAAGCAATAAGAGAAGTAGCTATAGATATAAAAGAAGGTGCAGATATGATTATGGTTAAACCTGGCTTACCTTATCTTGATATAATCAGATCTATAAAAGACAAATTTAAAATACCAGTTTTCGCCTATCAAGTTTCTGGTGAATATAGCATGTTATCTAATGCTGTAGAAAAAAAAATTATAAATAAAAATGCAATTTTTGAAAATTTAATGAGTTTTAAAAGAGCTGGTGCAAATGCAATAGTAAGCTATTACGCAGATAGATTAAATAAAATTTTACCTTAATTATTTTAATGAATTTATGAACTGAGTTCGGCTTATTGGGTAGTTAAGATTATTGGGTTTTAATATAGTTTTTTCTAAAAAGTCACTTACTAATTTCAATCCATTTAAAAGTGTATTTAAATCATCAACTATAATTTTTTTATCAATTAAAAAATTTGGTATTATCTTTTTTTCAGACTTAGATTTAACCACATACACTATATTATCATCTATTAACTCTTTAATTGCCAAATTATTTAATTCTAAATCGAAACCTATAGTTTTAAGTAATTCTAATTCCCAAAAAATATAATCCATTAACCATTTATCATTTAAAAGTATCAAATAAAACTTTTCAATAAGATCAAATATTTTAATATTAGACTGTGACTCTGCTGTTAATAAACGAATTAAACTCATAGCAGCGTTAATGCATGATAGTTTTTGAGGATTTTCAAAATAAATAGGAGAATAAACTTTTTGGATCTCTAATTTAAAATATCCTAATTTATTCTCTGATTTTGAATTATAATTCAAATAAAGTTGATTCCCAATTTGGAGATAATTTTTTATTTTTTTTGAAGTACCACCAAAAACTATTCCTGATATTTTCCCATGGTTTTTAGTATAAAAATCTGAGATAAGAGAATTTTCATTATATCTATTTTTAGAAATCAAAAAACCTGTATCGTCCCAATTCATTAGATCAAATTATCGTTTAAACATATTAAGGCAGCGTTCTGTTCTGCCTCCTTTTTAGATTTTCCCTCACCATTATAAAATTTTGTATTTTGTAATTTTACAGCAACTCTGAATAAAGGTTTGTGTCTAGGCCCAGTATCAGAAATAATCTTATAAGAAGGAAGTCTTTTAAATTTCTTTAAAGAAAATTCTTGAAGTTTTGTTTTAGCATCAATTTGAGTAATCACACTTTCTTTGATTTTTTCTTTCCATAAGTCTAAAATAATTTTTTCTGTTATATTATATCCTCTATCAAGATAAATCGCTCCGATCAATGCTTCGCAACTATCCGATATCACTTTATCCTCAATTGTAACTGATCTATTTTTTGGATTAAAAATTAAAATATAATTTTGTAAATTAATACTTTTGGCAATTTCCAAACATGTTTTTTTATTTACTAATGAAGCATATTTTTTATCTAGAATTCCTTCTTTTTCCTCTGGATAGATTTCCAAAAGTTTTTTTGCAATAACTAAACCTAAAACTCTATCTCCTAAAAATTCTATTTTTTCATTATTATTGATTTTATTAAAACTTTTATGAGTGAGACTTTGAGTAAGTAAATTTTTATTTTTAAATTTATAATCTATTTTTTTTTCTAGTGTAGAATAGTCAATTTTCATTAAATAATTTTCTTAAAAAATCTGTCAAATCGAATAGATTTATTCCATTTCCAAAAAGCTAAAACACTTCCAATTGATCTATCAGATGAGAAAAAAATAAATCGTGCTTTGCCAACTAGATTATTTTCATGAACATAACCTACGCTGGTTAAATATCTACTGTCTTTCGAGCAATCTCTATTGTCACCTAAAAAAAAGTAGTGATTATCTGGAACAATAAAAACATCTGAATTCTTAAAAGTAAAATTTTTGAGATAGACAGTTTTATATATTTTTCCATCAGGCAATTTTTCCTCAAATGTAAAAACATTAATAGTTTTATTTCCACAATAAATAGTATCTTCTTCTGAAATTTTAGATCTTAAGATTTCACTATTATTTAAAAATAAATTTGAGTCTATAAACTGAATTCTATCTCCTGGAAGACCAATAAGCCTTTTAATATAATCAGTTCTATTATCTGCTGGTGTTTTGAAAACTATTACATCACCCCTACTTGGCTTGCTTGAAAAAATTCTATTCTCAAAAATAGGAGGACTAAATGGAAAAGAGTGTTTGCTGTACCCATATGAATACTTGGTAACAAAGAGTCTGTCTCCAACTAACAAACCAGGTTCCATGGATGAAGATGGAATATAAAATGGTTGAATAATTAAAGACCTAATTATTATAGCTATTATCAAAGCATAAAAAAGTGTCTTAAAGTTTTCTATAAAAAATTTTTTATTAAACATTTTTTGCCTGAATTATGGTAAATGCAATTGAATATTCTTTTTCATCAGATATTGAAAGAAATATATCAAAATTTTTCACTTTTAATGTTTTCAATATAATCTTTTTAGTTTTGTTATTTAATCTAAAATATGGTTTACCTAAATTGTCATTTAAGATTTCAACATCTTTAAAATTTAAACCTTTTCTGAAACCAGTGCCAAGTGCTTTAGAGAATGATTCTTTTGCTGCAAATTTTTTTGAAAAATAGATAGATTTATCTTTTACCGACTTTGAGTTTTTTATTTCAAGCAAAGTGAATAATCTTGAGATAAAACTTTTATTTTTAATAGATTTTTTTAGTCTTTTATTTTCAACAATATCTACACCGATACCTAAAATTTTCATTCTAATTTTTGATAATTCTTTTAAACTTTTTTATGACAAATGGTAAACCATAAAAAATAGACTCACCAATAATAAAATGCCCAATATTAAATTCTACTATTTCATTTATCTTGGTTAGTATCTTAGTAGATTTGAAATCCAGGCCATGTCCAGCATGTACCTCCACCCCAATTTTTGATGCTAATATTGCACATTTCTTAATCTTTAAAAATTCTTTAATGAAAGATTTTTTTGATTTTATCAGATTGGAAAAATGTCCTGTATGTATTTCAATACAATCTGCACCTATTTCTTTAGACAAATAAATATCTTTCATATTTGGGTTTACAAATAAACTTGTTCTAATCTTTTTTTTTTTAAATTGTGATATTATCTTTTTAATCTTATTTTTATTCTTATTTAAATCTAAACCACCTTCAGTAGTTATTTCATTTCTATTTTCAGGTACAATACAAATAAATTTTGGTTTTATTCTCAAAGCATTCTTAACAATATTACTATTTGTTGAAATTTCTAAATTTACTAATAATTTTTTTATTGAACAAATTTTTTTTGCGTCCAAATCTCTTATGTGTCTCCTGTCTTCTCGAAGGTGTATAGTGATTGAGTCGGCACCTTTTTTTTTAACAAATAAAGCAGCTTTATATGGGTCAGGATGAATTTCACCTCTAGCATTTCGAACTGTCGCAACATGATCAATATTTACACCTAATCGTTTCACTTAATAAATCTGCTTCCTGGTGTTGAAATGGGAATTGCGTCTAATTCTTTTGGTATTTTGTTTGCTTTGTAAGTTGGTACCTTTATTTTGAGATGTGATATTATTTTTTTTTTTATTTTTAATGTTTTTTTTGTGGATCTATCTATAATTGAGGCGAAACCCACAATTGTTGCTTTAGACTTTTTTATCAATTTTACGCATTCCATACTGGATTTTCCGGTTGTTATTACATCCTCAATTATAATAACTTTTGAACCTTTTTTTATTTTAAAACCTCTTCTTAATGTAAATTTTCCTTTAACTCTCTCACAAAAAATTGTTTCTTTTTTTAAAATCCTACCAATTTCATAACCTATCACAATACCCCCAATGGCTGGGGCTAAAATAAGATCAAATTTTTTGTAATTTTTTTTAATTTTAGAAGCTAATGATTTACATATCTTTTCGGCTTTTGAAGGATAGCTTAAAAGTTTAGCACATTGAATATATTTTGAAGAATGTAATCCAGAGGATAAAATGAAGTGTCCTTCTAATAGTGCATTAGTCTTTCTTAAAATATCTAAGGATTTTTTGTGTGAAAGCATTTCTTTTATCTTCGTGTCTAATTATCTTAAATTTTATACCTTTTTGTTTAAGCTCTGCAATAAAATTAGTAAAATTTTTCAAATCTCTTATTATCAGTTGAAATTTGAAATTGATATAATCAGGTTTTTTTCCTGCCATTACTAAATTAGAAATATTTAATTTGTGTTCACCGATTAATGAACTTACATTTCCTAATTGACCAGGTTTATCAGGTAATGAAATCCACAAAGTAGTATTGTATTTTTTTATTTTTTCCTGCTTCTGTTCACCTCTGTCGTGCCAGTATCTTCTGATAGCAGCTCTGGCTTTTCCAGTTTTAGTTGTTGGAATCCAGTGTAACGATGGTGACTGTTTTTTTGATGTAATTATTTTTATTCTATCACCATTTCTTAAAATTGACTGAAGTTCACTTTTATTTCCATTAATTTCACATCCAATGGCTGTATCACCAATTTTTGTATGAACGGCATACGCGAAATCAATTGCAGTGGCATCTTTTGGTAATTTAATTACAGAACCTTTAGGAGTAAAGCAAAATACATTTTCCTGAAACATTTGAAGTTTTGTATATTCATATGAATGTTCAGGATTCTCATTTTTTTCTATAATTTCAACTAAGTCTTTCAACCAATCATACTCTTTCCAAGTAAGTGAATTGAATTTCTCTGATGACTTGTATTGCCAGTGAGATGCAATACCTCTTTCAGCGAAATCGTGCATTTCTTTAGTTCTGATTTGAATTTCTATTGGTTTTCTATTAGATCCAATAACAGCTGTATGAATTGATTTATAACCATTTATTTTTGCTGAGGATATATAATCTTTAAATTTTCCAGGTATACAATTGTACTCTTTGTGAATTATACCTAATGTTTTATAACAATCATCAACGTTATTTAAAATAATTCTAAAACCAATTATGTCTGTGATTTGTTCTAAAGAAACTCTTTTTTTTTGAACTTTTCTCCAAATTGAAAAAGGTGTTTTTTCTCTTCCATAAATTTTAGAAGAAATTTTATTTTGGTTTAGTAATTTACTTATTTCAGATGACAATGACTCAAAAATATCTTTTTTATCAAATTTTATTTCATCAAGTCTTTTTTGAATTAATAATCTTGCATCGTTATTTAAAATTTCAAAAGAAAGATCTTCTAGTTCATCCCTAATTCTATGCATACCCATCCTGTCTGCTAATGGAGCATAAATTTCCATGGTTTCTTGAGAAATTCTTTTTCTTTTTTCTTCTTTTGAAATCGCTTTTATAGTTCTCATGTTATGTAATCGATCAGCTATTTTAACTAATAAAACTCTTATATCTTTTGAAGTTGCTAAAATTAATTTTCTAAAATTTTCTGCTTTAGAATTAGATGATGCATTATTTTCAAGTGCAGATATTTTGGTAACTCCATCAACTAAATCTGCAACTTCATCTCCAAACTCACCTTTAATAGTTTCATAAGTTGCATATGTATCCTCTATAGTGTCATGTAATAAACCTGTAGTAATGGTTGCACTATCTAATTTTAAATCAGTTAATATGTTAGCCACCTCAATTGGATGAACAGAATATGGATCACCTGAGGCTCTTTTTTGATTACTATGAGCTTTTACAGCAAAATCATAAGCCTTATTTAATCTATCTGGATTTAAAAACTTATTATAACCCTTTACTTTATTTATTAAATCATCTGAATTAAGCATACACTTTATTATATCATTAATTCAGATTTGTTTAATAGATCTTATGTCTCTATTTGGTAATGATATTATAAGCTTTTTAATATGATCTTTAGAAATTGGGTGTTTCCAATTTTTATTTAATTCAAATAATGGAAAAAGGACAAAATTTCTACTATGCATTCTTGGATGAGGTAAATTGATTTTTTGAGTGATTTTTTTGCTTTTATAATCAATTATGTCTATATCACATTCACGAGGAGCATTTTTATACCTTTTTTTGCGACCAAGACTTATTTCAATATCCTTGGATACTTTAAGCAATTCTAGAGGTTTTAAATCAGAAATAACTTCCAAGACTATATTTAAGTATTTAGGTTTACTTTCATCTGGCCATGATAAACTCTCGTAAAAATTAGATGATTTTATAAGTCTAATATTTCTTAATGATAATTCATATTTAGCTTGTTCAATTTTATTTCTTCTGTTTCCTAAATTTGAACCTATACCTAAATAGATACGATTAGCTTGATTTTCTAAAATATCTTGATTTATCACGATTCCAATCCCTATCTTTTTTACTTGCCCTTTTATCATGTAGTTTTTTTCCTTTCGCTACAGCAAGTTCAATTTTTGCTTTTCCTTTTTTAAAATACATCCTAGTAGGAACAATGGTTAGACCATCTTTTTGCATTTTTCCTATTAACTTATTAATTTCACGTTTGTTTAAAAGTAATTTTCTTTCATCTGTAGGATTGTGGTTAGAATAACTGGCTTGTTTATAAGATGATATATGGGAATTAATTAAAAACAACTCTCCACCTTTTTCAACAGCATATGAATCTGCAATATTAACTTTTCCTTCTCTAATTGATTTAATCTCAGAACCTTTAAGAACAATTCCAGCTTCTAATAAATCCTCAAAAAAATAATTAAAACTAGCCTTTCTATTTAAACATATTATTTTTAAACCAGAATTGGTTTTTTTGTTCATTAAATTAATTTAGCAGTATGAAGAGCCTTCTCTACAATCTCTTTAGTGGTGTCTGTTACTTTTACCAATGGTAATCTAACATTGTCATCACATAAATTTAATAATTTTGCAGCATACTTAACTGGACTTGGATTACTTTCAACAAACATCGCATGATGAACAGGCTGTAATATTTCATTTAATCTCTCAGCCTCTTTAATTTGATTATCATTATTAGACTTTGAAAATCTTTGAAAGTCTGAACAAAGTTTTGGAGCAATGTTAGCTGTTACACTTATAGCACCTACTCCACCTTTTTTATTAAACTCTAGCGCATTATCATCATTGCCTGTTAATTGTATAAACTCTTTGCCTAATTTTTTTAATGTTTTATCTACTCTAGTTAAATCCCCTGTTGCATCCTTGACACCAATAATATTTTTTAATTCAAATAATCTTGCCATTGTTTCAACTGACATGTCGATTACTGATCTTCCAGGAATGTTGTAAATGATAATTGGAATTCCACATTTATCATTTATAGCTTTATAATGTTGATAAAGTCCCTCTTGGGTAGGTTTGTTATAATATGGTGTGACGATTAAAGCTCCATCTGCTCCCATTTTTTCAGCATGAGTTGTCAGTGAAATTGCTTCCTCAGTAGAGTTTGAACCTGTGCCAGCAAATACAGGCAATTTTCCGTTACTTTCCTTTACACATAAATCAATTACTCTTTCATGCTCATCATGGCTTAAAGTTGGGGACTCACCAGTTGTTCCAGCGGGTACTAAACCATTTGTCCCATTTTCAATATGAAAATGGATTAACTTAATGTAAGTTTCATCATCAAGTTTATCATTTTTAAATGGAGTGACTAAAGCAACATTTGATCCTTTGAACATAAATACTTATAACATAGTTTGTAGATTCATATACTAAAAGATTATGCTAAAAAAATTAATATTTTTTATCAATTTATTTTTCTTCTCTAGTATTACCATTTTATCATTTGCGGAAATAATACCCCTAAAAAAACCAATCCAGACTAAAGAGCAAAAAGATCAAAAATTATTAATTGATGTAATGAAACCTCTGCCAAAACCAATTCCTAAAAAAATAGTAGAGGAAATTGAAAAAAATCCTGAAAAGGAAATTAAATTAAAAGCTGAAAAAGATTTAGGTATTATTTTACCTAAAAAGAAACCTTTAATCGCTGGAGCAAAAAAAACTGATACAGCAAAGAAATCCAAATATTATAATAAAAAAGATTTTGAAATTGCGAAAAAGGCTATTCAAGAAATGAAACAATCAAAATGGCCTACAGCATTGAAAACTGCAAAAAGAGCTAAAGATAAATCAATTTATAATTTCATACAATGGAGACACCTGCTCACCAAAGGAAATAAAGCCTCATATTATGATTACAAAACTTTTATTGACTCTAACGAAGATTATCCACGATTAGGAAGAATAAAATATTTAGCAGAACATAAGCTTTCTACAGACACTATCTCACCTAAAAAAATTATCGATTGGTTTGGTGCCGATGAACCTTTAAGTGGTTTTGGGAAAATGATACTTGGAGAAAGTATAATTCTCAACGGCAACACACAAAAAGGTATATCTTATATTAAAGAAGGCTGGATTACAGCAGAACTGAGTAAATCTGAATTAAGGTTTTATAGAAAAAAATTTAAAAAGTATCTCAATGCTGATGATTATATTAAAAGAGCAGATTACTTAGCTTGGAACAATAAATACTGGGATTTAAAAAGATTATTAAGATATTTACCTAAAGATTATGAATTACTTTATACGGCTAGACAATTGTTAATGAGTAAATCTTATGGAGTAGACAATGCTATTTCTAAAGTTCCAACAAAATTTAAAAATGATGCAGGTTTAAATTACGATAGATTAAAATGGAGAAGAAAAAGAGGAAGAGTTGATAGCTCTGTCGAAATCTTAGTAAAAATAAAAAATACTAAAGATTATTTGGTAAGACCAGATAAGTGGTGGTTTGAAAGAGAAATTATTTCAAGATCATTAATTTATAAAAAGAAATATGAATTAGCATATAAAATTGCGAGTAATCACGCTTTGACTGATGGACCTGAGTATGCTGCTGCAGAATGGATGAGTGGATGGATAGCATTAAGTTTTTTAGATGATCCTTTGTTAGCAAAAGATCATTTTGAAAATTTTTACAACAATGTTGGTTATCCAATAAGTACATCTAGAGGAGCATATTGGTTAGCTAAAACTTATCAGAAACTTGGTAAAAAAGAATTAGCAAATGAATGGTTTGGTAAAGCATCTAGTTTTCTAACTACATATTACGGTCAATTAGCATTTATGGAGTTAAACCCCAATCAACCTTTTGAATTATCTAAAGATATTGAAGTTTCAAAAGAATATAGAGACTACTTCTTTAAAAAAGAATTAGTTAAAACGATTTATCTTCTTGATGAACTCAATGAGGATAAATATTCAAAACATATTTTAAGACATTTGGCTAATGACAACATAAATAATGGTAGCGAAGTTTTGGCAGCAGAGTTAGCAACAAGTATTGATAGATTTGATTTTGCCATTCAAATAGCCAAAATTGCATCATATGAAAAAAGATTTCATAACAAATATAATTATCCAATTATAAGTACACCAAATTATATAAATGGTAGAAAAATTCCTGATACTGCATTTATATTATCAATAATAAGACAAGAAAGTGAATTTGATTTAAGTGCTAACAGTCATGCAGGAGCAAAAGGATTAATGCAGCTCATGCCTTACACTGCAAAAGTAGTTGCTAAGCAAGCTAAACTTCCTTATTCAAAATCAAGATTAACGAAAGATGCAGAATATAATATTAATTTAGGTTCTCACTATATAGCTGGTCTAATTCTGGAATATGACGGTGCTTATCCTTTTGCGATAGCGGCTTATAATGCTGGACCTAAAAGAGTTAAATATTGGAAAAAAATAAATAAAAATCCGCAAAAGAACCAAATTGATTATGTAAATTGGATTGAATTAATCAAATTTAAAGAAACAAGAAATTATGTGCAAAGAGTTCTGGAAAACTATAATGTCTATCGATATATTTTAGCTCAAAAGCCAGTTTCAATGATAAACTTCTTTAAGGATGATCCTTTGTACTAATAATGGCGGAAGAGGAGGGATTCGAACCCTCGGTACAAGTTTCCTCGCACGGTCATTTAGCAAACGACTGGTTTCAGCCTCTCACCCACTCTTCCAATAAATTTGTCACTTCTGATTGTATTGAATAATCAATATTTATAAAGTAATTATTCAATAATTATGAAAAATAAGTATTCAATATTTTCACTTATTAAAAACGCTTTTTCTTATCATGAAAATTGGGAGAAAGCTTGGAAAGATCCTGAACCTAAAAAAGAATATGATGCTGTAATAGTTGGTGGTGGAGGACATGGCCTTGCAACTGCCTATTATCTAGCAAAAAAACACAATATGAAGAATATTGCTGTTGTTGAGAAAGGTTGGATAGGAGGAGGAAATACTGGTCGAAATACTACAATAATTAGATCTAATTATTTATGGGATGCAAGCGCAGGTCTATATGACCATGCTCTAAAAATTTGGGAAGGTTTATCTCAAGAACTAAATTATAATGTTATGTTTAGTCAAAGAGGAGTTATGAATCTTGCACATAATTTACAAGATGTAAGGGATTTAAAGAGAAGAACTCACGCAAATAGATTGAATGGCATTGATGCAGTTTATTTAAATACCGAGGAAGTTAAAAAATTTTGTCCAATTATTAATACCTCGCAGGATATACGCTATCCTGTTTTAGGTGGAACTCTTCAAAGAAGAGCTGGTACAGCTAGACATGATGCTGTTGCTTGGGGATATGCAAGAGGTGCAGATGAAATGGGTGTGGATATAATTCAAAATTGTGAGGTAAAAGGAATAAAAAGAAATGGTGATACGGTTGAAGGAATTGAAACAACTAAAGGATTTATTAAAACAAAAAAAATTGGAGTTGTAGCTGCTGGTCATTCTAGTGTTATAGCCAATATGGCTGGATTGAAATTACCACTAGAAAGTAAACCACTTCAAGCTTTAGTGTCTGAACCAGTAAAACCAATAATAGATACAGTTGTAATGTCTAATGCTGTTCATGCATACGTAAGCCAATCTGATAAAGGAGAATTAGTTATTGGAGCTGGAACTGATGATTATGTGTCTTACTCTCAAAAAGGAAGTCATGATATTGTGGAGGGGACTTTAAATGCAATCTTAGAGCTATATCCAATATTTAGTAGAATGAGAATGCTTCGTCAGTGGGGTGGAATAGTTGATATATGTCCCGATGCAAGTCCAATTATAAGTAAAACCTCAATTAAAGGTTTGTACTTTAATTGTGGTTGGGGAACAGGAGGTTTTAAAGCAACACCTGGTTCAGGGGATTTATTTGCTCACACAATTGCAAACGACGAACCGCATAAATTAAACGCTGCCTTTAATATAAATAGATTTGTAAGTGGTGATCTAGTTGATGAACATGGTGCAGCTGCTGTTGCACACTAATGTTTTTAATTAATTGTCCTTTTTGTGGTGAGAGAGAACAAAGCGAATTTAAAGCTGGTGGTGAAGCTCACATAGTAAGACCAAAACAACCCACTGAACTAAGCGATGATGAATGGGCAGAATATTTGTTCATGAGAAAAAATATTAAAGGAGTTCAGTTTGAAAGATGGAATCATGTTCATGGTTGTAGAAAATGGTTCAATATGGTTAGAGATACTTCAAACGACCAAATAAAAGCTGTTTATAAAATGGGTGAAAAACCACCAGTAGAATAAAATGTCAAATAATTTGAGATTTAAAACAAGCAAATTTATCGATGAGACTTATCGAATTTCTTTTAAGTTTAATAACAAAACTTATTTTGGTTTTAAAGGTGATACTCTAGCATCAGCTTTATTAGCAAATGGTATTCATCTTGTAGGAAGAAGTTTCAAATATCATAGACCTCGTGGAATTATGACATCTGGTTCTGAAGAGCCTAATGCAATTATTCAATTACATGATAATTCCTCAAGGACTGAACCCAATGTAAGGGCTACAGAAGTTGAAATTTATGAAGGTTTGGTTGCCTCAAGTCAAAATTGTTGGCCTAGCGTTAACTTTGATGTTGGTGGAATTAATAATCTACTATCCCCTATTTTGCCCGCAGGTTTTTATTATAAAACTTTTATGTGGCCTGCAAGTTTCTGGGAAAAGTATGAATACTTTATTAGAAAATCTGCGGGTTTAGGTAAATCACCTAAAGTAGCTGATCCAGACATATATGAACATAAATATATTCATTGTGATGTTTTAGTTATCGGAGCAGGTATATCAGGAATAATTGCATCTAAAATGGCAGCTAAAAATGGTTTTAAAACTCTTTTAGTTGATGAAAAATCTTATTTGGGGGGATCTTCTATTTATGATAACTCAGAATTTTCAAAGATTAATAATCAAATAACAAGTTCATGGTTAGAAAAAGAAATCAACGAAATATCTAAATTAGAAAATTTAGAAATAAAAATAAGAACTAGTGTTGCAGCATTTCATGGATACAACTTTTTATTGGCCCGTGAAAATCTCACTGATCATTTACCGATTAATCAAAGAGAAAATAAAGTAAGACAAAGATTATTAAAAATTAGAGCTAAAAAAGTAATCACAGCAACTGGTTCAATCGAAAGACCTTTAATATTTGATAATAATGATCGTCCAGGGATACTGTTATCTTCAGCAATTAAAAAATATATTGATTTATATGGTGTAGCTTGTGGTGAAAATAATATTCTTTTTACCAATAACGATACCGCATATGAAACGGCCATGAGCTTAATTCAAAGAGGAATTAAGATTAATGCAATAATTGATAATAGAGAGCAGATTGACTCTAAAATTTCATACGAAGTTGAGAAAAATAATATTGAAATTTATAAAGGTTATACTGTCGTTGATACTTACGGATATAAAAGAATTAATAAAATATCCATCATGAAACTATCAAAAGATGGTCAAACAGTCATTGGTGACAAAACAAAGTTGAATTGTGATTGTTTAGGTGTATCTGGTGGTTGGACCCCAGCAGTACACTTGTTTACACAATCAGGAGGTAAATTAAAATTTAGAGAAGAAGACCAAATATTTATACCTAATGTTTATCCTTCAGATCAAATAAGTATTGGATCTTGTAATGGAGACTTTGGTTTAGAGGAGATAATAAAGAATACCTTGTCTTCTATTAAAAAGTTTCTTGATATTGATAATTCTGAATACAAAACTGTTGAAACAATCTCAGGTTTAAATCAATCAAAGAGAAATATTTGGTTATTACCATCTGACAAATCCATAGGAAAAACCAAATCTTTTGTTGATTATCAAAATGATGCAACTGCAAAAGATATCAAATTAGCTCTAAGAGAAGGGTTTAGATCTATAGAACATGTAAAAAGATACACCACTACTGGTATGGGTACTGATCAGGGTAAACTTGGTAATATGCATGCTCTTGGAATTATCTCAGAAACAGCAGGAACTAAAATGGGTGAACACGGAACTACAACTTTTAGACCTCCTTATACACCACTTACTTTTGGAACTATTGTTGGAAGAAATGTGGGAGAATTTTTTGATATATTCAGACGTACTCCGATACATGATTGGCATGTTGCAAACCACGCTGAATTTGAAAACGTTGGTCAATGGAAAAGAGCTTGGTACTATCCAAAGGATAATGAAAATATGCATCAAGCAGTACAAAGAGAAAGTAAAGCTGCTAGAGATTCAGCGGGTATTCTAGATGCGTCTACATTAGGAAAGATTGATATTCAAGGTACTGATGCCTCAGAATTTTTAAACCGTGTTTATACTAACGCTTGGTCAAAACTAGCTGTAGGTAAATGTCGTTATGGTTTAATGCTAAATGAAGATGGAATGGTTTATGATGATGGCGTTACAACTAGATTGGGTGAAAATCATTATATTATGACGACTACAACTGGTGGTGCTGCTAATGTGTTAGGAAAACTTGAAGATTATCTCCAGACAGAATGGCCTGAATTAGATGTCTATTTATCATCTGTAACTGATCATTATGCTACAATAAGTGTGTGTGGTCCTAATAGTAAAAAAATCGTTTCAAAAGTTATTCCTGATTTAGATCTTTCTGATGAAAAGTTTCCGCATATGTCATTTAAAAATGCAAAAATAGACAACATTAAATGTAGAGTAATGAGGATTAGTTTTACTGGAGAACATAGTTATGAAATTAATATTCAAGCAAACTATGGTAAATCTGTTTGGGAAAAATGTATGGAAGCTGGTAAAGATTTTAATATTACACCTTATGGAACTGAAACGATGCACCTATTAAGAGCGGAAAAAGGTTTTATAATAGTTGGTCAAGACACAGATGCAACAATGACACCAATTGATTTACAAATGGATTGGATAGTAAGTAAAAAGAAATATGATTTTATAGGAAAAAGATCATTATATAGATCTGATACTATTAGAGAAGATAGGAAACAATTAGTTGGTTTATTGACAGAAAATCCCGAGGAAGTTTTGGAGGAAGGTGCACAAATAGTTGCTGATATAAAAAAATCACCTATTGAAATGCTTGGCCATGTAACCTCAAGTTATTACAGCCCAAATTTAAAAAAGTCGATCGCATTAGGTGTTGTTAAAGGTGGAAAAAATATGTTGGGACAAAAATTAATTATACCAATGGAAAATAAGAATATTAATGTAACTGTAGCTGATCCAGTTTTTTTAGATAAAGAGGGTGAAAGATTAAATGCTAAATTATAATCATACTATTAAAGAAGAAAAATCATATCAAGGTCTACAAATGAACGAAGTTAAGCCTGTCATGAAGTTGATAGTAAGAGGTAAAAAAAGAGAATTTTTATCAGCAATTGGTAAATCTTTAAATATGGTTCTACCTACAAAAGCAAATACTTCTACTCAAAGTGAAAAATTGACTGCCTTATGGTTAAGCCCTGATGAATGGATGATTTTTTCAAATGGTGTTGTTAAAGAAAATACAAACACATATGACATCGAAACACTTTTAAATAAAAACATATCTAAATTAAATTTAGGAGCTGTTGTTGATGTCACAGATCAATTTGTGAGGATTAACCTTAAAGGAGATAAAATTTATGATTTATTTCGAACAGGGTCTCCTTTTAATTTTAATGATTTTCAGGACAAAATTGGCTCAGTAACCCAAACCATTCTCGCAAAAATAGATGTGATTATTCATAATCATAATAAAAATGAGGTGAATTTGTTTGTAAGACGCTCATTTTCTGAGCATTTATTCTCATGGATGAATGATAGTGCGTCAAGATTATAGTCACATTTAGATCTCAAATAAGTTAAATAAAAAATATGAAAAAATTATTCTTAGTAGCATTATTTGCTCTTTTACCCTTTTCTCTTAACGCAGAATCTAATTTAGATAAAATTTTATCTTCTGGAGTACTTAAAGTTGGTACTACTGGAGACTGGGATCCTATGACAGTCAAAGATCCTGCAACCAACAAATATAAAGGTTTCGATATCGATGTAATGAATCAATTAGCCAAAGACATGGGTGTAAAAATTGAGTTTGTACCTGCAGAATGGAAAACTATTGTTTCAGGAATAACATCTGCAAGATATGATATCTCAACTAGTGTTACAAAAACGCCAAAGAGAGCTGAAGTAGCTGGTTTTACTGACACCTATTACAAATATGCTACAGTGCCACTTGTTCTCAAAAAGAACTTAAAAAAATTTCCAACTTGGGACTCGCTTAATAATTCAAATGTAACAATTGCAACTACTCTTGGTACTTCTCAAGAAGAGAAAGCAAAAGAATTTTTCCCAAAATCAAAACTAAATTCAGTAGAAGCACCAGCAAGAGACTTCCAAGAAGTTTTAGCAGGTAGAGCTGATGGTAATATTACAAGTTCAACAGAGGCAAATAAATTGGTCATTAAATATCCTCAGTTGGCAATCGTTCCAGATGGTGGAAAAAATCCAGCATTTTTAGCAATGATGGTACCAAAAGGTGACACTAAGTGGAATGATTATGTCAATAAATGGATTAAAGACAAAAAATCTTCAGGCTTCTTCACAAAGTTATTAGCTAAATATAATTTAAAGAGCTTATAAAAAATTAGTAATTAATTTTTTATTCTTTATAAGTTAAAGAGTGAAAAATCTACTTTTATTAATTCTAATTTTCCCATTAACTTCATGTGGTAAAAGTGAATTAAACTGGCTAATCTTATCACCAAATAATATTGAGGGGTTAACTAATCTAAAGTTTTTATTAAGTGGTTTAACTACTACTATTTATATTAGTATAGTCTCAATCATTATTTCAATTATTCTTGGTCTTTTAGTTGCTATTCCATCACTGGCTAAAAGTAAATTCTTAACCTACCTAAATATTGGCTATGTTGAAATTGTAAGAGCAATTCCTTTACTAGTTTTAATTTTATGGATTTATTATGGATTACCAATAATGACCGGTATAAGTTTTAGTCCATTTGTTTCTGGAATCATAGCACTGTCAATAAGCGAAAGTGCTTTCCAAGCAGAAATATTTAGAGCGGGAATTAATTCAATAAAAAAATCACAATGGGAGGCTGGAAGCTCTTTAGGATTAAGTTTTTTTAGAAAATTAAGATTAGTAATTCTACCTCAGGCAATAAAAAATATCTTACCAGCTATTGGTAATCAATTTGTATATGTGCTTAAAATGTCCTCTCTTGTATCGATAATTGGCATTGGGGATTTGACAAGAAAAGCAAATGAATTAGTTGTGACAACCTATAGACCGTTGGAAATATATACATTTTTAATTCTAGAATATTTAGTCTTAATATTGATTGTATCTTATCTCGTTAGAAGATTAGAAAAAAAATTACAGAAAGATTAATTTTTTTTTCTGTAGTCCCAAGGATATTCAAAGGTCATGCCCCACATACCATTTTTATTTTTTTTAGCATAATTCTCATCTTCAATAAATTTTAACGAATATTTCCTGTAGGCAAAAGCATAACCTTCTCGAACGAGATACTTGGATAAACTTTGATTATTTACAAAACATTCAGCTAAAATTCTCTTATATCTATCTACACCTTCTTTAACACATTTTACCTTATTGTTACTTATTTTATCAGCAAGCAATTTTTTTGCTTCTACTCCACATTCTATATCCTCTCCATTCCTATTGCATACTTGTTTAATTTCAGGTGTATCAATACCGCTAAAACGAATTTTTTCCTTGTTTAAATGAATAGTGTCTCCATCAATAACTTTTACTTTGTTAGAGTTAAGATCTAGATAAGTTGCAAAAAAAAATATTAAACAAATACTAGTAAGTAAAAAGACTTTTATTTTGTTTGAAAACATTATTTAAAAAATACCCAATAAACATTAGAACTGCAATTCCCATAAACCAATTTGTTACTAAAATTGTATAAAAAATATCCTCATAATCTCCTCCTTTAATATTTATTACATACCATAAACTTAAAAATGGAAGAGCTGTTAATCTTAAAATACTTAGATAAAGACTGTACAATGGTTTTTTTACTGCTTGGAACACTGCTGTGGTTATAAAAAAAACAGGATAAATTGGGCCAATTAATGCAGCAACTTTTAGATATATCGCACCATGCTTTATTGCCTCTTGGTTATCAGTAAATAATGAAACTAAAAAATCTGCACCTAAGAATATTATTATTCCTGCACAGATCATAAAAGATGATCCAAACATTAGAGCTTTTCTATACAATTCTCTCAACCTATCATAATTTTTTGCACCAAAATTTTGTCCCCCAATTGATAATACCGCTGTATTTAATCCAATTACAGGAAGTAGAAAAACTTGTTCAATTCTTAAAGCAGCACCATAACCAGCAGTAGCTAAGTCTCCAAATTGACCAATGAAATAAAGGATGTTGAACAAACCAACACCAATCAACAACATGCTAAACATCACAGGAATCGTCTGATACAAGAGTTCCCCAAGAAGATCAAATTTTGGAATAAAACATTCGGGCTTAAGATATTGTTTTAATTCACAACAATAAACTTTATATGCCAAGTATAAAAGACCAATAAACTGAGCCACAACGGTAGCTATTGCAAGTCCAGCTATACCGAAAGCTGGAATAAAACCATAACCAAAAATAAATAATGGATTTAGAATAATATTTAAAAAGAAACTAAAAATTAAAACATTTCTATAACTTTTTGTATCACCTTGTGCATTTAGTGTTCCATTTAAAGAAATTTGTATCAAAACAATTATGGTTCCATAAAAAATAACATCTAGATACTTTCTAGTTAATATAATTGCTTCTTGGTCTGATCCCATAAGAGAAAGTAAAAAATCTGAAACATTCAAACCAAAAAAAGTAACTAGTATGGATAAAAAGATTGCAAAAATAATTGATTGAGCAACAAATAGCGATGCCTTCCTCTTATTGTTAGCACCTAAATTATTACCTATTAAAGTATTTGTTCCAGCAGTCAATCCAACACCTATTGCAATAATAGTAAAATAAATTGGAAAAGATTTTGCGATCGCTGCTATTGCTTCAGCAGATATTCTTCCTGCGAACCATGTGTCTACTAGATTGTAAAAGGTTTGAAATAATGAACCAACACTTGCTGGAATAGTAACTTTTCTCAATAAAAACCATATTGGATCTTTAGTTAATTTGAAAGATTGTGACAAATAAATCCTTAGTTAAATTCTTTTTGAAAATTATATTTTTTTCCTGATAGTTTTGCTTTGTATATCTGACTTTGTCTCATTCTGAAACGAGATTTTTGGTTTTTTGAGAGTTTATCAAAACAATTAGGACAAGTTACACCCTCCTCATATTTTTTAGATTTTTTATCTTTAATCGAGATTGGTTGTCTACATCCACCACAAATTGAATAGGTTCCTTGTACTAACCCGTGTTTTAAACTTACTCTGTTGTCGAATACAAAACACTCGCCTTTCCATAAACTTTTTTTTGGTTTGATTTTTTTTAAGTAATTCAAAATTCCACCCTTTAATTGATAAATATTTTTAAAACCTTTTCTTTCTAAAAATACAGAGGCTTTTTCACACCTAATTCCACCAGTACAAAACATTGCTATTGGCTGATCTTTTTTTAACTTTTTTAAGTATTTAGGGAAATCTCTAAAATTACTTATATTTGGATTTACTGATTTTTTAAAAGAACCAACTTTATGTTCAAAAGGTTTTCTTGCATCTAATAAAAGAGTTTCTTTTTTTTTAATTAATTTATTCCATTTTGTTGGATCAATATGAGTATTCTTTTTTGCGATCCTATTCGAGATTTTAAGATCCATTGGAACAACTTCGCTTTTAATTTTCACTTTAGGTTTATGAAAAGGTTTAAATCTACTTATTGAATTATTGACACTATCAAATTCTTTAATATTCAAAATTTTTTTTAATCTAATAATTGTAGTTTTAATATCTTTATTCATTCCAGAAATAGATCCATTTAAACCCTCTTTAGATATGATAATTGATCCATTTATATTTTTATCAGTTAAAAGATTACTCAATATTTTTTGATTTTTTTTTAAATCATTTATTTTTTGAAATTTATAAAAACCAAATACAGTAAACATTAAATCTTCCTACAAACAGTCATTCCATCACCAAAAGGTACCATGACCTTTTCAATTCTTGTATCCTTAGAGATAAAATCATTCAAATCTCTTATACTTTTTGTAATTTTGTCATTTATATCTTTGTTAACAACTTCCCCATGCCATAATACATTATCGATTATTACTAAACCCTCTTTATTCAATAAATCTAAAGAAATTTCATAATATTTTTTATAATTCATTTTATCTGCATCTATAAAGACTAAGTCAAATTTTTCATTTCTTATACTCATTAAAGTTTCTAAAGCTGGTTTAATCATTGTTTTAATCTTATGATTTTGGTTGGCCTTTTTAAAAAAGCTTTGTGCAACTTTGGTTGTTTCCACATTTTTATCTAATGCAATTATACTGCCTTCATCTGGTAAGGCTAATGCCATGGATAATGTACTTAAACCTGTAAAAGTTCCTATCTCTAGGACTTTTTTAATTTTAGAAACTTTAATAATCAAATGTAGAAATTGACATTGAGAAATAGATATTTGCATTCTTTTTGAATCACCAAGTGATAGGTTGTAATCTATTATTTCTTTTTGAATTGGATGTAATTTCAAACCATTCTTTAGAATATAATCTTGTAAATGTTTTGTGATATTAAGGTCTGAACCCATAACCTTATAATTTTTTCTTTAGGATCTCATTTATTAATTGAGGGTTAGCTTTTCCACCTGATGCCTTCATTGCTTGACCAACAAAAAAACCAAATAATTTTTCTTTACCTTGTTTGTATTCAATGGCTTTTTCTCTATTATCATTAATTATTTTGTCAATTAATGCCTCTAAAGCTTTTGGATCACTTTGTTGTTTTAATCCTTTTTCCTCCACAATCTTTTGAGGATCTTTATCACCATCTATCATCAATTCAAAAACAGTTTTTGCTATCTTTCCTGAGATAGTTCCATTCTTAATAAGATTTATCAAAATAGCGAAATTCTTAGCACTCACTGGACTTTGAGAAATTTCTAAACCTTTGCTATTTAAAATAGCAAATAGTTCTCCTGTAATCCAATTGACTGCCAACTTAATATCTTTGTTTTTACCCATTTTAGCTACAACCTCTTCAAAGTATTTTGCAGTATCAATATCAGACACTAAAATATTGGCTTCATAAGAAGACAATTTAAACTCTTCAATAAATCTTTTCTTTTTATCATCTGGAAGTTCTGGAATATCATTTTTAAGTTCTTCAATAAATTTTTCCGAAACCTCCAAAGGTAATAAATCAGGGTCCGGAAAATATCTATAATCATGAGCGTCTTCTTTTGATCTCATTGACCTTGTCTCATTTTTCTTCGTATCAAAAAGCCTTGTTTCTTGATCAATAGTTTTGCCCTCTTCTATTAAATCAACTTGCCTATTAGCCTCATATTCTATTGCCATTTGCATAAACTTAATTGAATTAACATTTTTAATTTCACATCGAGTACCAAATTCCTTTGAGCCTTTTGGTCTTACAGAAACGTTCACATCAGCTCTTAAAGAGCCCTCTTGCATATTTCCATCACAAGTTCCTAAATATCTCATTATAGATCGTAATTTTTTAATGTAAGCATTAACCTCATCAGGGGATCTTAGATCAGGCTTGCTCACTATTTCCATTAAAGCTACCCCTGATCTGTTTAAATCAACAAAGGTATTTTGTGGGTCAAGATCATGTATACTTTTTCCAGCATCTTGTTCTAGGTGTAATCTTTCTATACCAACTTCTTTTTGACCATTAGGCATATCCAAAATAACTTTACCCTCACCTACTATAGGATCTTTAAATTGTGATATTTGATATCCTTGAGGTAAATCAGCATAAAAATAATTTTTTCTATCAAATACTGAACGTTTATTAATTTTTGCGTTAAGGCCAATGCCAGTTTTAATTGCTTGTTTGACACAAAATTCGTTTATTACTGGTAACATTCCTGGAAATGCAGCATCAACTAAACTAACCTGTGTATTAGGTTCTGCTCCAAATTTGGTTGCTGAAGTAGAAAATAATTTAGACTCAGATAAAACTTGAGCATGAACTTCTAAACCAATTACTACCTCATATTGATTATCTTTTCGATTGATCAAATATTCTGAATCTTTTTTACTCATTTTATCCACCAATCAGTAATTTTGTTTTTAAAGTTGATCTTTTCTTCCATAGCATAAGCTATATTTAATATATTTTGTTCATCAAAGGCTTTGCCAATAATTTGTAAACCTAATGGATAACCTTTTGTATCATGTCCGGCAGGTATTGAGATACCTGGAAGTCCAGCTAAGTTAACAGGAACTGTGAATATATCATTAAGATACATTGAAACTGGATCATTAGTTTTTTCACCTATTTTAAATGCTGAGCTAGGTGTTGAAGGAGTTAAAATTGCATCGACTTTTTTATAAGCTTCATCAAAATCATTTTTGATAAGTTTCCTTACTTTTTGAGCTTTAAGATAATATGCATCGTAATACCCAGAGGATAAAACATAAGTTCCAATCATAATCCGTCTTTGAACTTCAGCTCCAAAACCTTCTGATCTAGTTTTTTCGTACATATCAATTAAATTTTCACCTTTAGCTCTAAATCCATACTTAACACCATCATATCTTGCTAAGTTTGATGAAGCCTCTGCTGGAGCAACTATATAATATGTTGGTAAGGCATAACTTGTATTTGGTAGAGAAATATCAATAGTTTCAGCACCACAATCTTTAATATATTGAATACCTTTTTGCCAAAGATCTTCAATTTCTTTTGGCATACCGTCAACTCTATATTCTTTTGGTATTCCAATTTTTTTTCCTTTTATGTTATTTGTAAGTTCTTTACTGTAATGATTTCTTTTGAAATCTATTGAAGTAGAGTCTTTGGGATCATAAGAGCTAATCACTTCATGCAATAAAGCACAATCCTTGACATTTTGTGCCATTGGTCCTGCTTGATCCAATGATGAAGCAAAAGCAACTATTCCATATCTTGAACAACTTCCGTATGTAGGTTTCAATCCAACAATTCCAGTAAAAGAAGCTGGTTGTCTAATTGATCCACCAGTATCAGTACCAATTGTAACAGGAGTTAATTGTCCAGCTACAGCTGAAGCTGAACCACCAGATGATCCACCTGGAACTAGATTTTTATCAATTGGACTTTGAACATTGCCAAAAAAACTTGTTTCATTTGAAGAGCCCATCGCAAACTCATCACAGTTTAACTTACCTAAAAGTATTGCACCTTCATTCCAAATATTTTCTGTTACTGTTGACTCATAAGTTGGAACAAAATTATTTAAAATTTTACTACCAGCAGTTGTTTTAATGTCTTTTGTGCAAAATAAATCCTTAACTGCCATTGGTATACCTGGCAGTTTTAAATCAAGATTAGGTTTTTGATCAAATTTTTTTGCTTTTTCTAAAGCTGATGTAAAATCATTTGTAATATAAGCATTCAATTCCACCGACTTTTCAGATCTATCAATAAATGCTTTTGTGACATCTGTTGAGGAAAGTTTTTTATTTTTAATATTTTCAACTAACTCTGTTAAAGATTGTTTTATTATATCTGACATTATTCAATCACCTTAGGTACTACAAAATAATCCTCATTATCCTGTGGAGAATTTTTTATAATTTGTTCTCTGATATTTTTACTTTTTACTTCATCAGATCTTAATTTTAAGGTCGTTTCAGCAATAGAAGTTAATGGTTCTACATTGTCAGTTTTTAATTCATTAAGTTTTTCAATAAAATCAAAAATAGAATTTAAATCACCAGCTAATTTTTCGGCTCTTTGCTCGTCAACTGAAATTCTTGCTAATTTAGATATATGTTTTATTGTTTTAAGATCTATACTCATATGCTATTTAAATATGAGGCAAAGTATCACTTAAGTTTAAAATATACAATATGATCACTTTAGAGGAATTTAAAAAAAAACACTCAGATAAGTGTAGATTGATAGGTTTAGACCTTGGATCTAAAAGAATTGGTGTGTCAATCTGTGATGATAAACAATTGATAGCCACTCCTTTAAAAACAATAAATAGGAATTCACTTAAAGATCTTGTTGATGAACTCAGATTAATCGTTGATGAAAATGATATAAAAGGAATCATTGTTGGAAATCCTTTAAATATGGATGGATCCTCAGGTAGGTCTGCTCAATCAGTAAAAGATACATCTGAAAATATTGAAAAAAACTTAGATATTCCAATTTGTCTTTGGGATGAGAGACTCTCAACTGTTGGTGCATTCAATCTATCTAGCCAATTAGATATTAATGTGAGTAAAAGAGAAAAAAAGATAGATGAAAACGCTGCTGCTTTTATATTACAGGGAGCTTTAGATTTTTTGAATAATTAATACTTGCTATTATAGAGGTTTATAGTTATAGAGTTGGTTTTAATGGCAATTAAAACAAATCAAGCTATTAAAATATCTCAAAAACACCTATTAGGAATTCAAGATTTATCAATCAATGATGTTAATTTAATACTTGATGAAGCAAATTCATTTATAAAAGTAAATCAGAGTAAAAATAAAAAAGTTGACGTTTTAAGAGGTAAAACTCAAATTAATTTATTTTTTGAACCTTCTACTAGAACTCAAAGCTCTTTTGAACTAGCTGGTAAAAGACTTGGTGCTGATGTTATGTCAATGAATATTAGCAACTCTGCAATTAAAAAAGGTGAAACATTAATAGATACAGCAATGACTCTTAATGCGATGCATCCTGATATTATTGTAATTAGACATCAAGACTCTGGGGCATGTAATCTACTTTCACAAAAAGTAAACTGCTCAGTTCTTAATGCTGGTGATGGCAGAAGAGAGCACCCTACTCAAGCTTTATTAGATGCATTAACAATCATAACTCGTAAAAAAAAGATACAAGGATTAAAAATTGCAATCTGTGGAGATATTCTTCATTCAAGAGTTGCTAGATCAAATATTTACTTACTTAGTATGTTGGGGGCAGAAGTGAACATAATCGCTCCAACAAATCTTATGCCAAAAGAAATTGAAAAATTTGGTGTTAATACTTTTACTGATATGAAAAAAGGATTGAAAGATTGTGATATTGTTATGATGTTGAGATTACAGAATGAGCGAATGACAAGTTCATATCTTTCATCCAATAGAGAATATTATGAATATTACGGATTAACTCCTGACAAATTAGAACACGCTAAATCTGATGCCTTAATTATGCATCCCGGTCCAATGAACAGAGGTATAGAAATAGATACAATGCTAGCAGATGATATCAACAAAAGTGTAATTAAAGAGCAAGTTGAATTAGGTGTCGCGGTAAGGATGGCTTGTCTTAAAATATTTTGTACATAATGAAAAAACAATATTTTATAAACGCTAACATAATTGATCCTTATAACTCCATGAATGAAAATGGGGGTCTAATTATAAGTGAAGATGGAAAAATTGAAGCTATAGGAAAAAAAGTAAATATTAATAATTTACCAAGTAGAGAAAAACCTACTGATTTAAAAGGTAAATACATTTTTCCTGGATTAGTCGATATGCGAGTTTTTGTTGGTGAACCGGGCTATGAGTATAAAGAAAATTTTAGAACTCTGAGCAATGCGGCACTCTCAGGTGGCGTCACTTCTGTCGTAACAATGCCTAATACAGATCCAATCATTGATAACGTTTCTATAGTCGATTTTCTAAAAAGAAGAGGAAGAGATAAATCAAAGATAAATATTTTTCCATGTGCCTCCTTAACAAAAAATACTGAAGGTACAAACATGACTGAATTTGGTTTGTTACAAGGTAAAGGGATAATTGCATTCACCGATGGTGTTAAAACAATTCAAAATCCAAGATTGATGTCTAGAATAATGAACTCTGCTAAAGATTTGGGTAGTTTAATAATGCAGCACGCTGAAGATTATGAGCTAGCAAAAAATGGCATGATTAACTCTGGAATAATTGCTTCAAAATTAGGTCTATCTGGTATACCTGAAATCGCTGAGCGTATTTTGATCGAGAGAGATTTAACATTACTGGAAAAGGTTAAATGCAGATATCATATCTCTCAATTATCATCACAAAAGTCTGTCGAGGTAATTAAATCAAGAAAGGAAATAGTAAAATTCACATGTGGTGTTTCAATTAATAACTTATCTTTAAATGAAAATGACATAGGAGATTTCAAAACATTTTTGAAATTATCCCCACCATTAAGAAGAGAAGAGGATAGACTAGCTTTAGTACAAGGTTTAAAGGACGATTTAATTGATGTAATAGTTTCAGATCACAAACCAGAAGATGAAGAATCAAAAAGATTAACATTTGCTCAAGCAGCAACTGGCGCGTCAGGGATAGAAACTTTGCTGTCTCTAAGTTTAGAATTATATCATAACGGATCACTTAAATTAGAGACAATAATTAAAGCATTAACATCAAACCCTGCTAAAATATTAAAAATAAACAAAGGAAATCTATCTATTGGTAATGATGCCGATCTTTGTATAGTAGATATAGATAAACCATGGATTGTAAAAAAAGATAAGCTTATCTCAAAATCAAAAAATACATCTATCGAAGATAAAAAACTTCAAGGCAGAGTCACAAATACATTTGTAAACGGTAAAGAATTATTTAGGCTATAGCATGGATATTTTAATCATAGGTATAATTTCATATTTGATGGGTTCAATTCCATTTGGATTGATACTAACAAAAATTTTTTTGAAGAAAGATATAAGAGATATTGGATCTGGAAATATAGGAGCTACAAATGTGCTTAGAGCTGGTAACAAAATAGTTGGATACATCACATTATCTCTTGATATTTTAAAAGCTGTTATCCCTGTAATATTTGTTAAAATTTATTACACAGATTTTTTATATTTAGCATCATTATGTGCATTTATAGGTCACGTATTTCCTGTATGGCTTAAATTTAAAGGAGGAAAAGGTGTAGCAACATACGTTGGTATTCTGTTTGCTATTAATATTTATTTTGGAGTTATTTTTGCTTTATCTTGGTTTATAATTTTTGCTATAACAAAATTTTCATCTTTATCTTCATTAATTGCTTCTTTATCAGTTCCTGTTTATTTACTAGTCACGGGTCAATTTAAAGATATATTTTTTTTTATAATCATGTTCGTGTTAATATTTTTTACCCATCGAGAAAATATTAAAAGATTGAAAAATAAAGAAGAAACTAAGACAAAAATTTATTAATTTGACTATCTAACTCTTTTAGGTAGTTTGTCATTTATGAACTTGGTCATTGTAGAAAGTCCAGCTAAAGCCAAAACTATCAATAAATATTTAGGTGATAATTATAAAGTATTAGCTAGTTATGGGCATATTAGAGATTTACCTTCTAAAAATGGTTCTGTTGATCCAGATCAAGATTTTAAAATGGAGTGGGAGATCGATAGTTTTTCTAAAAAATATCTTAAAGAAATTACAGACGCAGCCAAAGATTCTTCAAAAATTATATTAGCTACCGATCCTGATCGTGAGGGCGAAGCAATAGCTTGGCATGTAAAAGAATATCTAAATGAAAAAAAACTTCTTAAAGATAAAGAAATAGAAAGAGTTGTGTTTAACGAAATTACAAAAAAAGCAGTAATTCACGGTATTGAAAACCCAAGACAAATTGAACCGCTTTTAGTTGATGCTTACATGGCTCGAAGAGCTTTAGATTACTTAGTTGGCTTTAATATTTCACCAATATTATGGACAAAACTTCCAGGCTCTAAATCTGCGGGTAGAGTTCAATCAGTAGCTTTAAAATTAATAACTGAAAGAGAGCATGAAATTGAATCTTTTAAGCCAGAAGAATTTTGGACTTTAAGTGTCAAATTTAAAGATGAAAAAAATCAAAATATCCTAGCTAGTATTAGTCAACTTGATAACAACAAGGTTGAAAAATTCTCTTTTAGAAATAAAGATGAAATAAATAAGGCCATATCAAGTATCAATCAAAAAAAATTTAATATTACTGATATATCTAGTAAAGTGGTAAATCGTAATCCATCAGGACCATTTACTACATCAACTCTTCAACAAACAGCTTCAAGTCGATTAGGTTTTGGTGCATCAAGAACTATGCAAATTGCTCAAAAGCTTTACCAAGGAGTCGATATTGAAGGAGAAACTATAGGTTTGATAACATATATGAGAACAGATGGTACTAATTTATCCAAAGATGCTGTTGTGGCTTTTAGAGATTATATCAAAAAAGAAATCGGTAATGAATATTTACCTGAAAGTGCTTTAAATTACTCTGGCAAAAAGGCAAAAAATGCACAAGAGGCACATGAAGCAATAAGACCCACGGATATTATCAGGACTCCCCAAAGTGTAAAAAAGTATCTGAGCACTGATCAAAATAAACTTTATGATTTAATATGGAGTAGAGCTTTATCTTCTCAAATGCAATCTGCTAAATTTGATAGAAATACTATAACGATTACATCAAATAATAATGATACTGTATGCAAAGCAAGTGGATCAGTTCTTAAATTTGATGGATTTTTAAAAATATATAATAATCAAGGCAAGGATGATGATGAAAACATTCTACCCTCTGTATCTAAAGGACTTGTAAATATTGAGTCCTTAATAGATGAGCAGCATTTTACACAGCCTCCTCCAAGATATTCTGAGGCTAGTTTGGTAAAAAAACTAGAGGAGTTAGGAATAGGAAGACCATCTACTTATGCAAGTATAATTTCTACAATAGCAAATAGAGGTTATGCAGAGATAATGAATAAAAGATTTTTTCCCACTGATAGAGGAAAACTTATTTCAGCTTTTCTTGAAAAATTGTTCTCAAAATACGTGGATTATAACTTTACCGCTGGTTTAGAGGATCAATTAGACGAGATTACAACTGGTAAAGAAAGCTGGATAAAAGTTTTGGAGCTATTCTGGAAAGACTTTAATAACAATGTGTCTGAAGTAAAGGAAAAAAGAACAAGAGAGGTTTTAGATCTTTTAAATGATAGTTTAGGAGATTTGGTTTTCGATAAGGATGATAAAGGAAATATTGTAAGAAAGTGTCAATTATGTAATTCAGGGACACTAAGCTTAAAGAATAGCTTTAGAGGTGGCGCGTTTATTGGTTGTTCAAATTACCCTGAGTGTAAATTTACTAGACCTTTATCTAAAGCTAAAGCAGCTGCACAAGCACAGTTAGCAGAACCAAAATTTATTGGAAAACATGAGAATGGTAATGATATATATCTTAAAAATGGAAGATTCGGTCCATATTTGCAGTATGAAAAACTTCCTGAGGATATAGAAGTTGAAAAAACACCAAAGAAAAAAAGGAAAACAAAAAAACCTAAATCAGATGTAAATGAACTTTTAAAAAATGTCTCTATTCCAAAGGGTTTGGAATTGGATAGTATTGATTTAGAAAAAGCACAATTTTTATGCTCACTACCTAAATCTTTAGGAATAAATCCTGACAATCAAAAAGAAATTACTTTAAACACTGGAAGATTTGGTCCTTACCTAAAGTGTGAAAACAAATCAGCTCGAATAGAAAATATTGAGGAAATCTTCTCTATTGGTTTAAATAGAGCTGTGACATTGATTGCTGAAGCTAAACCAGGAAGAATGTCTTCTTCGATGATCAAAGATTTAGGTGAACACCCTGAAGATAAAAAACCGGTAAGAATTATGAAGGGACAATATGGTCCTTATATCAAATACAAATCTCTAAATGCAACCATTCCTGAGGAAAAGGATCCTACTGAACTTACAATGGAAGAGGCGTTAATATTGATTGAGAAAAGAAGAGAATACGATAAAACAAAAAAGAAAAAAAAGAAAAAATGAATTATCAAGAAAATTTAAAAAAACTTGGCTTAAAACTTCCTGAAGCTAAAGCACCTGTAGGAAATTATGTTGCAACAAAAATTTCAGGAAAAATGTTATTTGTATCAGGTCAAATTTCAATTGATGAAAAAGGTGAATTAATTAAAGGAAAAGTTGGAAAAGATTTAGATGTAGATTCAGGATATAATGCAGCAAAAAGATGTGCTTTAAGTATTATTTCTCAAATAATGAAAGCGTGTGATAATGATCTGACAAAGATCAAATCTTGTACTAAACTAACAGGTTTCGTTAATTCTACTGATGATTTTACCGATCAACCTAAAGTAATAAATGGTGCCTCTGATTTAATCGCATCTGTTTTTGGAGATGCAGGAATGCATACAAGAGCAGCTGTAAGTGTGAATAGTCTTCCTTTAGGTGTTGCCGTAGAGGTCGATGCTATTTTCGAGCTAAATTAAAATTTATCTTCCAATACTATAATATTTAAAACCTTGTTTTTTAATTTTCATAGGAGAGTATATATTTCTCATATCATAAATAATAAATTTTTTACCTTTAACTAAATTTTTAAAATTAATTGATTTAAAATCATTCCATTCTGTGTGAATTATTACAAGATCTGAGCCTTTTACAGACTCTTTTATATTATCAATGTAAGAAACATTTTTAACTTTTGAGAATTCTTTTTTAAGACCTGTTGGATCAAAATAATTTATCTTAGCACCCTTTTTTGATAATGCGGGTATCATTTTTAAACTAGAGGAATCTCTCATATCGTCTGTGTTAGCTTTAAATGTTACACCTAAGAAAGTTATTCTCTTATTCTTAACTTTAAAATTTAAAATTTTATAGACTTTATTGAGTAAAAAATTAGATCTACTCTCATTTGATTTTATGACAGATTTAATAACAGAAAGATTTATTTTGAATTTATCAGCTGTTGAAGTTATGGCTTTAGTATCTTTGGGAAAACATGATCCACCATAACCAGGTCCTGCCCTTAAGAAACGACTACCTATTCTTTTGTCTAAACCCATTCCAATTGAAATATCTTCAACATTTATTCCTGTTTTTTCACATAAATTTGCAATTTCATTAATGAATGTAATTTTTGTTGCCAAAAAAGCATTAGATGAATATTTGATTAATTCTGCAGCTCTTCTTGACGTATGAATATATTGAGCTCCTTTAGAAATTAAAGGTGCATATAAATTGTTCATTAAACGGTTAGATTTTTTGTCATTAGACCCTACAACTATTCTATCAGGAAAAATAAAATCCCGAATAGCCTCACCTTCTCTTAAAAATTCCGGATTAGATACCACAGAAAATTTATTCTTATTATTCTTTTTTTTTAACAAAATTTTCTCAATTTCATCTCCTGTTGTCACAGGTACAGTTGACTTTGTGACTATTATCTTAAACTTATTAATAGATAAACTTATCTCTTTTGCTACTTGATAAATCTGACTTAAATCTGCACTGCTGCCTCCCTTTTTAGTAGGTGTACCAACACAAATAAAAATTATATCTGAGTTTTTTATTGATTTTTTTAAATCTGAAGAAAATTTTAATCTTTTATTCTTATAATTTTTTTTTACTAGTTCAGTTAGTCCTGGTTCATAGATAGGAATTCTTCCTTTAGATAGTAAATCAATTTTTTTTAAATCTTTATCAACACAAATTACATTATTACCTAAGTCAGCAAAGCATACACCGCTAACTAAACCTACATAACCTGTTCCTATCATACAAAGTTTCATGATTTTGCTATTTCTAATGTTGATTTGATATAACCATTCATGCTTCCACAATCTAAATATTTTCCTGTAAAATTATGGGCAATAAATTTTTCATTACTCTGTATCAATGATTGTATTGCATCAGTAATATGAATTTCACCTCCTTTACCTGGTTTTTGATTTATCAATCTAGAAAATATTTTTTTTGGAAGAATATATCTTCCTATCACAGCTTTATTTGATGGTGCTTTAGAGATTGATGGTTTTTCAATAACATCTTTGATAATGTAATTATTTTTATTTAATTTTTTTCCTAACTTGTAAATTCCCCATCTAGACACAGTTTTTTTTGGAACATTAATGCTTGCCATTACAGATGATTTATAACGATTGTGTATATTAATCATCGACTTAGAACAATTTTTTTTAATTATTAGATCATCAGGTAATAACATAAGAAAAAAATCATCAGTGATATATTTTTTTGTCTTTAATACAGCATCACCTGTTCCCAAAGGTTTATTTTGGTAAACAAATTTAATCATTTTTTTGTATTTCAAAATTTTTTTATACTCCTTAATGACTCTAGGATCTTTTTTCTTTTTTATTATCTTTTTATAAAAACTATCTTTGTAAAAATAATCTTTAATCATTTGTTTCTTTTTTGAAATTATAAAGATTATTTTTTTTATACCAGCATTTGCACATTCATCTAAAATATATTCAATACCTGGTTTTCCATTAATAGGAAGTAGTTCTTTAGCAAATATGCTAGTTAAAGGTAATAACCTTGTCCCTAACCCAGCTAATGGAATAATTGCTTGTTTAATCATTTAAATGTTTTACTTATTAAAATGTTTTATACAAATGAAAATTTTATTAAACAATATTGATTTAAATGAGGCATTATTTGGCAAATCAAATATTGGATTTGTACCTACTATGGGTAGCCTTCATGATGGTCACATATCATTAATCAAAAAATCTTTAAAACTATCCAATAAGACCATTGTAAGTATATTTGTAAATCCTAAACAATTTAACAACAAAAACGACTACAAGAGATATCCAAGGAATATAAAAAAAGATTTAAGAATTTTAAAAAGGCTTAAAGTTGATTTTGTATATTTACCTGAAATTGAAGATGTCTACAAGTTTGCAAATAAAGTGAAAATTAAACTTAAAAAACAAGACAAAATACTATGTGCTAAATATAGAAAAGGTCATTTTGAGGGTGTGATTAACGTAATGACCCGTTTAACACAAATAATAAATCCTTCAAAAATATTCATGGGAGAAAAAGATTTTCAGCAACTATTGTTAGTAAAAAGATATATTGAAAAAAATTTCAAATCTAAAATTATTTCTTGTAAAACAATAAGAGATAAGAATAAATTAGCTTTGTCATCCAGAAATATTCTTTTAACTGAAAAGAATTTAAAGAAGGCAGGTCAAGTAGCAACAAATCTTATTCTTTTTAAAAAAGAATTATTTAAAAAAAAAGACTTAAAGAATTCAATATTAATTAAAAAAAATGAGTTAATAAAAAAATTTGATATTAAGATAGATTATCTTGAGTTGCGAAATACAAAAAATCTTAGATTAACTAATAAGATTAAAAATACAAAAATTTTTATTGCTTATTATATTGGCAGTGTAAGGTTGATAGATAACTTTTGATGTTTACAAAAAATAAGCTCCAACACCTAGGAATGATACAAAACCAATAACATCAGTTATAGTTGTTACGAAAACACTTGATGCTATTGCTGGATCTATATTCATTTTTTTTAATGTAACAGGTACCAATATTCCAAATAGACCTGCAACTATCATGGTTAAAATCATTGAGATAGAAATTATCAAAGATAGCTGAATATCCTGAAACCATAACTGAACAATGAAAGAACTTATGATTGCAAATATAATTCCATTTAAAATACCTATATTAAATTCTTTAAAAATATTTTGATTAAAATTATTTTTTGTTAAATCATTAGTAGCAAGAGTTCTAACAGTAACTGCCAATGTTTGCATTCCTGCGTTACCACCCATTGATGCTACTATTGGCATCAAAAAAGCTAGAACAACCATTTGTTCAATTGTTGCTCCAAATAAACTAATACAATATGTAGCTAAAAATGCAGTGAAAAGATTTAATAACAACCAATTAAATCGTCTTTTTGTTTTTGTTATTACACCATCAGTTATTTCTTCATCTCCTACACCTGCTAATCTTAATGCATCTTCCTCAGCTTCTTCCTTTAAAACAGTCAGAACATCATCTGAAGTTATCATTCCAACTAATTTATTATTTTTATCAATCACACATGCAGAATTTAAATTATAATTTTCAAATGAGTTACCAACCTCTTCTCTATCCATGTCTACTGGCACTAAAAAAATAGAATCATCCATTATTGATGACATCTTTGTTTCTCTTGGTGTCCTTAGAACTTTAGATGACGGTACAGCACCAATGGGTTTAAAATTTTCATCTACAATATAAATTTCTAAAAATTGTTCTGGTAAATCTTTATTTTCTCTTAAATAATCAATAGTTTGACCAACAGACCAGTTACTTGGTATTGCGGTAAATTCTCGCTGCATTATTCTAGCTGCACTATCCTCAGGATAACTAAGACCTTCCAATAAAGCAAAACGATCTTTAGGTGGTAATAAGCTTAAAATAGAGTTTTTATTTTTTTCATCTACATTTTCAAGAATAGCTATAGCATCATCAGATTCCAAATTTTTCAATATTCTAACTATTGCATCAGACGAAAGATATTTTATGATTTCAGTTTGAACTGACTCATTGAGTTCAATAAAGACCTCAGGATCTATTTTAAAGTTATTGAGTTTAATTAAATTTTCTCTGTCATTCTGACTTAAATGCTCAATGATATCTGCTGCATCAGCAGGATGCATTTCTTTAAAAGAATTAGTAATAAAAGTTGCGTCATTGTTCGAAATTTTATCAGTGACTACTTTTATGTATTCTTTATTAAATTCAAAATTGACTTTTTTATCTTTGATTTTTTTAATTAAAGTCATAAATTTTCCTGTTATTTAGGTCGATCTTTTAATACATAATCAAAAGAATACAATTTTTAAATGAGTATAGAAATTAAAAAGTCTGAAAAACCTGTCATTTATGAAGATGCTAAAAAACTGATGGAAGAAAGATTGTTGAATGTAGATTTAAATAAATCAAATGAATTAATTTGGACTTTAGAACATCCAGATATTTACACAGCAGGTACAAGCTATAGTGAGAGTGACATTTTAGATAAATCGATTAAGATTTTAGAGACAAATAGAGGTGGTAAAATTACCTATCATGGACCAGGCCAATTAATTTGTTATTTTGTAATAGACTTAAAAAAAAGAAAAAAAGATATTAGAAATTTTATTTCAATAATAGAAAAAACAATAATCGAGACATTAAATTTTTTTAATATTAAAAGTTTTGCTGATAAAGAAAATATTGGGATATGGTACAATGATAATAAAAAAACAAAAAAAGTTGCTGCAATTGGGGTAAGAATTAGTAAGTGGATAGCATATCACGGTTTTTCAATTAATATTTGTAATAATTTAGAAAAGTATAACGCAATCATTCCTTGTGGCATTAAAGACAAAGGTGTGACTAATTTAAAACAAATTACAGATCAAGATTATAAAGAACTAGACAAAAAACTAGTTGAAATTTTTATTTCAAATTTGAATAAGTAAGTCTTTTGATTTTTAATAATTTTTTAAAATAATCAGGTAGTAAAGCTTTATAAGTATATTTTTTTTCTTTGATCATGAATTTTATTTCATAAGCATGAAGCATTAATTCTTTGTTAATACCAATTGTTTGAGTAAAAGATTTGTATTTATTATCTCCAAAAATTGAGTGACCAATATTAAAAAGTTGTTTTCTTAATTGATGTTTTCTACCAGTGATAGGTTTCATTTCAATAAGACTAGAATTCGAATTTTTATCAATGACTTTGTAAATTGTTTTTGCTTTTTCAATAATTTTTTTTCCGTTGTCATAACGTACTAAATCATCATTCCATTCTCCTGAATTTTTTTCAAGTTCGCCATGACATATAGCTAGATAAGTTTTATGCACTTTTCTTAATCTAAACAATGATGTTAATAATTGTGCTGTCTCTCTGTTTTTAGCCATTAAAAAAACACCTGATGTATCTTTGTCTAATCTATGGACAGAAAAAGGTTTTGAATCTGAGAAAATTTCGCTTTTTTTAAATATATCAATTAAGTTTTTTTTCGATTTTGTTCCACCCTGAACAGAAATACCAGCACTTTTATTTAAAACGATAAAATTTTCATTGTTATCTATTATTAAATCTTCATTTGCTTTGATTATTTGATTAGAGGGACTAAAACTTATTTTTTTTTGTTGAATTCTTTCTTCAAATTTAAAATCATAAAAATCAATTTTGTCATTAGATTTTATCTTATGAGAACTTTTTATTTTTTTTTTATTAACTTTTATTTTGCCTGATCTTAAAGATTTTTCAATTAATCCTTGAGGAATTCTACCTATTGTATTACGTATCCATCTATCAACACGCATATTATTACACGTTGAGTCAACGATGTAACTTTTTAACATAAAAAAATTATTTTGATGCAGCTACTGGTTTTTTATCTTCTTTTTTTTCAGGCTCTTTTAAAGTAGATTTTTTCTTTTTATCTACCTTTTTTGCTTCAACATCTCTGTCTACAAATTCAATAATTGCCATCGGTGCATTATCACCATATCTAAAGCCAGCTTTAATTATTCTTGTATAACCACCTGTTCTTTTTTCGTATCTTTTTGATAATGTCTTTTTAACTTTATTTGCAGATTTAATATCTTGTAACTGTGAAACTAAAGCTTTAGTGTTATGAAGGGTATCTTTCTTACCTAGTGTAATAATCTTATCTGCTTGAGGCTTTAAAAACTTTGCCTTTGGTAATGTTGTTTTGATTTGCTCATATTTTATCAGGGAATTGAGCATGTTTTTTAACAGTGCTTTTCTATGCTCAGATGTTCTATTAAGCTTCTTATTAGCAAATCCGTGTCTCATTTAGATAGCTTCCTCTAGCTTTTTAGACATTTCAGCAATGTTATCTGGTGGCCAGTTTGGTATCTCCATACCCAAATACAATGACATTCCTGTTAAAACTTCTTTAATTTCATTGAGCGATTTTCTTCCAAAGTTTGGTGTTCTAAGCATTTCACCTTCAGACTTTTGAACAAGATCGCCGATGTAAATTATGTTATCGTTTTTCAAACAATTCATTGATCTGACAGACAATTCCAACTCATCAACTTTTCTTAACAAATTTTTATTAAATTCTGGTTCTGTTGATACTTCTTTGACAGGTGCCTCTACTGGTTCATCAAAATTAATAAACATTTTAAGTTGATCTTGGAAAATTCTGGCAGAATAAGCTACAGCATCTTCTGCTGATATTGAGCCATCCGTTTCAACTTCCATTGTAAGTTTATCGTAGTCTAGGGCTTTACCTTCTCTCGCGGTGCTTACAGAATAAGAAACTTTTTTTACAGGACTGTATAAAGAGTCTATAGCAATCAATCCCAAAGGTGGTTCCTCAGGTTTATTTAATTCAGCTGGCACGTAACCTTTTCCTGTATTAACATTCATCTCCATATGAAAACTTGTTTTTTCATCTAAATTACAAATTACTAATTCAGGATTTAAAATTTCAACATCAGCTACTGGAGTTATATCAGAAGCTTTTATTTCACCAGGTCCTTTTGCATCTAAAATAAGTTTTTTAGTGCCTTCAGAAGATGACTTTAATGCTAAAGATTTTACATTTAAAACTATATCAGTAACATCTTCTCTTACACCTTTTATCGATGTAAACTCATGTAATACACCGTCTATTTGTATAGATGTAACTGCTGCACCTCTAATCGAAGATAATAAAATTCTTCTTAATGAATTACCCAAGGTTAAACCATAACCTTTTTCTAAAGGCTCAGCTACTATTTTTGCTTTAGATAAATCATCACTCATTTGAACATCAATTTTTGATGGTTTAATAAGTGATTTCCAGTTTTTAATATTTACATTTTCAGTTTCCATTAAACTCTCCTTTTTTTTGGTGGTCTAGTGCCATTATGTGGCATCGGTGTTGTATCTTTAATTGATAAAATTTTGAATCCTCTTGCTTGTAAAGCTCTTAATGCTGTTTCTCTTCCTGAGCCAGGTCCTTTAACTTCAACTGATAATGTTTTCATTCCATATTCTAAAGCTTTCGATGCAGCTGCATCTGCAGCAATTTGTGCAGCATATGGTGTAGATTTCCTAGAACCTTTAAAACCTTTTTGGCCTGCTGAAGCCCATGAAACTACATTTCCATTTGTATCTGCGATAGAGATAATAGTATTATTGAAAGTTGATTGAACATAAGCAATACCGTTCAAAATATTTTTTTTAACTTTTTTCTTTTTAGAGTAAGAGCTCTTTTTAACTTTACTTACACTTTTTTCACTTTTTGGGTCTTTCTTTTCAACCTTATCAACTTTAGCCATGTTTATTTTTTAAGTGGAGTTAATTTTTTACCCGCAATTGCAATTGCTTTACCTTTTCTTGTCCTCGCATTACATCTAGTTCTTTGACCTCTAACAGGTAATTTTTTTCTATGTCTTGATCCTCTGTAGCAAGCTAGATCTATTAATCTTTTAATACTTAATGAATAATCTCTTCTCAAATCTCCCTCTACTTTGAAATTTTGATCTATGTATTCTCTAATTTTAAGAATTTCATCATCAGTTAGTTGATTGACTCTTTTTTCTTTTGGAATTTTTAAAGATGAACAAATTTGCGAAGAAAACTTATCACCAATACCATAAATGTACGTGAGACCTACATGAACAAGTTTGTTCTGTGGAATATTTATACCTGCAATACGAGCCATATATTTAGTGATAATTTTCAGCCTTTTATATAAGATGATCTTTTAAAGTCAACGGGTTAAACGTTCAGAAAACTGTTGATTTTAGCTGTTATTTCCTCAATTTTAGAACTGCCATCTAACTCATAAAAATTGGAATTTTTAGAATAGAAATCTAGAACAGGTTTGGTGGTTTCCATGTATTTATCGTACCTTTTCACAATGGTATTTAAATCGTCATCAGATCTATTTTCTATACTTTTTCTTTGTTCAATTCTTTTGATTATCGTCTCCTTATTCACATTAAGAAAAAATACAAAATCAATTTTTTGATTTGTTTTCTCTAATAATTTTTCTAAGTTTTTAGCTTGTGTCAGAGATCTTGGGTATCCATCAAATATTAATTTATTTCTCTTTTTTGGATCAAAGACTACATTTTCAATTAATGAGTTAACTATTTCATCGCTAACAAATCTACCATCGCTCATGTCTTCAACTATCTTTTTTCCTATTTCAGAGTTTTTTTGAATTTCATCTCTCAACATATCACCTGTAGAAATTTGGAAATTATTTAATTGTTTAACTAAAAATTTAGCTTGTGTGCCTTTACCAGCTCCTGGAGGTCCAAACAAAATTACATTCACTTTTTTTATCTATCTACCGAATTTAGTTTTTTTGATTAATTGCTCATATTGTGAGCTCATAAGTCGGGTTTGAATTTGTGTAACTGTGTCAATTGCAACAACTACAACAATTAATATTGACGTTCCACCCAAATAAAATGGTATTGGATAATTAGCAATTAAAAACTCTGGCATTAAACAAACTAAAGTAAGGTATAATGCTCCAATGGTAGTTAATTTAGTTAAAATATTTTCAATATAAAGAGCTGTACTTTCTCCAGGTCTTATACCTGGAACAAAACCACCATATTTTCTTAGGTTATCAGCTGTTTCTGTTGGGTTGAAAGTAATTGATGTGTAGAAAAAAGTAAAAAAAATAATTCCCGATGCATAAAGCAACATATAAAGTGGTTGTCCCTGTGTAAAATATGAACTTAGATTTAAAAATGTTTCATTATCAGAAACGTCGAAATTTGAAAAAGTTACAGGTAATAATAATAAAGCAGATGCAAAAATTGCTGGTATAACTCCCGCTTGATTAATTTTTAAAGGCAAATGAGATGACTCTCCACCATACATTTTATTACCCATCTGTCTCTTAGGATAATTTATCAAAATTTTCCTTAAAGCTCTTTCCATAAAAACAATAAACAAAATAGTTAAAATCAATAAAATAAAAATAGCTATTATCATCAAAGTTGAAATTGCTCCTGTTCTACCTAATTCAAAAGTCGTCACTAAAGCTCTTGGTATTTCTGCAACAATTCCTGCAAAAATAATTAAGGATATTCCATTTCCTATTCCCCTTTGTGTTATTTGCTCACCCAACCACATCAAAAAAATTGTTCCAGCTACAATAGTTGTAACTGTTGATATTTTAAAAAATATTCCTGGGTTTATTACCAAATTAGCTGAAGACTCTAAACCAACAGATAAACCGTAACCTTGAACAGTAGCTAATAAAACTGTTCCATACCTAGTTATTTGAGTTATCTTCGCTCTTCCTGTTTCACCTTGTGCTTTAAGATTTTTGAAATAATCAGATACACCTGTTAGTAATTGAACAATAATAGATGATGAGATGTATGGCATTATTCCTAATGCAAAAATAGCCATTCTACTTACTGCACCTCCAGCAAACACGTTAAACATTCCAAGTAGGCCTTTTTGATTTCCCTCCATTAAAATTTTTAACTGTTCTGGATCGATTCCAGGTAGAGGAACAAACGTACCAAATCTGTAAACTGCTAGTATTGCAATCGTAAAGATTATCCTATTTCTTAAATCAATACTTGAAGATGAAGAGCTCATTATCTTAAGATATTATTTTTTTAGTTGTATTGATCCACCAATTTTTTCAAGTTTTTCCAGCGCAGATTTAGATGCTAAATCGGCTTCAATATTTATTTTATCTTTAATTTCACCAGAGCCTAAGATCTTAAGTTTTTTAGAATTCTTATTTATTAATTTTAACTTCTTTAAGGATGATGAATTTAATATATCATTTGTATTAATTGTCTTTTTATTAATGAAAGATTGTATTTTGTCCAAATTTAAAATTGCTATATTTTCTTTCTGGATTGGATTAAAACCTCTTTTAGGTAAACGTCTATATAGGGGCATTTGTCCACCTTCGAAACTTTTTATTGCAACGCCTGATCTAGATTTTTGACCTTTCACACCTCTTCCTGAAGTTTTACCTTTTCCTGAGCCTATTCCTCTACCGACTCTTATTTTAGATTTATTTAATTTTGGTCTATTATTTAATTTTATCATTATCCTCTTTTTTCGATTATTTCTGATATCTTTTTATTTCTTATTGCTGAAATCTGTTTAGGTGAATTCTGTTTCTTTAAAGCTTTTATTGTTGCTCTTATAACATTGTGTGCATTAGATGTTCCCATAGATTTAGCAACAATATCTTTCACTCCTAAAACTTCACAAACAGCTCTAACAGGACCACCAGCAATTATTCCTGTACCTTTTGATGCTGATCTTAGTACAATTCTACCTGATCCATCTTTAGCCTTAACATCATGATGAATAGTTCTGCCCTCTCTTAAAGGAATATGAATCAGTTTTCTTCTTGCTATTTCATTTGCTTTTTTAATTGCATCTGGAACTTGTTTTGCTTTAGCATGAGCTATACCAATTTTTCCAGCTTGATTACCAACAACTACCAATGCAGAAAAGCCAAAACGTCTACCACCTTTTACAACTTTGGTAATTCTATTAATATGAACTAACTTTTCTAAAATATCGTCTGTTTTTTTCTCTTTAAAATTTTCCATATTTAAAATTCCATTCCATTCTTTCTTAAAGTTTCAGCAAAAACCTTTATTCTTCCGTGATATTTATAAATACCTCTATCAAAATATATTTTAGTTATTTTCTTCTCTTGGGCTTTTTTTGCTAATTTTTCTGCAACAATTTTGGACAGTTCTGATTTATTTTTTGTTTTAGATTCTTTTATATCTTTTTCAACTGAAGAAGCTGATAATAAGGTTATATTCTTTGAGTCATCAATAATTTGTGCTGAAATATTTTTAGAAGACCTAAATATACTAAGTCTAAACCTGTCTGGTTTAGAAACCTTTTTAAGTTTATTTGTAATTCTAAATTTTTTTCTAGTTGTTGTGCTTAATTTCATTATTTCTTTTTACCCTCTTTTTTCAAAACATATTGACCTTTTTCTCTGATACCTTTTCCTTTATATGGTTCAATTTTTCTTAGAGTTTTTATTTTTGAAGCTATTGAACCTACCATCTGTTTATCAAAACCAGAAATTTTTAAAGTTGTTTGTTTTTCTACAGCAATTTTAATACCATCGGGTATATCAAAATTTATGTCATGACTATAACCTAGCTGTAAATTTAATTGACTACCTTTTATTGAAGCTCTGTAACCAACTCCCACTAATTCTAAAATTTTTTCATAACCTTTTATTGAACCAATGACAGCATTATTGATTAAGCTTCTGTTCATGCCCCATAATCTTTTAGTATTTTGGTCAATTTTTTTAGGTTTGATGGATATTTCTTTGCCATCCTTAATATCAAGATTAAATACCTCTAAATCTATGTTCAAAGATTTTTTACCAAGAGGACCCTCAATGTTAAGAATATTACCAGCGATAGCTACTTTTACTTTTTCTGGTATTGTTATATTTACTTTTCCTATTTTTGACATATTAAAAAACCTTACAAACTATTTCTCCACCAACTTTTTGTTTTCTAGCATCAATATCTGTCATTACACCTTTTGGTGTAGACAATATTGCAATACCTAATCCATTATTTATCTTGGGTAAACTATCTGCACTTGAAAAAATCCTTCTTCCTGGTTTTGATACTCTCTCAAAATTACTTATTACTGGATTACCAGAGTGATATTTTAATTCTAATGATAAGATATTTTTTTTCTCCTCAGAAGAAACTTTAAAATCTTTTATAAATCCTTCATTCTTGAGAATATCAGCTATTTTACTCTTAAATTTTGATGAAGGTAACTCCACTTTTTTATGTTTTCTCGCCTGAGCATTTTTTACTCTTGCTATCATATCTCCTATCGGGTCACTTAAGCTCATAATTACTCCTTTCTACCAACTCGATTTTACCATTCCTGGTATCTTCCCTTGTAAACCAAGTTGTCTTAACGCAATTCTTGAAATTTTTAATTTTCTGTAAACGCCATGCGGTCTACCTGTTATTTGACATCTGTTCATCACTCTGATTTTCGCAGAATTTCTTGGTAATTTAGATAGTTTTTGTTGTGCCTTAAATCTTTCCTCTAAAGACAACTTCTTATTCATAATTATTTTTTTTAATTTTGCTCTCTTATTAAAAAATTTGTCTGAAAGTTTTATTCTTCTATTGTTTTTATTTATTGAGCTTAATTTAGCCATATTAATTATCTCCTTTTTTAATAAATGGAAAATTCATCTTTTGTAAAAGTGCAAAACTATGATCTTTATTTAAAGACGATATAACTATCACAATATCTAGTCCTCTGACTTTATCAGCCCTATCAAAACTAACTTCAGGGAATATAATGTGTTCTTTTACTCCAAAGGTATAGTTTCCAAATTTATCAAACCCATTTGGAGATAAACCTCTAAAATCTTTTATTCTTGGCAATGCTATATTGACTAATCTATCAAGAAATTCATACATTTTATTTTTTCTTAAAGTTACTTTTAATCCTGCGTTAGATCCTTTTCTTGTTTTAAAATTTGCTACAGATTTTTTGAATTTTGTTGTGACTGGTTTTTGACCTGCAATTTTGGCAAGATCCTCTTCACATGATTTTAAAACCTTAGAGTCATTGCCATCCAAACCTAAACCCATATTTAAAATAATTTTTTCAATTTTAGGACCCATATTAAGGTTTTTAAAACCAAACTCTGTTTTTAAAGCTGGTTGAATTTCTTTTAAATAAAGTTCCTTTAGTCTTGGTGTCATTATTTTTTAGCCTCTGATTTCTTTGTTTTTTTTTGCTCATTTACTAATTTTAAATTAGAGATATGAATAAAATTCTCTTTAGAAAATATACCACCTTTTTTTTCTTTTGTTGTTTTCACATGTTTTTTAATCATATTTAAATCCTTAACTTTTGCTCTATTATTTGATCTATCTATCTCAATAACTTCACCTTCTTTGGCTTTATCTTTACCTGCAATAATTTTCACTTTTAAACCTTTCTTAATCATTATAATACCTCAGGTGCTAGAGAGATAATTTTCATTTGACCTCTAGTTCTTAATTCTCTTGTTACAGGACCAAAAATTCTTGTTCCAACTGGTTCGCCTTTGTCATCAACTAAAACTGCAGCATTATTATCGAACTTTACTTTTGATCCATCATCTCTGTGAATGCCTTTTTTTACTCTTACAACAACTGCTTTATGGACTGAACCTTTCTTAACTTTACCTTTTGGAATTGCTTCTTTAACTGCAATTACAATTGTATCACCAATGCTGGCATATCTTCTTTTAGACCCACCTAAAACTTTGATACACTCTATCTTTTTAGCTCCAGTGTTATCTGCAACTTGTAATTCAGTTTGAACCTGTATCATTATTTTGAATTCTCCATAACTTCAAATTTTTTATTTTTTGAGAAAGGTTTGCTTTCTATAATTGAAACTTTATCTCCCAATTTAAAAGTATTTTTTTCATCATGGGCATTGTATTTTTTTCTAACTTTAATAACTTTTTTTAATACTGGATGAGAATATTTTCTTTCAACTAAAACGGTTATCGTTTTATTTGGTTTATCACTCACTACTACTCCTGTTAAAATCTTTTTAGGCATTAATTTTCCCTCTTAATGAAGTTTTAAGTCTTGCAATTGTTTTTTTTGTTTCCCCAATTTTAGATGGGTTAGTTACTTGAGAATTAACCTTCTGAAATCTAAAGTTAAATAAATCTTTCTTAAGCTTATCAATATTCTTTAAAATTTCGTCTTTAGATAGTTTTTTTATCTCTTGTTTTTTCATTTTATAAAAATCTTTTAATTGTTTTTGTTTTAATAGGTAGCTTTGCTGAAGCTTTATATAATGCCTCCTTAGCGATCTCCTCTGAAACACCATCAACCTCAAATAAAATTCTACCAGGTTTTACTCTACAAGCGTAATATTCGGGCGATCCTTTTCCTTTACCCATACGTACTTCAATCGGTTTTTTAGATACAGGAATATTTGGAAATATCCTTGTCCAGACTCTTCCTTGTCTTTTCATATGTCTTGTTAAAGCTACTCTAGCAGCTTCAATTTGTTTTCCTGTTACTCTATCAGGTGATAGAGCTTTTAAAGCATAAGCTCCGTAATTTATAAAGTTAGCTCTCGACGCTTTACCATGTATTCGTCCCTTATGAGCTTTTCTCCATTTAGTTCTTACTGGCTGCAACATTATATTATTTACCCTCTTTAGAAATTACTTTGTTAGTTTCTTGGCTAAATTCTTTTGCAAAAACTTCACCTTTATAGATCCAAACTTTGATACCAATAATACCATACGTTGTAAGTGCTTCTGCTTCAGCATAATCTATATCTGCCCTTAAAGTATGAGATGGTATACTTCCATCTCTTAACCACTCAGTTCTAGCAATTTCATTACCACCCAATCTTCCACTGATTGAGACTTTTATTCCTTTTGCTCCAAGTCTTAAGCAAGATTGCATTGCTCTTTTCATTGCTCGTCTGTAAGAAATTCTTTTAACTAATTGTTGTGCTATATTTTCAGCAACTAAATAGGCATTTGTCTCTGGTTTTTTAACTTCTTTAATATTCAAGGCAACTTCATTCTTGGTAAATTTTGAAAGATTGTTTTTAATTTTATCAATATCACTTCCTTTTTTTCCAATTACAAATCCAGGTCTTGAAGTATAAATGGTTACGTAACATTTGTTTGAGGTTCTTTCGATCATAACTTTTGATACACCAGAATTAATTACATTTTTTTTTATATATTCTCTGATTTTAAAATCTTCGATAAGATAATTTCCAAAATCTTTCTTCTTAGCATACCAAACAGAGTCCCAACCTCTGTTCACACCTAATCTAAAACCAACTGGATTAACTTTTTGCCCCATGTCCCTCCGTTTTTTTCATCTCAGATAATATTATTGTTACACTTGAATAAGGTTTTAATATTGGTGCAGCTCTTCCTTTCGCTCTTGGTCTAAATCTTTTCATTATAATTTTCTTTCCACAGTAAGCTTCTTTTACGACTAGTTTATCAATATCGTATTGAAAATTGTTTTCAGCATTTGCAACAGCTGAACTAATTGTTTTTCTAATATCTTTGGTTATTCTTTTTTCTGAAAACTCTAGGTCTCTTATAGCAACATCTACTTTCTTGCCCACAATTCCTTTAAGAATTGGATTAAGTTTTCTTACACTTGATCTAATATTATTGTTGATCGATCTCACAAGTTTATCTTTATTATTCTGTGTTTTCTTTTTTTTGCTCATAAATTACTTTTTAGCCTCAGCTTCAGCAGGTTTTGCTTTTTTATCTGCTGGTGTATGTCCAAAGAAAGTTCTTGTAGGTGCAAACTCACCAAGTTTATGACCGACCATATCTTCTGACACCGTTATTGGGATAAATTTTTTACCATTATAAATTAAAAAACTTACTCCAACGAAATCTGGTAGTATTGTAGATTTTCTTGACCAAGTTTTAATTGGAATTTTTTTAGGGTCAGTTTTGTATTTATCCACCTTTTTCATTAAACTTTCCTCTACAAAAGGACCCTTCCAAACCGCTCTAGCCATTATTTAGTATCCTTTCTTTTGTTTCTTCTCTTCACAATAAATTTATCTGTTCGTTTATTATCTCTTGTTTTTAGTCCTTTAGCTGATTGACCTTTTGGCGAAACTGGATGTCTTCCACCTGCACTTTTTCCTTCTCCACCTCCATGTGGGTGATCAACGGGATTTTTAACTACCCCTCTTGTGTGTGGTCTTCTTCCTAACCATCTTGATCTTCCAGCTTTACCAATTTTTATATTTTTTTGATCTGGATTGCTCAGGACACCAATTGTAGCCAAAGATCTTGAGTCAATTTTTCTTACCTCACCAGAAGCTAATTTTATTAAACTGTAGTTACCATCTAATCCGCTAATAGTAACAGATGTTCCAGCTGATCTTGCTATTTTACCACCTCCGCCTGGGTGAATTTCAACGTTATGAATATCTATGCCTACAGGGATATCTTGTAATGGCATGCAATTACCAACTTTTATCTCTTTTTTGGAACCATTTTCAACTTTATCACCAACTTTAATTTTTTGTGGAGCTAAATAATAAGCGTGAGAATTATCCTCAAATTTTACCAACATTATGTAACAAGATCTATTTGGATCATACTCTATTCTCTCGACAGTAGCAGGAGCATCAAATTTTTTTCTATAAAAATCTATATGTCTATACATCTTTTTATGACCACCGGCTCTATTTATTGAAGTTATATGACCGTTATTATTTCTTCCTTTCATTGAATTTTTTGGTGAAACTAATGACTTAAATGGTTTCCCTTTCCAAAGACCAGTTCTATCAACTAGAATTGTCCCTCTGGTAGATTTCGTATACGGTTTAAAAGTTTTTAATGCCATTAAATTCCTGTTGTTAGATCAATGCTCTGACCCTTTTTAAGTGTAATTATTGCTTTTTTAAAACCTGAGACTTTCACTTTTCTTCCTCTGGTAAATTTTGTTCTATTTTGTTTATTAATAATATTAATTTTTGTTACGTTAACCTTGAAAATTTTTTCAATATTATTTTTAAGATTTTTTTTGTTAGCACTCTTACGTACTTTAAAAACTATTTTGTTTTCTCCAGATAAATTAGTAGATTTTTCTGTCAGTAATGGTGACAAAATTTTATCATACAGATGAAGTTTTTCTATTTTAGGCATATCTCTTCTCTAACTCTTTTACAGAGCTTTCAGTAAAAACTATTTTTTTAAATTTAATCATGTCAAAAGCACTAAAGTGATTTATGTCTGTAACTTTAATGTTTGGAATATTTCTAATTGATTTTTCTACTTTTTCTTTTGAGGATTTATCAAGAATAATTAATGAGTCTGTAATTTCAAACTTTTTAAGAATAAGACTCATTTCTTTTGTTTTTTTTATTTGGATATTAAAATCATTAAGGACTAATAAATCTTTATTTTTAGTTTTTTCACTGATCAATGAAGCTATGCTTTGTTTTTTTTCGCTCTTATTTAATTTTCTTTTTTTGTAAGCTAGTTGTCCCTTTGGTCCATGCGCTATTCCACCACCAACAAATATTGGTGCTTTTCTACTAGCGTGTCTTGCATTACCTGTACCTTTTTGAGCATAAATTTTTGAAGTAGGCCCTGCCACTTCGTTTTGTTGCTTAGTCTTTGCATGTCTCCCTTTATAATTAGCATTAGTTTTGTATAGAACACTACTTACTAATTTATGGTTTATTTTAGCTGAAAAAATTTTATCCAAAACCTCTATTGAGCTTTTTTTTCCATCTAAATTTAATTTATCTATTTTCATTATTTTTTCTTTTTATCTGGTGTTTTTTTAGCCTGTTCAGCAGCTTTAATTTTTTCATCAATAGTTAATTTATTTATATTTTTGACAGAACCTTTGACAATAACTTCTGAGTTTTTTGAACCTGGTATTGAGCCTTTTAAATAAAGTAATTCATTTTCTAAATCTGTTTTAATAATTTCGATATTTTGCATAGTTCTTAATTTGTCACCCATGTGTCCAGCCATTTTTTTTCCTTTAAAAACCTTTCCAGGATCTTGTCTTTGTCCAGTAGAACCGTGAGATCTATGTGAAATTGAAACACCATGTGTCGCTCTTAAACCACCAAAATTATGTCTTTTCATTGCTCCAGCAAAACCTTTACCTATAGTCTTTGATTTCGTATCTACAAATTTTATATCTTTAAATATTTCAAGACCAAACTCATTTCCCTCTTTAAAATTTTCAATATTTTCAACTCTGAACTCTTTTAATCTCTTTTTTGCCTCAGTATTTTTCTTGGCAAAATAACCTTTCATTGCTTTTGTGAGCTTTGAATTTTTAATTTTTCCATACCCTAATTGAACAGCTTTATAGCCTCTTTTTTCACTATCAATTACTTGAATAACTCTTGCTTTCTCCATCTTAAGAACTGTTACGGGCACTGACTGGCCAGTTTTATAAAACTCTCTGGTCATTCCAATTTTCTTTCCTATTAAAGCAATATTTCTCATATTTAAATTTTAATCTCCACATCCACACCTGAAGCTAAATCTAGTTTCATAAGTGCTTCAACAGTTTGTGGTGTTGGTTCAACTATATCTATTAATCTTTTATGCGTTCTTGATTCAAATTGTTCCCTACTTTTCTTATCAATGTGTGGTGATCTTAAAACTGTATATCTCTCAATTTTAGTCGGTAGAGGTATTGGACCTTTAATAGTTGCTCCTGTTCTTTTTACAGTGTTAACAATTTCTTCAGTTGATGCATCTAGAACTTTATTATCATATGCTCTAAGTTTAATTCGTATATTTTGTTTTTCCATATTAGCCTGCAATCTTTTTAGTTACTTCATCCTGAACATTTTGAGGAACTTTTGAATAATGATCAAAAAACATTGAGTATTGTGCTCTACCTTGAGACATTGATCTTAAACTATTGATATATCCAAACATATTAGCTAATGGGACCATAGCAGTAATAACTGTAGCATTACCTCTTTGCTCTTGAGTACTTATCTGACCTCTTCTACTATTTAAATCACCAATTACATCCCCCATGTAGTCCTCAGGTGTTACAACTTCAACTCTCATAACTGGCTCTAAGAGCTTTAATCCACCTTTTGTACATGCTTCTTTAAAACAAGCTCTACTTGCTAGCTCAAATGCTAATACACTAGAGTCCACATCATGGTGTAATCCATCTAAAATTGTTACTTTGTAATCTATCATTGGGAATCCAGCAAGAATTCCACCATCTGATACGGTTTCAATTCCTTTTTCAACTCCAGGAATGAATTCTTTAGGAATAGCACCACCTTTAATTTTACTTTCAACTTCTCTTCCTTTACCAGGCTCTTGTGGTTCTACTAACAATTTTACTTTAGCGAATTGTCCAGCACCACCACTCTGTTTTTTATGTGTGTATTCAACTTCTGATGAAGTTTCTATTGTTTCTCTGTATGCAACTTGAGGGGCTCCAACATTTGCCTCTACTTTAAATTCTCGTTTCATTCTATCCACAATGATATCTAAATGTAATTCACCCATACCTTTAATAATTGTTTGACCTGACTCCTCATCTGAAGTCACTCTGAAAGAAGGGTCTTCTTTAGCTAATCTTCCTAAAGCTTCACCCATTTTTTCTTGATCGGCTTTAGTTTTTGGCTCTACTGCAATTTCTATTACAGGATCTGGGAATTCCATTGGTTCTAAAAGAACACCATTTTCTTTATCACATAAAGTATGTCCAGTAATCGTATTCTTTAAACCTGCCAAAGCCACAATATCTCCAGCGTTAGCTTCTTTAATATCCTCTCTTGAATTAGCATGCATCAATAACATCCTCCCAACTCTTTCCTCTTTCTCTTTAGATGAGTTGTAAACCGCAGTTCCAGTTTTAATAGTGCCAGAATAAATTCTTATAAAAGTTAATGAACCTACAAATGGGTCATTTGCAACCTTGAAAGCTAAAGCTGAAAATGGTGCACTATCTTCAAATTTCATATCCATTTCATCTTCACTACCTAATTTGGTTCCTTTAATTGAACCAATATCAACTGGACTCGGTAAATAATTCACAACAGCATCTAATAAAGGTTGTACACCTTTATTTTTAAAAGCTGATCCAGTCATAACTGGTACAAAATCAAAGTTTAATGTACCTTTTCTTATACATTTTACTAAATCTTCCTCTTTTATTTCATCTCCATTTAAATATGACTCCATTAATTTTTCATCCTGCTCAACAGCTGCTTCAACTAGTTCTGTTCTATATTTTTCAGAAATTTCTTTTAAATCGGCGGGTATATCTTTGTATTCCCATTCAGCACCTAAGGCTTCATTTTTCCAAACTTGAGCTTTCATTTTTACTAAGTCAACAACGCCTGTTAGAGACGCTTCTATACCTATAGGAACTTGAATAACTAATGGTTTAGCACCCAATCTATCTTTTATCATATCTACACATCTAAAAAAATCAGCTCCTGTTCTGTCTAATTTGTTCACAAAACAAATTCTTGGAACTTTGTATTTATCTGCCTGTCTCCATACAGTTTCGGACTGAGGTTCAACACCTGCAACACCATCAAAAACTGCTACAGCACCATCTAAAACTTTAAGAGATCTCTCGACTTCAATAGTAAAATCAACGTGACCAGGCGTGTCAATGATATTAATTCTATGGTCTTGCCAAAAACAAGTTGTTGCAGCTGATGTAATTGTAATCCCTCTTTCTTGCTCTTGCTCCATCCAGTCCATTGTTGCAGCACCATCATGGACTTCTCCTATTTTATGACTCTTTCCTGTGTAATATAAAATTCTTTCTGTTGTAGTTGTTTTACCGGCATCAATATGAGCCATAATACCAATATTTCTATATTTATTTAAAGTATGAGTTCTAGACATAATTTTTTACCATCTAAAATGTGCAAATGCTTTATTTGACTCAGCCATTTTATGAACATCTTCCTTTTTTTTAACTGCAGCTCCTTTTTTTTCATAGGCATCATAAAGCTCATTGAAAATCTTATCAGACATATTTTTATCTTTTCTTTTTCTTGCAGAGTCTATCAACCATCTGATCGCTAAAGCTTGGGCTCTTTTGTTTTTTACTTCAACTGGAACTTGATAAGTTGCTCCACCAACCCTTCTAGATCTAACTTCAACAGTTGGTTTAATATTGTTAATTGCCTCATTAAAAATATTTATAGGCTCATCTTTTGATTTAGTTTTAATTTTTTCTATAGCATCGTAAACAATTTTCGAAGCTATACCTCTTTTACCGTCGTACATTAAGTTGTTTATTAATTTAGGAATAATAGTTGAATTAAATTTTGGGTCTGGAACTATGTCTTTTTTAGGTTGTGATTTTTTTCTAGACATTTTTATTTACCCTTTTTGGTTCCGTATAAAGATCTTCTTTTTTTTCTATTTGCAACTCCTTGGGTATCGAGATTTCCTCTTAATATATGATACCTTACACCTGGCAGATCCTTAACCCTTCCACCTCTTATCAAAACAACTGAGTGTTCTTGTAAATTATGACCTTCACCTGGTATATACGCTGTTACTTCAAAACCATTTGACAGTCTTACTCTAGCAACTTTTCTAAGTGCCGAGTTAGGTTTCTTTGGGGTAGTTGTATAGACTTTAACACAAACACCTCTTTTCAAAGGTTGTTTTTGTAGAGCTGGAACTTTATTCCTCTTAACTTGTTTAACTCTCTTTTTTTTTAACAACTGGTTAATTGTTGGCATAAAATTTTAAATTAATTATATTTTTGATGAAATAACTGACAGATCAATTATGGCAGCGTTTAGTACATCTAATCAGTACTACATTCCAACCAAAAACATCGCCAAAATACTTATAAATTGAATTTTGTCAAACAAAACCTGAGATTATAGCCTGTTTTTTCTATTGATTTGCTTGAGTTTCTGAGGCCTCAATCTTTTCTTGCTCAGATAAGAATTTGTTATCATCCTCAAGTGCTTTTTTATTCCATCTATTCTTTATATTTCCTGTTCCAGCAGGTACCAATCTACCAACGATAACATTCTCTTTTAATCCATTTAACGGGTCAATTTTACCTTTAATTGCAGCATCTGTTAATACTCTAGTAGTTTCTTGGAAAGAGGCAGCAGAAATAAATGACTCGGTCTGTAAAGAAGCTTTAGTTATACCCATTAAAACCCTTTCACCAATTGCTGGTGTTTTATTTTCTGATTTAAGTTTTTCGTTCATATTTTCAAATTTTATTCTATCAACAATTTCGCCTGGTAAATAAGAAGAATCTCCAGATGATTTTACCTCAACTTTCTTCAACATCTGTCTCAAAATAGTTTCGATATGTTTATCATTTATGATAACACCTTGCAGTCTGTATACTTCCTGAACTTGATTTACAAAATATTCTGTCAAATCTTTAATACCCATAATTCTTAAAATATCGTGTGGCAAAGGTTGACCATCAAGAAGATATTCACCTTTTTTAATTTTTTCTCCTTGGTTAAAGTTAATATGTTTCCCTTTTGGAATTAAATAATTTGATGGGTCTCCTCCATCTTCGGGGACAATTGAAATTCTTTGTTTACCTCTTACTTCTTTTCCAAAAATAACTTGTCCATCATTTTCAGCTATTATTGCACTATCTTTTGCTTTTCTTGCTTCAAATAACTCAGCAACTCTTGGTAGTCCTCCCGTAATATCTTTTGTTTTTGTTGTTTCTTTTGGAAGTCTAGCAATTACATCCCCCGCTGAAACTTTTTGTCCATCTTTAACTGATAAAATTGAATCTGGAACAAGATAATATCTTGCTTCATTATCATCTGCTTTTTTAATCACATTACCTTTTTCGTCTCTAAGAGTAATTCTTGGTTTTAAATCAGTACTCTTAGATTGTGCTCTCCAATCTATTACAGACTTAGATGATATACCTGTAGCATCATCAGTAGTTTCTTGGATTGAAACCCCATCAATCAAATCAACATAACTTGAAATACCACTTTTTTCAGCAATAACAGGTGTAGTATAAGGATCCCATTCACAAATTTTAGTATTTGCTTTTACTTTGTCGCCATTTTTAAAAAATAATTTTGATCCATATGCAACTTTATAAACTGCAATTTGTACACCATTGTCATCTTCAATAGAAAGTTGAGTATTTCGTCCCATAACAATCAAATTCTTTTTAGAGTCTTCTAAAATATTTGAGTTTAAGATCTTTAAAGTTCCCTCACTTTTAGTTACTATTTGTGAATCTTGTTTTACTGAAGCTGTTCCACCAACGTGGAAAGTTCTCATTGTTAGCTGGGTGCCAGGTTCTCCGATTGATTGAGCAGAAATCATACCAATTGCTTCTCCAACATGAACCATTTTACCTCTAGACAAATCTCTTCCATAACAAGTAGCACATACTCCTTCTTTTGAACTACAAGTCATCACTGAATAAACTTTAAGTGATTTTATTCCAGCAGAGTCAATCTTATCACAACCAGCTTCATCTATCATAGTCGATTTTTTTAAAATAATTTCACCTGTTATAGGATGTTTAACATCTGAAGCTGTAACTCTACCTAAAGATCTCTCAGATAAACTGACAACAACATTTCCACCTTCTAAAATTTCAGAAAGTTCTATAAATCCTGGTTTGTCACAATTCTTTTTGGTAATTGTTAAATCTTGCGCTACATCACATAATCTTCTAGTTAAATATCCTGAGCTTGCTGTTTTTAATGCTGTATCAGCTAAACCTTTTCTAGCTCCATGGGTAGAGTTAAAATATTCTAAGGCAGTTAATCCCTCTTTAAAATTTGAAGTTATTGGACTTTCAATAATCTCACCAGATGGTTTTGCGATAAGACCCCTCATGCCAGCTAATTGTTTCATTTGAGCAGCTGAGCCTCTAGCACCGCTGTCAGCCATCATAAATACCGAGTTAATCTTTAAACCATCTGAAGTTTTTTCTGTTGCAGAAATACCTTTCATCATTTCACCAGCTACACGATCAGTACATTTTGACCAAGCATCAACAACTTTATTGTATTTTTCACCTCTAGTGATAAGTCCTTCAGCATATTGTGTTTCATAATCTGAAATCAATTTTTTTGTATCATCTATTAATTGGGTTTTGCTTTCTGGTATAACTAAGTCATCTTTACCGAAAGAAATTCCAGCTTTGAAGGCATGTTTAAAACCTAAATCCTTTAATTTATCACAAAAAATAACCGTTGTTTTTTGACCACAAAATCTAAAAACAATATCGATCACCTCAGAAACAACTTTTTTTGGAAGCAATCTATCTACCAATGAAAATTTTATGTCTTTGTTTTTTGGTAATAAGTTGGCTAATAGAAATCTACCAGCTGTTGATGTATATTTTTCAAATTTCTTATTTCCTTTTTCATCAACAGTTTCAAATCTTGATATAATCGTACTATGAACTTTTAGTTGTCCTGAAGACAAAGCGAATTCTATTTGATCTGCATTTAAAAAGTATCCTGCTGGTTTATCAGTTAAAGGTTCTTGTGATAAATAATAAATTCCTAAAATCATATCCTGACTTGGAACAATAATTGGTTTGCCGTTTGATGGTGATAAAATATTGTTTGTTGAGAGCATTAATATTCTTGCCTCTAGTTGAGCTTCTAAACTTAAAGGAACGTGCACTGCCATTTGATCCCCATCAAAATCAGCATTAAATGCTGCACATGTTAATGGGTGTAACTCAATAGCATCTCCCTCAATCAATTTTGGTTCAAAAGCTTGTACACCTAATCTATGAAGTGTAGGAGCTCTATTTAATAAAACTGGATGTTCTCTTACAATTAATTCTAAAGCATCCCATACAGCATTAGTTTCTTTTTCAACAAGTTTTTTTGCTTGTTTAATTGTTGAGGCTAACCCCAGTTTATTTAACCTAGCGTATAAAAATGGTTTAAATAGTTCTAATGCCATTTTTTTTGGTAATCCACACTCGTGTAATTTTAGATCTGGTCCAACAACAATCACCGACCTTCCAGAATAATCTACACGTTTACCTAAAAGGTTTTGTCTAAATCTACCTTGTTTACCTTTTAACATTTCTGCTAAAGATTTTAATGGTCTTTTACCAGTTCCAGTGATTACTCTTCCTCTTCTACCATTATCAAATAAGGCATCAACTGACTCTTGAAGCATTCTCTTTTCATTTCTTACGATTATGTCGGGAGCCTTAAGATCCATCAATCTTTTTAAACGATTATTTCTGTTGATGACTCTTCTGTATAAATCGTTTAAATCTGATGTAGCAAATCTTCCACCATCGAGAGGAACCAAAGGTCTAAGTTCAGGTGGTATTACAGGAACAACTGTCATGATCATCCACTCTGGTTTTTGACCTGTATCAATAAAAGATTCTATTAATTTTAACCTTTTTATAGCCCTTTCTTCATTAACTTTTGATTTTGTCTCTTTAATGTAACTAACTAAGTTCTTTTTTTCTAACTCTAAATCTAGATTTTTAAGCATTTCTAAAACTGCCTCAGCTCCTATACCAGCAGAGAAAGCTTCTTCACCGAACTCATCTTGATATTTCGCTAATTCTTCCTCATTTAAAAGTTGATTTTTTTTTAATCCAGTTAAACCAGGTTCAATTACAATAAAATTTTCAAAGTAAAGTACTCTTTCAATTTCTTTCAACTTCATATCAACTGCTAAAGCTATTCGACTAGGTAATGACTTTAAAAACCATATATGGGCAACTGGAGTAGCTAGATTAATATGACCCATTCTCTCTCTACGAACATTTGATTTTGTAACCTCAACACCGCATTTTTCACAAATTATTCCTCTGAATTTCATTCTTTTATATTTTCCACACAGACATTCATAATCCTTGATAGGACCAAATATTCTGGCACAAAATAATCCATCTTTTTCTGGTCTGAAAGTTCTATAGTTAATTGTTTCCGGTTTTTTTATTTCACCATATGTCCAAGACTTTATTTTCTCAGGGCTAGCTAATGAAATTTTTATACTATTAAAATTTTGAGCTTCAGATATCTCAGAATTTTTAAACAAGTCTGTTAATTCTTTTTTCATAGTTAATTTAATTCCACATTTAATGCCAAAGATTTTATTTCTTTAACTAATACGTTAAAAGATTCTGGTATACCTGACTCGAAGTTTTCTTCACCTTTAACAATTGTCTCATAAACTTTAACTCTACCTGCTACATCATCTGATTTTACAGTTAATATTTCCTGTAAAGTGTATGATGCACCGTAAGCCTCAAGGGCCCAAACTTCCATTTCACCAAATCTTTGACCACCTAATTGCGCTTTACCACCTAGTGGTTGTTGTGTAACTAAACTGTAAGGTCCAGTGGATCTTGCGTGAATCTTATCTTCTACTAAATGATGAAGTTTTAGCATATAAATAATCCCAACTGTTACAGGTCTATCAAATTTTTCACCTGTTCTTCCATCCCACAAATAAGTCTGTCCCGAGCCTGGTAGCTTTGCGAGTTCTAACATCTCTGTTACATCTCTTTCTTTTGCCCCATCAAATACTGGTGTTGATATAGCAATTCCATTTTGAAGATTTTCACATAAATCCTCAAACTCTGTTTTATTTAACTTATCAACTTTTTGATTATAGATTTCCTCACCATAAACAGATTTTAAGAAATTTGATATCTTTTCAGTTTTTTCTAGTTTTTTATGATTTTCGTTCACTAAATTTTTTACTTGTTCTCCAAATTCTTTACATGCCCAACCCAAATGTGTCTCTAAGATCTGACCCACATTCATACGACTTGGAACTCCCAAAGGATTTAAAACTATATCAACTGGTCTTCCATCTTCTCTATAAGGCATATCCTCAACAGGAACGATTTTACTAACAACCCCTTTATTACCATGTCTTCCAGACATTTTATCACCTGGTCTTAATCTTCTTTTAATTGCAACAAAAACTTTAACCATTTTCATTACGCTTGGCAAAAGGTCATCACCACTTCGAATTTTTAGAACTTTGTCCTCAAATCTTTCAATAATATCTTGTTCAGCTTTATTATATTGATCTTTTAATTGAGCTATTGCAGCATCATTTTTTGAATTTCCGTCTGTAATTTTAAAAACATCAGTAATTGATAAGTTATTAAGAGTTTCAAAATCAAGTTTTGTTCCTTCATCAATATTTTTAATTTTTTTGGTTAGTGATGAGCCTGAGAAAATTTGAGAAGCCCTTTGCTTAATACTTCTCTCTAAAATTTCCTCTTCAACAATTTTATCTTGTTGGACTTGTTCAATCTCAGCTCGTTCGATTGTTATCGACCTTTCATCTTTTTCAATACCATGTCTATTGAAAACTTTTACATCGACCACCGTTCCGCTGCTACCTCTAGACATTCTTAAAGATGTATCAGTTACGTCTATTGCTTTTTCACCAAAAATTGATCTTAATAATTTTTCTTCAGGTCCTGAAGCTGAATCACCTTTTGGTGTAACTTTACCAACTAAAATATCTCCAGCGTTAACTTCTGCCCCAATATAAACTATACCTGACTCGTCAAGATTTTTTAAAGCCTCCTCATTAACATTTGGAATATCTCTTGTAATTTCTTCTTCACCAAGTTTAGTATCCCTTGCCATTATCTCATATTCAACAATATGGACAGATGTAAATACATCATCAGTCACACATCTTTCTGAGATCAAAATAGAGTCCTCAAAATTATATCCTTGCCAAGGCATAAATGCGACGGTAACATTTTTTCCTAAAGCTAATTCTCCTAATCTAGTTGATGGGCCATCAGCAATGATATCACCTGTTTTGACTTTGTCCCCAACTCTAACTAATGGTCTTTGATTAATACATGTGTTTTGATTTGATCTTTTAAATTTTTGAAGGTTATATATATCAACACTAGATTTAGTGAAATCTGTTTCCTCAGTAACCTTAACAACAATTCTTTTTCCATCAATTTTGTCAACTATTCCATCTCTCTTTGCTACGATTGTAACACCTGAGTCTAAAGCAACATCACTCTCAATTCCAGTTCCTACCAAAGGCGCTTCTGGTTTTAATAGTGGAACAGCTTGTCTCATCATATTTGATCCCATCAAGGCTCTATTAGCGTCATCATTTTCTAAAAAAGGAATTAAAGAAGCTGCAACTGATACTAATTGTTTGGGTGAAACGTCTATGTAATCAATAGTTTCAGGTTTTGATAATAGAAAATTTAAATTTTGCCTACAAGATACAAGCTCTTCAATAATTTTATTGTTCTTATCTAATTTGGTATTAGCTTGAGCAATTGTATACTTAGTTTCTTCCATAGCAGATAGATACTCAACTTCGTCTTGGACCACTCCATCCTTAACTCTTTTATATGGACTTTCAATAAATCCATATTTGTTAATTTTTGCGTATGTAGACAAACTATTTATCAAACCAATGTTTGGGCCCTCTGGTGTTTCAATTGGGCATATTCTTCCATAATGAGTTGGATGAACATCACGTACCTCAAAACCTGCTCTTTCTCGAGTTAAGCCGCCAGGTCCTAATGCTGATACTCTTCTCTTATGTGTAATTTCGGATAAAGGATTTGTCTGATCCATAAACTGAGATAACTGTGAACTAGCAAAAAAATCTTTTAATGAAACAGTTAGAGGTTTAGCATTGATCAAGTCCTGTGGCATTGCTGATTCAATGTCAAGAGTAGTCATTTTCTCTTTGATTGCTCTTTCCATTCTATAAACTCCGATCCTAGCCTGATTTTCAACAAGCTCTCCTACTGATCTTACTCGTCTATTTCCTAAATGATCAATATCATCTACTTCGTCCTTGCCATCTCTAAGATCAAGCATTTTATGAATTATTGCAATAATGTCATCATTCCTTAAAATTGTAATTTTATCAGAACACTCTAAGTTCAATCTAGAATTCATTTTTACTCTACCTACATCAGACAAATCATATCTATCAGAACTAAAAAACAAATTATTAAATATTTGAGTTGCTATCTCGATTGTTGGTGGTTCACCGGGTCTTAGCATTTTGTAAATTTCGGTTATTGCTTCGTCTTTAGAATTATTTTTATCATTAAATATTGTTGTTAATAAATAACCACCTTTATTTATCGAATTGGTAACCGAGATGTCTAGAGAATAAATTTTTGCATCTATGATTTGTTGAATAATGGTTTCGTTTAATTCAGTTCCAATTTTATGAGTACCACCTTCTTCATCACTTATCTTAATATCCGTGTGTAAAAATTTTCCATATAGAGACTCTTTTGATACTAAGATATTTTTCAAACCATCATTTGATAATTTTTTTGCATTTAAATAATTTATCTTATCACCTAATTTAATTACAACTTTTCCAGTATTTGCATCAATAACTTCCTCTGAAAAATTTTTTGCTTTATAGTTTTCTGGGTTAAATTTTGTTTTCCATTTTTGAGAGTTGGTATCATAGCTAAATTTTTCATGATCATAAAATTCATTTGCAATATTTGATTTAGTAAAACCTAAAGCAAGTAATAAAGAGGAAGCAAGGATTTTCTTTTTCCTATCAATTTTAAAATATAAAAAATCTTTTACATCATATTCAAAATCTAACCATGAGCCCCTATTTGGGATTACACGACAATTAAATAATAATTTACCACTGGCGTGAGTTTTGCCTTTATCATGATCAAAAAATACACCTGGACTTCTGTGCATTTGGTTTACAACAACTCTCTGCACACCATTAGTTATAAAAGTTCCACTATTAGTCATCATTGGAACTTCTCCCATGTAAACTTCTTGTTCTTTTGCAGATAAAATATCTTTAGTGTTATTCTCTTGATCTATTTCATAAACAACTAATCTAAGTGTACATTTTAAAGCAGATGAGTAAGTCAATCCTCTAGCGATACACTCTTCAACATCAAACTTTGGTTTTTCTAATCTATATGAAACATATTCTAAAGTTGCCTTATCATTAAGATCTTCAATTGGAAAAATACTTTTAAAAACTCTATCAAAACCTTTAGATAATTCTAAATTTTCACTATTAAAATCCGTTAATTCTTTATAAGAATTTTTTTGGACTTCTATCAAGTTTGGGATTGATAGACTTTCTTTAAGTTTACCAAAACTTTTTCTAATATTCTTTTTTTCAGTAAAAGATATTTGCATCAATGTTTAACACTGATTAATAAAATTAATCAGAGCTAAAAAAATCCTTTTTAATTTATTTAAGTTCTACTTTAGCGCCTGCAGCTTCCAACTTAGTCTTAATTTCTTCAGCTTCTTTTTTAGGAACACCAGCTTTTACTTCTTTAGGTGCACCTTCAACTAAATCTTTAGCCTCTTTAAGGCCTAATGAAGTTGCTGCTCTTACTTCTTTTATAACGTTAATTTTTTTATCTCCTGCAGAAACTAGCATGATGGTAAATTCATCTTTATCTTCTGCTGCTGCCGCTGCGCCTGCTGCTGCTGGTGCTGCTGCTGCCATTGGGGTAACACCCCATTTTTCTTCTAATTGTTTTGAGAGATCTGCTGCTTCAGCAACAGTCAAACTTGATAAATCTTCTATAATTTTATTTAGGTCAGGCATTTTCTACTCTTTAGGTTGTGTTTCAGAATTTTCTGGTGGTAAACTACTCATTTTTTCTGATCGTGCAAGCAAAATACTGACTAATTTTGATGCAGAAGCATTCAAAATACCCACAATATTTGCCCTTGCTTCATCTAAAGTTGGTAAACTAGCTACATTTAATACTCCAGCTTGATCTAGAACCTCATTATCCATGATTCCGCCAATTAATTTTAAATTCTCGTTATCCTTAGCAAATTTCGATAAAATTCTTGCAGACATAATTGCATCCTCTCCAAATGCTACTGCTGTTGGCCCTGTAAATAATTTTGATAAATCCTTACATTTGGTTTTTTCTAAAGCTAATTTTGTAATTCTATTTTTTGTAATTTTAAAAACTATTCCATGTTCTCTCATTTTTGATCTTAATTCATCAAGTTGAGGCATTGTTAAACCTTGATAATGAGTTACCATAACTGCTTTACTATTTTCAAATTTTGCAGTCATTTCAGTTATATAATTTTTCTTTTGTTCTTTGTTCATCATAAAATTTAAATGCTTTTTCCTATCTTTAATTTATACGAAACACCCATTGTTGAGGTTATAAAAGCTGACTTAACTAATTCACCTTTAACTGTATTGTTAGATTTTTCTTTTTCAAGAGTTTCAATTATTGCATTATAATTCTTAATTAGTTTGTCATCAGCAAAAGATTTTTTACCGATACTCACACCAATATTTCCATCTTTATCATTTCTTATCTCTGCTTGACCAGATTTTGCATCTGTTATGGCTTTTTTCAAATCCTCAGTTACTGAACCAAGTTTTGGGTTAGGCATCAAGCCCTTTGGACCAAGCACTTTTCCTAATTTAGATAATTTAATCATCATAGAAGGTGTACAAATAAGTTTTTCAAAATTAATTTCACCACTTTTAATTTTTTCAATAAAATCATCACCTCCAACAATATCTGCACCAGCTGACTTTGCATCAGCAGATTTTGCATCCTCACAAACTACTGCAACTTTTACTTTTTTTCCTGAACCACCTGGTAGGTTTACTACGGTTCTAATATTAATTTCATTTTTTTTTTGTTTATTATTAATTTGAAAACTTAAATCAACTGACTCATCAAATTTTGATGTGCAATTTTTTTTTATTACGGGAATTAATTTTTCGATAACTTCTGCGGGTAATTCAGAAGTTTTTTCTGGTAATTTTTTAAATCTTTTGGACATTATTAATCTTTAACCTCAATTCCCATAGATCTAGCTGAGCCCGCAATAATTTTTACTGCTTGTTCTAAATCTATTGCGTTTAAATCATTCATCTTCTGTTTAGCAATTTCCTCTGCTTGTTTTTTTGTAATAGAAGCTACGATATTTCTACCTGGTTCTTGTGAACCACTTTTTAATTTTGCCGCCTCTCTAATAAAGAACGATGCAGGAGGTGATTTAATTTTAAAATCAAATTTTTTATCTTTGTAAACAGTAATTTCTACTGGAACAGGTTTTCCTGCTAAAGATTTTGTTTTATCATTAAAGGCTTTACAAAATTCCATTATGTTAACCCCACGTTGACCTAAGGCAGGTCCAACTGGTGGCGCTGGATTAGCTTGACCACCTTTAATTTGTAACTTTATAAATCCACTAATTTCTTTTTTTGCTGCCATTAACTTATTTTCTCCACTTGATTATATTCTAATTCAACTGGTGTCGGTCTTCCAAATATAGAAACAGAAACTTTTAATCTCGACTTCTCCTCATCAATTTCTTCAACCATTCCACTAAACGAGGCAAAGGGTCCATCTACAACTTGAACTTTTTCACCAACGCTGTACTCTATACCAGATTTTGGCTGGGCCACACCATCTTTTATTTGGCCTAAAATCTTTTCTATTTCTTTGTCTGACACAGGAACAGGTATACCTTTTGTTCCTAAAAAACCGCTTACTCTCTTTATATTCTTGATCATATGATAAATACTATTATCCATCTCACTTTTAATAAGAACATAACCAGGGAAATATTTTTTTTTTCTTTGAACTCTTTTGCCTCTTTTAACCTCAGTTACATCATGAGTTGGTACAATTATTTCATCAAATTTATCTGAAATCTTTGCCTTTTCTGCCTCTTCTTTAATCAAGCCAGCAACTTTATTTTCAAAACTTGAGTGTGATTGAACTATGTACCAATTTTTCATTATAAACTCACTTTAAGCAAAAGCTCTAAGAAAAACTTTAAAACTTGATCAAGTAAAAGAAAAAATAATGACATAACTACTGCCATGGCAAATACCATCAAGGCACCTTGTATTGTTTCTTTACCAGTGGGCCAACTAACTTTGAAAGCTTCTTGTTTAACCTCTTGAATAAATTTAATTGGGTTTTTCATAATATAAATTTGTTTATCAATTGGCAGGAGCGGAGGGACTCGAACCCTCAGCCTCCGGTTTTGGAGACCGGCGCTCTACCAATTGAGCTACACTCCTATATAGAGTTTACTCTATAATTTTAGTTACAACTCCAGCGCCTACAGTTCTTCCACCCTCTCTAATTGCAAAGTTCAGTTTTTCTGACATTGCGATAGGTGTAATAAGTTTTACTGTAAACTTAGCATCATCACCTGGCATAACCATTTCAGTACCTGCTGGCAATTCAACTTCACCTGTTACGTCTGTAGTTCTAAAATAAAATTGTGGTCTGTATTTAGTAAAGAACGGAGTATGTCTTCCACCTTCTTCTTTTTTTAACACATAAGCTTGTGCTTCAAACTTTGTGTGTGGTGTAACTGAACCTGGCTTACAAAGTACTTGTCCTCTTTCAATATCAGTTCTTTCTACTCCTCTTAAAAGAACACCAACATTGTCACCTGCTTCACCAGAGTCTAATAGTTTTCTAAACATTTCTACACCCGTACAAACTGATTTTTTTGTTTCTCTAATACCAACTATTTCTATTTCATCACCAGTTTTTAGTACACCTGACTCAACTCTTCCTGTTGCAACTGTTCCTCTTCCTGAAATTGAAAAAACATCTTCAACTGGCATCAAGAAATCTTTATCTTTTGGTCTGTCTGGTTGAGGAATAAATTCATCAACATTTTTCATCAATTCTAAAATAGATTTTTTTCCTATTTCTTCATCTCTTCCTTCAACAGCAGCAAGTGCAGAACCTTTTGCTATTGGTGTTTTGTCACCAGGAAACTTATATGAAGTTAATAGTTCTCTTATTTCCTCTTCAACAAGATCTATCATTTCTTTATCATCAACTTGATCTACTTTATTTAAATAAACACAAATTGCAGGGACTCCAACTTGTCTTGCTAAAAGAATGTGCTCTCTAGTTTGAGGCATAGGTCCGTCTGCAGCATTTACAACTAAAATCGCTCCGTCCATTTGTGCTGCACCAGTAATCATATTTTTAACATAGTCAGCGTGACCTGGGCAGTCTACGTGAGCATAATGTCTTTTCTCAGTTTCATATTCTACGTGAGCAGTAGATATAGTGATACCTCTCTCCTTTTCCTCTGGAGCTTTATCAATTTGATCATATGCAACTGCTTGTGCGCCACCAGTTTCAGATAAAACTTTTGTGATAGCCGCAGTTAAAGTTGTTTTTCCATGATCGACATGACCAATTGTACCAATGTTACAATGTGGTTTATTTCTAACAAATTTTTCTTTAGACATTACTTTTTTTCCTCACTTTTAAATTTTTTAATTTATTTTCTTGGAGCGGGTAAAGGGAATCGAACCCTTACATCCAGCTTGGAAGGCTAGCGTTCTACCATTGAACTACACCCGCACAACCCCAAGAGTAACACTCCAGTATTGTTTAAAATATATTGAATGGTGGAGGGGGAAAGATTCGAACTTTCGAAGACCGAAGTCAACGGGTTTACAGCCCGCCCCATTTGACCGCTCTGGAACCCCTCCCTTAGGGGAAGTGTCCCCTTGTTCAATAAAGCTTCAAACAACATGCGTTTTATATATTTTATTTATCCAAATGCAACACGTGATTTAATAAGTAAATATTCAAAAAAACGTGTAAAATATAGTATTATTTATGAATAAATCATCATTTTTCATTGTTGGCCAACACGCTGTTATTGAGGCTCTCAAAAATCCAAAAAGAAAAGTGCTGAGAGTTTTTTTAACAGAGGAAAGTAAAAAAAATATACACAGAAAAAGCCCAAACAAAAACCTTCTCAATGAAGTAAAGGTTTATTTTAAAACTAAAAAAGAATTAGACAAATATAGCACCAAAGAAAATTTGCTACATCAAGGATATGTTGCTGAGATAGAACACTTAGAAAAACCAATTCTAAAAGAATTTATAAAAAAAAAAGAAAATATCACTTTAGTTTGTTTGGATGGGGTAACAGATCCAAGAAATATTGGTGCTTTAATAAGAAGTGCAGCATCTTTTAATATCGATGGAATTATTATTAAGGAAAGACACTATCCAATGGAAAGTAAACTTATGTATAAAGCTTCAAGTGGAGCAATTGAATATGTAAATATTTTTGAGGTATCTAACATTAATTCTACTTTAAAAAACCTTAAAGATAAAAATTTTTGGGTTTATGGTTTTGATGGTAATGGTGATAAAGATTTCACAGAGATAGAATGGAAAGGAAACAATATTCTTCTATTCGGTTCTGAGGGATTTGGTATGCACCAACACACATCAAAATATGCTGATTTTTTAGTAAAGATAGACATTGATAGTAAAGTTGAAAGCTTAAATATCTCAAATAGTGCTGCTATTGTATTTCATCACTTAAGTTATTTAAAAAAAAAGAGTTGATTAATTAAAGAATTATTAATAATTATTGCGCAAGCCCTTGTAGCTCAGCTGGTAGAGCAATTGATTTGTAATCAATAGGTCCGCGGTTCGAATCCGTGCGGGGGCACCACTTCCTTAATGAAATCGACGTTTAATATTTTTAAAAATTATAATTAAAATTTTTTTTATAAGAAATTTTCATAGGTCAATTTTGCTTTTTCATAAAGATCTTTATCATAGTCTAAACTAATAATTTCTTTATTTTTATTTTCAAAAAAAGCTAAATCTAAATTGTCTTTTTTAACAAGATTTAATTTTTTTAATAAATTTTCAATGTAAAAAACATCAGATAATTTTTCATACTTAATAAATAAACATTTATCATTAAGTTTATTTTTATTGTAAATATCATTATAGAATAAGAACCATTGCTCTAACCAATAATTAATGTCTTTAAATTCATTGTAAAGAATTGGGCTTTTCCAGGATTTGTGTTCAAGTCCAAATTCATTATGACCTAAATAATTCATATATCTTCTTATAAAATCATTATTTTTTTGTAATTTACAAAAATTAAAATGTTGATTCATTAATGAAAATGAGTGTTGTAAAGGTTCTCTAATAGGTATCAAAAAAAAACTGTTTGGTAATATTGATAGAATTAAATCAATTCTTTTAAAATTTAGATTATTTTTGCTTAAATATTTCTTTTTTTTTTTAGATTGAATAATTAGACTAATATAATTTGATAACTCATCTTTAATAAACAAATCGTCGTTGTTAAAAAATATTTCATCAAATGCCTCTGGACTATTATTATCAAAATAAATACCATCTTTGTGAAGCCTCTCTTTCATTGGAACAGGTGATTTGTTAAATAATCTTGAAAAATTAGGTGAAAGTATAAAAGGTATATTTTCATAAGTTAGTGATGCGTATTGATCAGAGGAGTAAATGAAATTTAATAAGCTGGTTGTTCCAGATCTAGGTAATCCAGTTACAAAGATATGAGATTGTTTTTTTAAATCATTTTCCTTTAGATAAATAATTTTTTCTAATTCAAATAATGATTTATTGATAAACTTATTGCCTAATACTAAGTCATGCCAAAATCTTTGGATAAGGTTATAGCTTTTCATTAATTTTTTTTCTCAAGAAATAATAGATAATAAAAATAAAAATTGACTGAATGATACCATTTATTGAAATAAGAAAATTTAAATATGAATTATTTATCAAGTTTATTACTAATATTAAAATAATTACAGCAAGAATTGTAAAAAGAATTTTCATTGAATCTAAAAATATTAGTTTTGCATATTTGAATAGAAGCAATTCTTTTCTAAAATCAGAGACGTTATTTAATTTAAATAATTTGTATAATTTCCTATAAATTTTTAAATTTGTTTGGATGAAATCTTTGAATCTTATAAATTTTGATAATTCATAAATAATAACTACATTTATTATCAGTGAAAATTGATTAATCAGATTTATTATTATTTTGTTTGTCTTGATTTGATTTTATCTTTTTAATCAATCTTTTTAATGGAAACCAAATTATACCAAATAATGCTACAAAAATAGCTATGATAATTCCTATTGCTGCTGCAATAACGCCTCCCCCTACACCTGGTCCTAGGTAAGCGTAAGAGGGATTTGCAATTATTAAAAAATAAAAAACTATTAGAATAATTTTTAACATTTTTTACCTTTAATTATTGATTTTATTTTTTTGATTTTTGTTTCATCTTCAATTACCCTGCTCCAACTAATAAATCCAATATCTCCATTTTTATCTTTATTTATAAATTCCCACTCTTTTTCACCCTTATTATTAATTAGTATTATCCTTCCATGATTTTGCTCTTCAGCTAAAAGTGCTCCATCTTCAAAAATATGTGAAAGACCAGCAGTAAACGTTTTAAAATTCTCTTTCATTAATATTTCATTAAATAACTTACTATATTCTTTTGTTTCAAAATTATAAATCAATATTTCAGAATATTCATTCTCCTCTAAAAAATTATTATTATTAAATATCGATATTTCTTTATCAGAAATAATATCAATATCATGCTGTTGTGAAAATGGTCCTTTTATATAATTTATAACTGTATTATCTGAGGGTCTATAATGAATTATTGAGGATTGGTGTCTTAAACTCAAAAAAACATCTCCTTTTTTCCAATATTTGCTATCTGTAAATGCTGGCTCGATATCATTAAGATGTATTGGATCAAAACGGTTATCTAATCCATTAACAAATATATTTCCATCACGTATCAAATTATTTTCTATCAATAATTCAGTGACACTTTTATTAAATAAAATTTTTCCATTTAAATCCAATTTTATTATTGAATCATCCCAGTAGTCATAAGCTTTATAATCAAGGACATATTTAGATTGTGGATGCATTTGTCCTGCTACCCAAATATCTCCATTATGGTCTAACATTTTACTGTGATGAAATTTTTCATCATCATTAATCCAAATTAAATTAGAACAATGATCAATTTTAAATTCAACTGAATAATCACTATCACTTATTATAGAACCATCTTCCAATAATAAGGGATGTCTATACTCAAATCTGATTGGAACATCATCTATGAATATTTCTTTAAATTCATCTCTATTAACTACCTGATCATGCATTTCATCAATATCGTGACTATAAGTATGAATTGTTTCGAAGTTATTTAAGTCAACTAGATCAATAACAGATCTACTAAGACTATGATCATAACGAGGTAAAATTAAGAGAGCATTTCTTTTATTTGGAATAAATTGTTTAAACCTTGGCTTATCTTTATGTTTTAATAAGATACCTGGCTTATTTGGATCAAGATTTTTACCTTTGAAAAGATTATTGATTATATCTTCCGCTGTATTCGGAATTTGAGCAAGAGTTACAGCAAATTTCTGTAAATTTTGATGTTTTTCTCCACCGCTGTAGTGATGTTTTAATAGAGAACCATATAAAGACGACCAAATTAGGATTAACAATAAAATGAGATAGAATTTAAAAATTTTTCTTATCATTTTTTCAGTATTATCAAAAGCTTTGAAAAATCAATCACATAATAATTACCTTTCATAGAAATAAGCATGAACTAATCTAGTTTTTTTTTTTTCAATTATTTCAAAATTATCTTTTGTATTAATTTTACACTTAAAATAAACCTCTGGCATATAACACAAAACCCAAAAACTATTAATATTTTTTTTTAAATTATCAAAATTATAGAAATTTAATTCTTTTTCAATGTCTGGTTGGATATTTTTTAGATAATTCATTATAAAAATTGAAGTTTCTCTAGGATTATACAAAACAATATTATTATTATCCCTTTTTTTTATTTGATTTAAAATAAAATTAAACTCTGGTTTTGTTTTAGGTCTATCAAAGATTTCTATTAAGTGGTTTCCAAGTGTTAATAAAATTAACAATGAAAATAATATTTGTTTTAAACGTTGATTTCTTAATTCATTGAGCAAACAAGGTATCAATATCAAAATTGGTATTAAGATAAAAATAATATATCGATCATGCAAAACTGGTGTATTCAAAATTCCATAAATCAAGGGTATTAAATACGAAAAAAAAATTATAGTTAAAAAAAATAAATAATTGTTATTTTCTAGAAATATTTTTTTCCTAATTTTGATGATCAAAAATAATAATAATAGTAGATAGAAATAACCCATTATTTTAGATCCAAAAAATCTTGGGAAATATAGTCCATCGATAACATTAATTATGTCTGATGAAAGCATGTAATTTTCAAAAGAAATTTGAAACA
>CACDZR010000003.1 GCA_902557235.1 uncultured Pelagibacteraceae bacterium | reverse complement strand
AATACCGAGCTCGGGTAAGGTTTTAACTGGCGGTGTAGATGCTAACGCACTCCAAAGACCTAAAAGATTTTTTGGTGCCGCAAGAAACATAGAGGAAGGCGGATCTTTAACTATTATATCTACGGCGTTGATAGATACTGGAAGCAGAATGGATGAAGTAATTTTTGAGGAATTTAAGGGAACTGGAAATAGTGAAACCGTGTTAGATAGAAAAATTGCAGATAAAAGGATTTATCCTGCTATCGATATAACAAAATCAGGTACTAGAAGAGAAGAATTGTTATTTGATAAAAATGATCTTCAAAAAATGAATGTTTTAAGAAGAATAATTGCTCCAATGGGAACAATGGATGCAATTGAGTTTATTAGCTCTAAGCTAAAGGATACTAAAAACAATTCTGATTTCTTCAATTCAATGAACAAACCTAGCTAATTTAAAGATAACCAAGTTCTTTTAATTCATTATTAAGCTCAGTTTCCAAATCTTTCTGTATTTCTTTTGGTAGTGTCTTTTGCCAATTATTGCTAGGTCCTTTGTTAAAGAATCTTACTTTTTCATCTCTTCCTTTAACGAAAACGTTTTCTGTAAAATCACCATTATCTTCAATTTTTTTTAATGCTTCGAAGGAGGTTGACTTTATAATATTTTCTTTTTTGGTATCAGTCACCTCGAAATCAATGAAATTTTTAAGAAATGCAATAATTTTATCAATCTCTTGATGTATATTTTTAACTAAGTCTTCGTATTTAATTATTAACAAATTTTTATTATCGTTCGTCCAAAACTTATAATGTTCTTTCCACGAACCAATATATGTAATTACGTTTCCACCTCTTAACTCAATTTCTTTACCTGGAGAAAGAATTTTAGATGTGAGAAGAAACTTTTTGGATTCTTCGATAGATTTGCTGAAGTGATTTGATATGGAGTCAATAAGATTTCTAGGATCTCTAACAATATAAATCGTAGCTCGAGTACATTCTTTATTGGTAAAAGGATAATTATCAACTTTACAATTTAAATGATGTGTTTTGAAAAATTTAATTTCATTATCTAAATTAATTCTTTCTTGAGATGTAATCCAATGCTTTTTAATTTCATGAATATTATTATAATCTTGAGTAAAATATTCTAAAAATCGTCTTTGTGGATATTGATTAATTTTTTTTATGCTAGGAAAATCAAATATTCCATCATCTGTATAGATTAGAGACGAAATTATAGACCTGACCCATGTATTTCCACTCTTCGGATATGATGCTACCCAAATAATCATAAAAGTTTATAATTATATAAAATAAAAAACCAAATTATATGACAATTTATGCATTATCTAGTGGACCAGGCATTTCTGGCATAGCTGTTGTGAGAATTTCAGGTCCAGATTCCTCAAATGTGTTAAAATCGTTAACTAAGCATGAATTGCCATCTCCGAGAGTGGCTACCCTTCGAAAAATAAACAATATCAACACTTCTGAGCTTATTGATGAGGGGCTAATTTTATGGTTTCCCGGCCCTCAGAGCTATACAGGTGAAGATATGGTCGAAATACATATTCATGGCGGTAAAGCTGTCGTAGAAGCGCTTTTAAATACTCTCTCAAATGTAAAAAGTTGTCGGCTAGCAGATCCAGGTGAGTTTACAAAGCTGGCTTTTCAAAATGGTAAAATAAATTTACTAAAAGCAGAGAATATAGCTGATTTGATTTCTGCAGAAACTGAAATTCAGAGATTGCAAGCTGTAAAAATGATGAAAGGAAAATCCTCAGAAAAATTTAATGAATTGAGAGAAAAATTATTAAAAATTTTGTCTTTTGTTGAGGCAAAAATAGATTTTCCTGAGGAGGACTTACCAGAAGAAAATTTAAAAAAGATAAAAGAGGATTCATCGAATATTTTAAATGAGATTAAGAAAATTTTAAATGATCAAAAAGTTGGTGAGATAATTCGTGAAGGTTTTAAAATTGCAATTGTAGGTCCAACCAATGCCGGTAAGTCTAGTCTATTAAATAATTTATCAAACAGGGAAGTTGCAATAGTTTCTGAAATTGCTGGTACCACAAGGGACGTCGTTGAAACACATTTAAACATAGATGGTTATCCAGTTATCATTTCGGATACTGCAGGTATAAGAGACTCAAAAGATGAAATAGAAAAAAAAGGCATAAGGTTATCTCTTAAAAAAGCTGAAAATGCTGATTTGAAGTTAGTAGTAGTTGATGCCAAAAACATTGATTTAAGTGGTTTTTTGAATGATTTATTAAAAAAAGACGCGATTTTAGTTATTAACAAATCAGATTTGTTGAAAGAAAAATTAGATTCTGAAATTTCTAAATTTAGTCATGTTTTAATTTCACTAAAAGACAATCTAAATATAGATAAATTAATTTCTAAAATAAAAAAACACTTTGAAAATAAATTTATATCAGAGGAAGATATCTTAATTACCAGAGAAAGGCATAGACAACATTTGATACAGTGTGTTGAACACTTGAAAAATTTTTCAGACAAAAATGATAAAAAAGATTTTGATAAAGCTGCTGAGGATCTAAGGTTAGCCACAAGACAATTAGGTATGATTGTCGGTAAGGTCGATGTAGAAGAGATATTAGGCAGTATTTTCAATGATTTTTGCATTGGAAAATAACAACCGTTTTACAGGGTTTTTTTGAAGTTTTTTATTGATTTTCGTTGATAAACAACACTTTTTTAAGAAATAAAACACAAATCTTGTAAATATTCTAATCGAATATAAATTTAGTTCATGAAAAAAGATTTCCAATTTGATGTTGTTGTTATCGGCGGCGGTCATGCTGGTTGTGAAGCTGCAACAGCCTCAGCAAGGCTTGGTGTAAATACCGCTTTGTTTACACATAACAAAAATACAATCGGAGAAATGTCATGCAATCCAGCTATAGGTGGTCTAGGTAAAGGTCACTTGGTTAGAGAAATTGATGCTTTAGATGGAGTTATGGGAGAGGTAGCAGACAAGTCTGGAATACAATTTAGATTATTAAATAGAAGTAGAGGACCTGCAGTTAGAGGACCCCGAACTCAATCTGATAGATCACTATATCGTAAATATATGCAAGAAAAACTTGTAAACTACTGTAATTTAAGCATTTTTTCGGATCCTGTAATAAAGTTTATTTTTGAAAATAACCAAATAAGTGGGTTTATAACACTTAAAGGTAACAAAGTGAGTTGCAACAAGTTAATCTTAACAACAGGCACTTTTTTGAATGGTTTGATACATATAGGTGATGAAAGAACTCCTGCTGGACGATTTAATGAAAAACCGAGTACAGGTCTAAGTGAACAATTAGAAAAGTATAATTTCAAAATTGGAAGATTAAAAACAGGCACACCTCCTAGATTAGATTCTAGAACAATTAATTTTGAAAATTTGGAAAAACAGTTTGCCGATGAAGATCCATATTTTTTTTCTTTCCTGACCAAAAAAAATTTAAACAAACAAGTGTCTTGTTCTATGACATATACAAACGAAAAGGTTCATAAAATAATAGAAAAGAATTTATCTAAAAGTGCAATGTATTCCGGAAGCATACAAGGAGTTGGTCCTAGATATTGCCCCTCTATTGAAGACAAAATAGTAAAATTTGCTGATAAGACAAGACATCAAATATTTCTTGAGCCCGAGGGTCTAAATGATCATACAATTTACCCTAATGGAATATCTACATCACTACCTGAGGTTGTGCAATATGAAATACTCAATAATATCAGTGGTTTAGAAAATGTAAAAGTAATTAGACCAGGATATGCTATAGAATATGATTATATTGATCCAAGAGAGCTCTTTTTAACACTGGAGACAAAAAAAATAAAAAATCTTTATCTCGCTGGACAAATTAATGGAACCACAGGCTATGAAGAAGCTGCTGCTCAAGGTCTTATAGCTGGAGTTAATGCTGCCCTATCTTTAAAGAATATGGAACCATTTATTTTAGATAGATCAGATGCTTACATTGGCGTTATGATAGATGACTTAGTTACCAAAGGTGTTGCTGAGCCTTATAGAATGTTTACATCTCGCGCTGAATATAGACTAAGTCTGAGGTCAGACAATGCAGACTTAAGGCTTACTCATAAAGGAATTAAAATTGGTTTAATAGTAGATAATAGAAAACAACTCTTTGAGGATAAATTTAATAAATTAAGTAAAATATCTCTTCAAATGTCTAATTTAAACATTTCACCTTCTAAGGCAGATAAATTTGGAATTAAAATAGCTAAAGACGGTGTTTTTAGATCTGCAGAGGAAATTCTTACTCAAAAAAGTGTTGATATGACAAAAATAAGGAATATTTGGCCGGAAATCGCTGATTATGGGAATGAAATTGATGAACAGATTGAGATTAACTCTCATTACAGAGGATACTTAAAGAAACAAAAGGCCGATATTTTAGCCTTTAAACGAGATGAGAATTTAACAATACCAGAAAATATTGATTATGATCAATTTTCAGGCCTTTCTAATGAGGTAAAAGCCAAATTTAAAGAAATTAGGCCTAAAACTATGGGTCAGGCTTTAAGAATCGATGGAATAACTCCTGCAGCTGTATATATTTTGTTGTCACACGTCAAAAGAAAGTCTATTAAGCATATAGCTTAATGGATAACATAATTTTAAATTCTTATTCCAAAATCTCCAATTTGAATGTTTCACGTGAAACTTGTAATGAGCTCGAGAACTTAATCTCGATGATACAGGAAAAAAATCAAGAAATTAACATTATAAGCAAAAAAACTGATGAAAAAGAGGCTATAAGAGAGCGGCATGTAATAGATTCAGCACAAATTATTGATTTTGTTGATTTAAATAGCAATACAACCTCAGATTTAGGTTCAGGAGGAGGTATGCCTGGATTAATTGTAGCTATAGTGATGAAAAAAATAAAAAATAACATGAAAGTAAACCTTTATGAAAAAAGTTACCATAAATGCATTTTCTTAAGGGAAGTCTCAAAAAAATTAAATTTAAACACAGAAATAATACAGAAAGATATTTTTTCTTTAAAAAATATTGAAACTGGAACAATTATGTCCAGAGCTTTTAAGCCAATGCCAGTCATTTTAAACTTGGTTAACGAAAATTTTAAAAAATATAAAAATATTATTTTTTTTATGGGAAGTAATGGAAGAAAAATTCTTAATGAAACTCTTCAGGAGTGGGATTTAGATTATGAAGAAAAAAAAAGTTTAACGAGCAACGACTCGTTTATATTAAACATCAAAAAAATTGAAAAAAAAATTTCATGAAAATAATTTCAATTATAAATCAAAAGGGTGGGGTTGGAAAAACAACAACTGTTATCAATTTAGCATCAGCGTTATCTCAACTTGGTAAAAAAATTTTAGTAATTGATTTAGACCCTCAAGGGAATGCTACTACAGGACTGGGATTATCCAATACCTCTCAATCCGATCAGACAATTTATGGAATTCTTAATGGCACAATGTCAATTTCTAAAGTAATTAAAAAAACTGACTTTCAAAATCTTGATTTAATATCATCCAATGTAGATCTATCTGGATTGGAAGTTGAGACCGCTGGTGATAGTGATAGAGCCTTTATTTTAAAGGCCAAATTAACCGCGTATTTAAATGATTCTAGAGCATTATATGACTATATTCTCATAGATTGCCCTCCTTCTTTGAGTCTTCTAACTGTAATGGCTTTGGTATCGTCTAACTCTCTGCTTGTGCCATTACAAACAGAATTTTTTGCTTTAGAGGGACTTACACAGCTTATGAAGACTATTGAGAGAATTAAAACTAACTTGAATCCTCAATTGGAGATCCAAGGCATACTTTTAACTATGTATGATCGAAGAAATAAACTTTCATCACAGGTTGAACAAGAAGCGAGAGATTATTTTAAAGACAAGGTTTACCAAACTGTAATACCTCGAAATGTAAGATTATCAGAGGCGCCATCGCACGGAATCCCAGTATTAATATATGACAAGAATTGCCCAGGAAGTAAGTCATATTATAGTTTTACAGATGAGTTCATGGCACAAGAAAATAAAGTTGGGAGTGCAGCATAATGAATAAAATAAAAAAAGGACTTGGTAGAGGATTATCTTCCTTAATCGGTGAAACTAAGGTTGAGAATAAAACAAACAATCTAAGTTTAGCCGAGATAGTTCCAAATAAATATCAACCAAGAAAAAATTTTGATGAAGAAAACTTAAATGATTTAGTTAATTCAATAAAAGAACGGGGTGTTATTCAGCCAATTATAGTTAGAAAATCTAATACGAACAATTCCAAATATGAGATTATAGCTGGAGAAAGAAGATGGTTAGCAGCTCAGAAAGCAGGACTACATGATATTCCGGTTGTTGTTACAGATGCAGACGATCTTAAATCTTTAGAATTTGCAATTGTAGAAAACGTTCAAAGACATGATCTAAATCCTTTAGAGGAAGCACAAGGCTATAAAAGATTGATAGATGAGTTTGCATATGATCAAGATAAAGTATCAAAATTTATAGGCAAGAGCAGAAGCTATATTTCTAACTCATTAAGGTTACTTAATTTACCAAAAGAGGTTCTTGATTTCGTAGAGCAAAAGAAAATCACTGCTGGTCATGCAAAGATATTAGTAGGGCTGGATAACGCTATTTTTCTGGCAAATAAATTTATTGAAAAAAAATTATCTGTAAGACAAGCAGAAAATTTAGTTAAAATATTTAGAAAAACTAAAAGAAATACCGCTAGCAAAGTTGATTCAAATATACGAGATTTAGAAAACTCTATATCTGAAAAAATTGGACTTAGTGTTTCTATTAAAAATAATAAAAACAATAAAGGTACAATATCATTTTACTACAAAGAGCTTGATCAATTAAACAAGATAATTGATATAATTAAATCTGGATATTAGTATTTTCAATTTTATCTAAAATCATATTGTTTATGATTTGATTAGAAATCTGAGGATTTTTTTTAATTAAACTTTCAGTATTGTTTAGATCTACAATAAAACTCTCGATATCATTCAATTCCCATATTTTGATTTGTTGCTTGATTATATTCTTATCTTTCCAGAATATTGGAGGCTTAAATGAATTAATTACTTGATCAACATTATTATTTTCTTTTAAATTTAGTCTTAACTTTCTTAGTCTTTTTAACTTATTTAAAAAGGTTCTTAAAATTAAAATATTATCCTCACTAGATGGGATATTTTCATTAAGAATATTGAGAGTTCTTTTTTTATTTTTGCTTAGACAATTATCTACTAACTCTCCAGCACTGTAATTTTCACTGAGGTTTGTTAATTTCAAAATATCTTCTAATTCTAATTTTTTATTGTTTTGACTTAAATTAATAATTTTTTGTAATTCATTCTTAAGATTAATTCTATCTCCTTGTGATCTTTCAACGATTAAATTTATGTTCTCAGAAGATAAATTAATCTTATTTTCAAATAAAATTTTTTTTGCGATAGATAAAAGAGTTTGTGGAGTATCTTCGTAAAAAGGAACAATTAGTGCCGTCTTTTCATTTTCAAAATAATTCCTAAGTTTGGATTTCTTATCCAATCTTTTTGCTATTAAAATAATAACAATATCATTTATGTCTGACCCAATTATTTCTTCTATTAAGTTTAATATTTTGTCAGAGACATCAGATATCAAAATTAACTTTTCATTTTCAAAAAAGGACTTGGAATAAATATTTTCGAAAAATATTTGTTTATTTTCAATTACATCTTTTTCAGTATATTTATAGGTGTTTTCCTTTGTAAATTGAGTAAAATTTGCTTGAATTACATCCTGTTTTTGACCCTCATTCTCGCCATAAAACAAAAAATAATTAGTTTTATTCTTAAATTTTCCTATTTCATAATATTTAGATATCATTTCCGATAATACCTAAAAAGATGTTCATATCTTGTAAAATTTGTGAAATCATATTCTTCTCTAGATTAATTTTGTATTGATCCAGTTCAAATTGGTTTTTTTTAGAGTTATATGTGGTTACTTTAGAAAATTTCTTTTCATAATTTTTATTATTAGATTTATTGATCAAATTCATTTCAACTTCTAAAACTAATTTGTAACTAGTTGCATTACCTTTCTTGTCTTTCGTAACAATACTTTCTTGTTTTAAGGTATTTAGATTAAGATCAAAAATATTTTTTGCATCATTTACTTCAAAATTTTCTAAACCCCTAATTATTTCCCTCCCAATATTTTTGTCTCCTGAAAAGTTTATGGTGTCTATTTTAAAATTTGAATCTTTCTTAATTTGATAAACTGGAGTGTAGCCACAGCTCAATAAAAATAAAAAAATAAAAAAATATTTAAATTTTTTTGTCATTAGTTGATAATAAAGTTAATTAATTTATTTTCTATATATATTGTTTTTATAATTTGTTTATTATCAAGGTATTTTTTTATTTGTTCGTCCTTTTTGATATTTTCAATCAATGTTTTTTTATCAACTGATTTACTGATCGAAAAAACTTTTCTTTTTTTACCGTTTATTTGAGTAACGACATTGAACATCTCTTGCTCGAGATATTTCTGATCTACTTCAGGCCATTCTATAGCTTCAGTTGATATTTTTAGTTTCTCAAGACATTCATTTGAAAAATGTGGAATTATTGGATTAATAACTTTTAGAATATTAATATAATTTTTGTGAAAATTGCTCCCCCAGTCTTCTTTATTTATTTGTTGATTTAAAAAAGAATGAATTTTATGTATTGAGGCAATAGTAACATTAAAACCAAATCTGTCTAAGTCGTCACTTAGTTTTTTTATTATTTGGTTTGTAAATTTTTCCAGTTCGTTATCAAAGTTTGAGAATTTCTTTTTATTATTAATAATTTTTTCGTTTAATGACCATAATTTTTGAAGAAATTTGAAAGATGCGCTTATACCTGTATCAGACCATTGTATATCTTTTTCTGGTGGGCTGTCAGACAAAATGAATAATCTTACAGCATCAGCTCCATACATCTTGATAATTTTTTCAGGATCAATAGTATTTTTTTTTGATTTTGACATCGATTCTGATGGTCCAACAATGACCTTTTCGGTTGGGTTATTATTTAGAAAATAGTTTTTGCCATCTTTGCTAAAAACATCATCGGGATAAATCCAATTATTATCTTTATCTTTATAAGTTTCGTGACAAACCATACCTTGGGTGAATAAACCTTCAAACGGTTCTTCTAAAGTTGTATCTTTATTATCTAAACTTATAGCTCTCATAAAAAAACGTGAGTAAAGAAGATGTAATATTGCGTGTTCAACACCACCAATATATTGATCAACTGGCATCCAATAATCTAATTCATTTTTATCAAATGGTTCTTTAACATTTTGTGCAGAACAAAATCTCAAATAATACCATGATGAGTCTACAAAAGTGTCTAATGTGTCTGTTTCACGTATACATTTTTTTCCATTTATCTCGACTTCCTTCCACTTTTCCTGGCTATCAAGCGGATTGCCGTTAGTATTTAGATCAATATCATCTGGAAGTTTAACTGGTAAGAGTTCTTCTGGAACTTTTACTACATTATTATTTTCATCGTATGCTATTGGAATAGGACATCCCCAATACCTTTGTCTTGATATTCCCCAATCTTTTAATCTAAAATTAGTTTTTCTTTTACCTAATTTTTTATTTTCAAGAATTTTTATTGCTTCATTTATAGATTCATCTGGAACGTTTAGATTATTTAAAAATTTAGAGTTTATAATTATACCACTACCGGAATAAGCTTCATTGCCAACTTTATAAGTGTCATCTTTATCAATAGGTCTAACGACTGTTTTTATTTCAAGATTATATTTTTTTGCAAAATCAAAGTCTCGCTGGTCGTGGGCTGGGCAACCAAATACTGCACCAAAACCATAGTCCATTAAAACAAAATTAGCAAAAAAAACTGGAACTTTTGAATTGTTCTCAAGAGGATTAATAGCAGTAAGTTCAGTTTTAAATCCTATTTTTGTTGCTTGTGCAATAGACTCCTCTGTTGTTCCTGTTTTTGAACATTCTTTTTTAAACTTCTGAAAATCATCATTATCTTCATAATATTTGGAAAGAGGATGATCAACTGATAATGCTAAAAAGGAAAATCCAAAAAGAGTATCCGGTCTTGTTGTGTAGCATTTTATTGACTTTATGTTTTCTGAACCTTCAATTTTAAAGTCAATTTCGCACCCATACGATTTACCAATCCAATTTTTTTGCATTGTTTTAACTTTATCTGGCCAATTCTTTAAAGTTTCCAAACTATTTAATAGTTCCTCAGAAAAGTGAGAAATTTTAAAGAACCATTGATTAAGTTTTTTTCGCTCAACAATGGCCCCAGATCTCCATCCCTTTCCATCTATAACTTGCTCATTAGCCAGAACAGTTTTATCTACCGGATCCCAATTGACATAGCTTTCCTTTCTATAAACTAAACCTTTATCATAAAGATCTAAAAATATTTTTTGTTGATGTTTGAAGTATTCAGGCGAACATGTTGAAATTTCTCTATCCCAATCAATTGATAGACCCAACATTTTCAATTGAGACTTCATAATTTTAATGTTTGTTTCTGTCCAAGTTTTAGGGTTTAGATTGTTCTGTTTTGCTGCATTTTCAGCTGGCATTCCAAATGAGTCCCATCCCATTGGGTGTAGAACATTGAAACCTTTTAAAGTTTTGTATCTAGAGAGCACATCTCCGATGGTATAATTTCTAACATGACCCATGTGGATTTTTCCTGATGGATATGGAAACATTTCCAAACAATAAAATTTTTTTTTATTCCTATTTATTTCAGATTTAAAAGATTTATTTTTGTCCCAAAATTTTTGCCATTTATCTTCGACTATCTTGAAATTATATCGTTCCACAACTTATGAATAGTTTAATTCTATTATTTAATCTTTTTATTCCCTACTATCACCTTGTTTAGGATCTCCAATTATGTAAGGGTTTTCTTTTTTATTTTTATCAATAATTTGTTTTTGATATTTTGTAGCTTTTTTCAGTATACTTAAATTGAGATCTGCAACTAAATCATTATTATTTTTACTTATAGAACAATTTGAGGAACCTTCAGAACATTTTTTTAAATAAACATTTATATCAAGAGCATCCGACCTAATTTCATTTGTTAAAAATCTTACAGAAATTTTAACAGATTCATTAGGTGAATTATTTTCACTATACCAATCAGTGATTACAATGCCACCACTGTAATTAGCAGAAGCTAAAGGCATAAAATCCAAAGTATCTAGTGTTGCACGCCACAAAGGATTCGCACTAGCAAACTCGTAGTTTGTACCTTTACTACCACCACCCATTACTCTAAAGCCTTTTCCTTCATTAATATTTTTTTCTACTCTTTTTCTTGGATCAGGAGGAAAATCTTTAGCACTTACTTTTTTTGGTTTTAAAGCCTCACACGCACTTTGGGATAATAATATTAATATTGATAATAAAATTAGTATAATTTTCTTTAGATCTATTATTTTGTGCATAATCCTTATTAACACATAATATTCTGTTTAAAATTAGATTATCTGCATTACTGTTCTAAAAGTTAGAAAATACAAGCAAAAAGTGATGCAAAAATACAACACTAATTGAAATTATCACTTTGAAATACAAAATTTTGTAATGAAAACGGTGCTTTTTGCTAGAAATACGATGTTTATAATTAATTATAAAAAGGAGTATATTTATGAACAAACTAACAAAAGTAGGATTAACTGCTTTAGGAACTACACTAGTAGCTTCAGCTTCAGTTGCTGGAGAAATGACTGTAACTGGTTCAGCAGCTTTATCTTACACAGGTCTTAGCACCAACTCTAGTGTTAATCCTTGGGCACAAGGTAACAGCATCAAGTTTAATGGTGGTGGAGACTTAGATAATGGTATGACAGTGTCTGTCTACTATGAACTAGACCAAGGTTTCAATGTTTACGATGACTACAACCTAAAATTAGGTATGGGTGATATGGGAACATTGTCATTCTCTGGTGCATCAAGCTCAGGAAGTGGTGTTGATAAACTTAAAGACATCGTTCCAACTGCTTACACACCAGTATACGAAGCAACAGATGCTACTGACAGTGGTTTGATTGATGCTTCAGGTAACAACCAATCTGGTCAGTGGGGTTATGATATGTCTATGGGTGACCTAGCTATATCAGCATCTTACAACCCAGAGCCTGCAGAAAATAAAACTGCAGAAACTGGTCTTGCAATCGTTTACAGCGGCTTAATGGATGGTTTAGAATTAAGCGCTGGTTACTTTGATGACGGTGATGAAGCAGAAAACGACACTCTAGGTATTAAATACACTATGGGTGCAATGACTGCAGCTTACCAGATGACAAAAGTAGACTACGAAGCAACTGGATCAACTGACCAAGATGCAACACATGTTGGTATATCTATAGCTGTTAATGATCAGTTATCTGTATCAGCTGGTCAACAAAGTATAGAGTTTGATGGTACTGCAGAAGATGAGAAAAACTCAGGAATCATGGCATCATACACAATGGGATCAATCTCAATGGGTGGTGGTTTCAATAAACTTGAGAACAAAGGTGGATCAACTGCAGCAGCAGATGTTGAGGCTTCTATCTTTAATATCTCGTTTGCATTCTAATCATCTGATTAGTTAATTTATATTAAGGCCCCTAGAAATAGGGGCCTTTTTTTTATTCAAAATAAGAAATTCCTGCAAAACCAAAAGGTTTAATCATATTAAGCTTTTTTAAATTTTTATTGTTAATACCACCCAAAGAAATATCATTCATTTTTGTAGTCGCTCTTAGTTTTAAATATCTAAAAATATTTAATTGTTGATTTGTTTTTTTTTTAAATAAAGGAGATAAAAAAATTTCCTCAGTTTTTTGTAATTCTTTTATTTTTATTTCTTTAAGATTATGTGCTGATCCTAAAATCCTAAATTTTTTTTTTGAAGTGGTAGTTTTTAGGTTTAAATTTTTGTTAGAAGACGAGATATAAACTCCATCTGCATCCAATTTTCTAGCTAATTTGATATCATTACTGATATAAAAACATCTTTGATTTTTTTTACAGAAATCACGTAATTCAATTAAAGTCTTTATTGAGGTTTCTTTATCTTTATTTCTCCATATAAAAGATATATTTTTATTTAAATTTATTAAGTGAGTGTAATCAAACTCATTTATAAAGTAGTATTTTTTTAAGTTATTTATATGCATCATACTGAAAGCAATTTAATTGAAATAAATAATAAAATTAAGAATAAAATTAATTCATTATCCTTAGATCAATATAACCCAAAAGTGATTGCTGTATCAAAAACTTTTAAAGAGCAAGATATTTTGCCTTTATTAGATTATGGTCATCTTGATTTTGGTGAAAATAAAGTTCAAGAGACCTTATTAAAGTGGCCAAAACTTAAAGAAAAATATAAGAAAATAAAATTACACATGTTAGGAAGGTTGCAAACAAACAAAGTTAAGTTTGCAGTTGATATATTCGATTACATTCACTCTTTGGATAATCTCAAGCTTGCCAATAAATTAGCAAATGAAATTCATAAAAAAAATAAAAAAATTAAAATGTTTATTCAGATTAATTTAGGTGGTGAAAAACAAAAATCTGGAATAGAGCCTAATGATTTAGAAGTGTTTTACAAAAGTTGTTTATCATTGAAACTAGATATTGTAGGAACCATGTGTATTCCACCAGACAATCAAGATCCAAAGTTATTCTTTAAAGAATTGTTTAATTTAAATAATAAAATCAAACTTCCTGAAATTAGTATGGGTATGACCAATGATTATTTGGGTGCTTTAGAGTATGGATCAACATATTTAAGAATTGGTACAGGTATATTTGGAAGAAGAACTAATTAATTTTAATTCTTGTCTTTTTATTTATTAACTTGCCTAGAATTAAAAAATCTTTTTTACACAATGCAATACATCCCTTTGTTGGTAAGTAATTTTTTGTTAAATGTAAAAAAATAGCACTTCCTTTTAGCTTTATTGGATTTTTATAATTATATTTTATTAAAATAAAAAAATCATACTTATGATCTTTACGGTATAATTTTTCGTGACTTATTTTAAGATTTTTTTTTATCTTTATTAATTTATTATAAAATTTGCTGTTAGGGTCATCGCACCATCCCATATTTTTTTTAATAGATATTGATTTTAGTTTTGAAAAAGGTTTTTGTACTCTATCTGACCTGTAATAAATATTTCCTAAATTGAATATCCCTTTTGGAGTTGTTAAATCACCCTCAACCTTTTTATTAGAAAATCCCTTTTTTCCAATACAACACTTAAATTTAAAATCATCAATTAAAAGTGTACCTTTATTTTTGACAATAATTATCATATTTTAAAAAAATGAACTCTCGAATTTTAATAATATATGAATATCAAATTTTATACCAAATATTAAATGAAATCAGCGAAGGCTTAAATTTTGAGATTACTCAATTTAACAGTAAGGATTTAAAAGATCTAAAGTATGATCCCAAAAATAACTATTTGATTATTTCAAAAAAAAAAATTGAAGGAATTAAGAATAGTTTAATCTTGGAAAATATACCAATTAAATTCGAAAAGCTTATTGAAATGATTAATATAAATTTTTTAAAAAATAAATTTTCAGATCAATCATATATAAATATTGGTGAATATAATCTAGATTTAAACTCTAGAAAAATTTCTCATGGAAATAAAAGTTTAAATTTAACAGAAAGAGAAACAAATTTAATAATCTTTATCAAAGACAAAAAAAATGTAACGATTAAAGAATTGCAAAAAATGGTCTGGGATTATTCACCAGATCTAGAAACACATACTGTTGAAACACATATTTACAGATTAAGGAAAAAAATGAAAGAAACTTTTGGAAATGAAAATTTTATCTTAAATACTAGTAATGGTTATTCGATAGATTAGTTATTAAATTCTCGCACCTATTTTTTGAATAATCTTTGAGGATAATTCCGTTCCTTTGATTAAACATTCTTTAACATTTAATTGGTTAATTACACCATGAAGATATCCTGCAGCGAATAAATCCCCGGCTCCAGTTAAATCTTTTATTTTTAAATTAGATTGGGCATTGACTTCCACAACTTTATCCTCATTTATTGAAACTGCACCTTTTTCACCTCTAGTAATTATCATATTTTTTTTGATTTCTTTTGAGAATGATACTGCTTCTGCAAATGTTTTTGCGTCAATTAATGATAATATTTCTTGTTCGTTTGCAAAAATAATATCCAATTTATTTTTAACTAATTCTAAAAAATGTGGTTTATGTCTTTCTACACAAAAAAGATCTGATAACGACATAGCAACTTTTTTTGAGTGCGAGATTGCTTTATCAAAAGCTTTCTTTGGATCACCTTCATCCCACAAATAACCCTCTAAAAAAACCATCTCTGCATTTTTTATAACTTCTTCTTTAATATCATTATCATTAATCTTTCCAGCGGTGCCAAGAAATGTGCACATTGTTCTTTCAGAGTCAGGTGTTATTAAAATTAAACAAGATCCAGTTGGCATTTCTTCTTGTTTTTTTTTATAGAAGTATTTTACTTTCTCTTTTTTTAAACCATTCTCATATTTTTGACCAAGTTCGTCATTGCTAACTTTTCCAATAAATCCCACTTCGTTTTCTAATTGAGATAAGCCAACTATTGAATTAGCAACAGACCCGCCTGAAATAGTTTCCTCAATTTTTAGTGATGTAATTAATTTTTTAAATTCTCCTTCATCTATTAATTTCATAGTGCTCTTTGTTAATGAATGTTCTATTAAAAATTCATCTGATACTTTACAGAGCACATCAACAATTGCGTTTCCAATTCCTAATATTTTCATTAAGGTTTTTTTGCAAAAAATGGTTTTTTTCGATTAGGATAGCAAGAAGTACAAATTTTACAACTTAATCCATAACAATCTCTTGCCTTACAATATTCCCTACCGTAATAAATTATTTGTAAATGTAATTTGTTCCAATATTTTTTGGGAAATAATCTTTTTAAATCATTTTCTGTTTGAACAACATTTTTCCCATTTGTTAACCCCCATCTCTGGGCTAATCTATGGATGTGGGTATCAATAGGAAAAGCAGGATGACCAAAACCTTGGGACATCACTACGCTAGCAGTTTTATGTCCTACTCCTGGTAATTTTTCAAGTTCCTCAAAAGTTTTGGGTACCTTACTCTTATAATCTCTGACCAGTATTTTTGACAAATTATAAATACTCTTTGCTTTAATCCTAAAAATACCGATTTTTTTAATTAAAGTTTCTATTTTTTTTCTTCCTAATTTAACAAAGTGTTCTGGTTTATGATATTTTGGATAAATATTTTTAGTCACATTATTTACATTTACATCTGTACATTGAGCAGAAAGAAGAACAGATATTAACAGAGTAAATACATTTCGACTTTTGAGTGGAACTTTAATACTTGGATATGTTTTATTTAGTATCTTAAGTATTATTTTTGCTCTTTGAATTTCATTCATTATTTGAAATTCATCAAGTCTCTCATTGAATATAAACCAGGTTTTTTCTTTATTAACCAACTAGCAGCTGTTAGCGCACCTTCAGAGTAAAGCGCCCTATCGAATGCCTCATGATTAAGCCTTATTATTTCTTTCCCACTGGAAAATAAAACCTCATGTTCACCAATAATTTTACCTTTTCTAACTGAATTAAAATTTATTCTTTTTCCATAAGGAAATTGTTTTTTATTAAGATATTTTTTACCCATAATTCCATAGAAATTTTTGTTTTTTCCTATGGCAATACCCTGGCCTAACATTAATGCTGTACCAGAAGGATGATCTTTTTTAAATTTATGATGAGCTTCAAAAACTTTACTTAGAAAATTATTACCTAGAGATTTGGATGCAATCTCTGTTAAATACATCAAAAGATTAATTCCAAGACTCATATTTCCAGCTTTGAGAATTGGAATTTTTTTTGAAATTTTTTTTATTATATTTTCCTCTTTTAAAGAGAAACCTGTAGTCCCTATTATCACTCTTTTTTTTTGTTTGGCAGCAATATTAAGAACTTCAAGTGTACATTTTGGAATTGTAAAATCTATTATAACGTCACTTTTTTTAAAGGCTTCAGAACTATTTAGTTTTGGTAAAATACCAAGGATTTTTTTTCTTTGTAACTTATTTTCTGTGAGACTATTAATTTTAAACCTTTTATCTTTACTTGCAGATTTGATTAATTGCTGTCCCATTCTACCCAGACATCCTGTAATTGTTAAATTTATTTTTTTAGTTTTCATATCGAAAGAATTTTAAATCATTTTGGTAATATTCGTTCATTTTTTTTATCATGTTCTCATCAAGATTTTTTTTCCAGTCATTTTCTGGTCCTTGATAAAAGAATTTAATTTTTCTATTGTCTTTTAAAGAATATACGTTTTCACCAAACTTACCCGAATTTTCTATGTTTTGTAGACTTTTAAAGCTAGTCGTATCAATAGCATTATTAAGTTTTTTTTGATCAATTTTATTATCAAATCTCATTAAGGTATTAACAAAAACAACTAGTTTTTCAAAAGTTTGAGTTGGATTTTTAACCATATCTTCGTATCTAATCGTAACTCTTCGAAAAGACTTGTTACTTAACCACGAACGGTAATTAATTCTCCATGAATTTATGATATTTGTTTTTGCATAATTCTTGAGATGTGGGTAGTCTTCTAATACTTTATTTTCATCTTGCATAAACTTGAGTGCTTGGTCATATGAGTCTAAATCATTATGATTTTTAACTGAAGTGATTACATTTCTTGGATCTCTGATCACATATATAACTCCCAAGGAATACTCAGGCTTTGTAAAGTCATTTCCAAATGCAGTAATTAAAGAATTGTGCGTTTTTAAAAATTTCACTTTTTTTTGATCACGAATATCTTTTTGTGAAGTTTCCCAGTGTTTATGAATTTCACCTCTTTTGACCTTTTCTTTAAAAAATTGTTTATTTGGATAATCTTCTATTAAATTTAATTTGTTTATATCAAAAATTCCGTTTTCACAAAAATAGTAAGCAGTTATAAAAGATCTAACCCAAGTATTTCCACTTTTTGGATATGAGGCAATCCAGATAATCATATTTATTTATTAAACTAGGTATTAATTATTTCAACTTAAATTTCATTTTTGATGAACTAAAGTTGAGTTTATTAACTTTTCCAAAAATCTTTTGCTTTTTGAAAAAATTTTTTGATACTCGGATTAGATTTTTCGTTTTCTATTTCCCTAAATTTTTCTAAAAGATTTCTTTGTTCTTTATTTAAATATACTGGAACTTCAGTTTTTATTTGTACATATAAATCTCCAAAATCTCCCCTACGCATAAAGGGCATACCTTTGCCTTTCAGTCTAAATTGTTTACCATCTTGAGTTCCATCAGGTATTTTTATCTTTGCTTTTTTACCATCTATTGTTGGTATTTCTATTGTTGTACCAAGTGCTGCGTCTGCTATTGAAATTGGAAACTCAAAGAATAAATTTACATCTGACCTTTTAAATAACTCGTGAGATTTTACATTTATAAATAAATATAAATCACCACTAGCACCCCCTCTAGTCCCTGCTTCACCTTTGCCAGCAAGTCTAATTCTTGTACCGTCATCAACTCCCTTTGGTATTGTGACAGATACTTTTTTTGAAGTTTGAGTGTTTCCTTGTCCATTACAGTCTGAGCAGGGATTGGTTATTTCTTCCCCACTACCAGCACATTGAGGACACGTTTGTTGAACTGTAAAAAAACCTTGATTAGATCTAACTCTACCGTTTCCTCCACAGTAAGTACATCTGTCAGGGCTAGACCCAGGCTTAGATCCATTTCCCTTACATGTGTTACATTTTTCTGATGTTGAAAATTGTATATTTTGCTTTTTACCTGAGTAGGCTTCTTCTAAAGTAATTGATAAATCATATCTTAGATCTGAGCCTCTATTATTTGAGCTTCTTCCTCTAGAACTTCTTCTTCCACCGCCGAAGTCGCCAAAAAAATCCTCAAATATGTCTGAAAAATCTGCACCACTAAAACCCCCAAAACCTCCAAATCCACCTTGTCCACCGCCACCATTTTCAAAGGCAGCATGACCAAAATTATCATAATTTTCTTTTTTAGATTTATCAGATAGAATGCCGTAGGCTTCACTTGCTTCCTTAAATTTTTCCTCAGCTCCTTTATCGCCCGGATTTTTATCTGGATGATATTTTACAGCTAACTTTCTATATGCAGATTTTAATTCTTCAGGGGATGCGCTTTTATTTACGCCGAGGACGTCATAATAATCTCTTTTTGCCATTTAATACCCCGGACAGATAAATGTATGTTAAGCGCTCTTTTCTTTATTCTCGTCTTTTACTTCCTCAAAATCAGCATCAACAACATTATCCTCTTTTTTTCCTTTATCATCTTTACCATCATCTTTATTAGAATCTGGTTTTGTATTTTGTTGTGATTTATATATTGCTTCTCCAAGTTTCATTGAAGCTTGAACTAATGCCTCAGTCTTTTTCTTGATATCATCTGTGTTTTCACCTTTAAGAGCCTCTTTCAGTTGACCTGAAGCATCTTCAATAGCTTTTTTGTCAGCATCAGATACTTTAGAACCGTGTTCTTTAAGATTTTTGTCTGTAGAGTGTATTAAGGTGTCTGCTTGATTTCTTACATCTACCGATTCTCTTTTCTTTTTATCAGCATCTTTATTAGCTTCAGCATCTTTAACCATTTTTTCAATTTCTTCATCACTTAAACCACCTGAAGCTTGAATTTGAATTTTCTGTTCTTTACCGGTACCCTTGTCTTTTGCTGAAACATTAACAATACCATTTGCATCGATATCAAATGTAACTTCAATTTGAGGAACACCTCTAGGAGCTGGTGCAATTCCAACAAGCTCAAAGTTTCCTAAAATTTTATTATCAGCTGCCATCTCTCTTTCACCTTGTAATACCCTAATAGAAACAGCAGGTTGATTATCTTCAGCAGTTGAAAATACTTGGCTTTTTTTTGTAGGTATTGTTGTATTTTTTTCAATTAACTTTGTAGACACTCCCCCTAAAGTTTCAATTCCAAGAGAGAGAGGTGTTACATCTAATAATAATACATCTTTCACATCTCCTTGAAGAACACCTGCTTGAATAGCGGCACCCATTGCAACAACTTCGTCAGGGTTAACACTTTTATTAGGTTCTTTTCCAAAGAAATTTTTAACTTCTTCAATTACTTTTGGCATTCTTGTCATTCCACCAACCATAACAACTTCATCAATTTCATTTGCTGTGATACCAGCATCTTTCAATGCAGTTTTACAAGGTGGCATTGTTCTTGCTATAAGATCTTCAACTAATGCTTCTAGTTTTGCTCTTGTAAGTTTTAAATTGATATGTTTTGGACCTGTTTTGTCAGCTGTGATAAACGGCAAATTTATATCAGTTTGTTCAGCTGAAGATAATTCAATTTTAGCTTTCTCAGCTGCTTCTTTTAATCTTTGAAGAGCAAGCTTATCTGATTTTAAATCTATTCCATTATCTTTTTTAAACTCAGCAATTAAATATTCCACTACAGAATTATCAAAATCTTCACCGCCTAAAAATGTATCTCCATTAGTTGATTTAACTTCAAAAACTCCATCACCAAGCTCAAGTATTGAAACATCAAATGTTCCACCACCTAAGTCATAAACTGCAATTTTCTTATTTTGTTTTTTATCTAAACCATAAGCTAATGATGCAGCAGTAGGTTCATTTATAATTCTTAAAACTTCTAGACCTGCAATTTTACCAGCATCTTTTGTTGCTTGTCTTTGAGCATCATTAAAGTAGGCAGGCACAGTAATTACAGCTTTTGTAACAGCTTGGCCCAAATATTTTTCTGCTGTTTCTTTCATTTTTTGTAAAATAAAAGCTGAAATTTGAGAAGGAGAGTATTTTTCTCCCTTAGATTCTATCCACGCATCTCCTTTTTCTGAATTAACAATTTTGAACGGAGCTGCCTCTATATCTTTTTTAACAGTTGGGTCATCAAAGTTTCTTCCTATTAATCTTTTAACTGCAAAGATGGTATTTTCAGGATTTGTTACAGCTTGTCTTTTAGCTGGTTGTCCTATCAATTTTTCTTTTTCTTCAGTAAAGGCAACAACAGAGGGTGTTGTTCTAGCACCTTCTGCATTTTCTAAAACTTTTGCTTGGCTACCTTCCATTATAGCCACACAAGAGTTTGTAGTTCCCAAATCTATTCCAATAATTTTACTCATAATTATTAATTCTCCTCGTCATATAAGTGTTATTTTTAATTCTACAAGCTGTTCTAATCATTATTTGGTCTCCAAATTCTCTTTAGTTTCCTCTGTTTTGGCTGCTTTTTTTTGAGTTTTCTTAGCTACGCCAACTAAAGAGGGCCTTAGTAATCGATCTTTAATCGTGAAACCTTTTTGAATTTCTTGAATTATAGTTCCCGGCTCTTTTGTATCATCCTCGATTTCCATCATTGCTTGGTGAAAGTTTGGATCTAATTTTTTATTTAAACTATCAATCTGTTTAATATTATTTTTGTTAAATATAGACATTAAATCTTTATGAATTATATCAAAATGCTCTAAAGTTTTTTTAAGTGCCTCAGAGTCTTTCAACTTCTCATCACTCTCTAGAATATTTTTGGATCTTTCAAAATTGTCTATAAGGCTAAGCGCTTCTTTAGCAAATGAAAAACCACCGTATTCAAAAGCATCTTCCTTTTCTTTCTCAAACCTTCTTCTTTGATTTTCCATTTCAGCAAATGTCCTAGCTAGTTTATCTTCAAGCTCTAAAATTTTTTCTTCTGGCGTTAATTCTTTTTTTTCTTCTTCCTCTTTTTTATTATGATCATCCGTTTGCTCCTGAGGTTGAGGAGATTGATTATTTTCTTCCTTAGCTAAATTTTCGTTTTGAATATTCTCTTTTTGGTCTTTTTCCATAGAAGCATATATGGTAAGAAATTTAGGAATTTCTAGATGTTAAAAAAAAAAATATCAAAAATATTAATTGGCACAAATAACAAAGGAAAACTTAAGGAAATTAAGGGTTTATTACCAAAATCAATTAAGATTTTTTCTACATCAGATTTTAAGCTTAAAAGCCCAGCTGAAAATGGAAAAACATTTAAAGAAAACTCAATAATTAAATCGAAGTATTTCTCAAAAAAATCTAATTTAGTTTGTATTGCTGATGACTCTGGTCTTGAAATAGATTGTTTGGATAAAAGACCTGGAATTTTTTCAGCCAGATGGGCGGGATCTAAAGGAGATTTTAGTAAAGCGATTAAAAGAGTGTATAGAGAATTAAATAAAAAGGATAAAAATTGGAAAGCCAAAAAAATTAAAGCGAGATTTGTGTGTGCGTTATCGATTTGTTATTTAGATAAAATAATTGCAAGTGTAGTTGGAAAAATTGAAGGTTATATTTCAAACAAAGTTAGAGGAAAAAATGGTTTTGGATATGATCCAATTTTTATTCCCGAAAAAAAGAAACAAACTTTTGGTGAAATGAAGTTATCTAGTAAATATAAAATTGATCATAGGTCAATTGCATTCAAAAAAATTAAAAAATTTCTTTAAGTTTACCATCATTAATTTCATAAAAATTTAATTGATGGTTAATTTTATTATCTTTTATTTCAAAGACCCCTATTTTTCCTTTAAATGTATTTTGAGTTTTGAATGATTTGCTTATTTCTAAAGTTTCATTTTTTAGTGATAGGTAATATATTAATCCTATTAGATCATAACTTAATAAAGACAAATAATTTGGTTTGTAATTAAATTTTTTAAAAAATTTATTAGTAAAATCATCCAAATTTTGTTTGTTAATTGAAGGATAATAAATTGGTTGTAAATTTTTTTCTTTTAATAAACTTTCATCAAACCATTGGTTCAAAGTAATTATATATTTATTTTTTGGTGATACGTCGGTATACAGCAATGAAGTAATAACACTTTTTAAACTTTCATCAAAATCTGTAATTATAACGGAATCAAATTTTACATTTCCAAGAGTGTATTTTTTTTCAAGATTTTCTATAATTTTTTCCTTATTTGGATCATCAGTATTTTCAACTCGTGATATTTCATCCAATAAGTTTTGCTTTCTTATACCATAGTTTGTGATTTTCTCTATTTGTTTTGTTAGTTTAGTGGGGTCAACATCATAATTGTGTTGTCTAAAAAATTTTATCTTTGACTCTTTAATTCCTTTCTCGATCTCTAGGTCATAATTTAAATTGGGAATTAAAAAAATTGTTTTTTTTATTTCACTCTTTTCTAAAAATTTTTTAATTGTATTTAGTTGTGATGATGAGTTAATGCCACTGCTTATGATATTTTTATGAAGATCTAAAGTTTTGTTTGTTAAAGATAAAAAGGTAATATTCTTTACCTTATCTAAAAATAATAAATTTTTATGAAAAACTGGACCTATTACTAGTGATATCCCCATTTTTTCAAATTCTAAAGCTGAACGTAATGTTATTTCAGGATCTGATCTGGTGTCTTTAGGATATATCTCTATATTGTTATTCTTTATATCAATCAAAGCCATTCTTATTGAATTAAGTATTTGTTTTCCTATGGAAGCATTTTCTCCTGATAGTGGTGCTAATACCCCAATCTTTATTTTTGTTTCTTCAGCATATGAAACAGACGTTTCAAATAACAAAACTAAAAATACGGAAAAAAGAAGTTTTAAAAATTTATTCATTTAATGATTTATACAATTTTAGTATTGTATAATTATGACTATAAATCCTAAATTTGAAAACAAACAAATTAAAAAAGGTCTATATATAATACCCACACCAATTGGAAATTTAGGAGATATTACTTATCGAGCAATAGAAATTTTAAAAAAGTCCGATTTTATTCTGTGTGAAGATACTCGAATTTCGAGAAAATTGATGGAAAAGTTTGGGGTTAAATCAAAATTGTTACCTAATCACAAATTTAATGAGAAGAAAAATTTATCTCTAATTATTAATCATTTGAGAAATGATAAAATCGTCTCCCTTATATCAGATGCTGGCACACCAGGAATATCTGATCCAGGAGCCATCTTGATAAGACAATGTGTTGAAGAAAGAATAGATATTTATCCATTACCAGGACCTTCAGCGGTCAGTACAGCTGTATCAATTAGTGGTTTTTCTGAAAAATATTTTTTTTATGGTTTTTTTCCAACAAAATTGAAAGAAATTAAAAATGATCTTAAATCTTTGTCACAACTAGATGTCAGCATTGTTTTTTTTATATCACCGAAAAAAATTAATAAGATTATCTCATTTTTAAAAGAAAATTTTTCTGAAAGGGAAATTTTGATTTGCAGAGAAATGACTAAATTTTATGAAGAATATTTAAGATATAAGGTGGATGATTTAAAGACTTTCGATGAAAATTTAAAAGGAGAGTTAACCATTGTGATATCTGAAAAAAAAAAGATAAAAAAAGATTCTCTTTTGTTAAGTGAATCAGATAAGAATAACATCAAGGGAATGATTAATAAATTAAGCATAAAAGAAATTGTAAATGTAATTTCTCAAAATAGCAGAGTTCCCAAAAAAAAAATTTATAATTTTTGTCTTAAAATAAAAAATGAAGTTTAAAATTCTAATATTATTCTTAATTACTTTATTTTTATCAGGATGTGTTGGTGTTTCCTCAAAGGGAATTTTTGGCACTGGAGTGTCTGTTGCCTTAGACCCAAGATCTTTAGGAACTCAGATTGATGACTCTATAATGCAAAAAAACTTATCAGCAAGATTAGTATTAATGGATAAAAAATATTTTTTATCCATTAATTCAAAAGTTCTAGATGGAAGGATTTTCTTAACTGGTAAAGTTGAAAACCCAGAAGAAAAACTAAAAATAACAAAATTAGCTTGGGAAACAGAAGGAGTAAGATCTGTAAGAAATGATATTAAAATTAAAGAAAAATTTAATTTTCAACAGTCAGCAAAAGATATTTTGATTACTTCACAATTAAGGACAGCTTTAATTTTAAACAAAGAAATAAAAGCTACCAACTACCAGATAGATACATATAAAAAAAAAATTTATGTTTATGGTATCGCTTTAACACCAGATGAAAAAGAGTTAGTAATAAATGAAGCTAAAGAAATTTTAGATGTCGAGGATGTTATAGCAAGTATTTTAATTGTTGATGATTTAAGAATACAAAAAAATTAATCATTTTTATATTCAATTACATCTGAAGAATATGCTGCAATAGATGCAAGATTAATAATTTCTGATGTAGAAGTTCTTAAAGGAGCAATCTCTATTGGAAGGCCCAAACCAATTAACAAAGGTCCGATAACTTTTGCTCTACTCATTGATTTTATCATTTTATATGAAATAGCTGCACTATGTTGGCTAGGCATTATCAAGACATTCGAATTTCCTACAATTTCTGAAAATGGATAAAGTTCTTTATATAATTCTTCCAGCGCAACATCTGGCTGCATTTCTCCATCAAATTTAAAATCAACTTTATCTTTCTTTAAAATTTCAACCGCATCGCTTAGTCTTTTTGTTCTGACAGTAGCTGGCTCTCCAAAAGTAGAATGAGATAAGAAAGCGACTTTGGGATCAAATCCAAATAATCTAACTACTCTAGCTGCTGATTTCGCCATTTCTGCTAATTGATTTGCATCAGGATATTCAATGACAGATGTATCACATATAAAAATTGTTTTTCCTCTATTAACTATCAAGTTAAGACCGAACATAATTTCCCCAGCTCTAGGATCTACAACTTGAGTTATCTTTTCTAGTGATGAAGAATATCTCCTAGTATTTCCAGTCACCATCGCATCAGCATCCTTACATGCTACCATACAAGATGACCAAACAACTCTATCATTTCTTACTAAACGATCACAATCACGCTCAAGCATACCCTTGTTTCTTTGAAGTTTTTCGAAAAGATATTTTGTATACTTTTCTCTTTTCTTATTATCTTTTGAATTAATAATTTCTATGTCAAAATTTTCGCTGTAACCTATCTTTTTTAGTTGATTTTTAATTAGATCCTCTTTGCCGACTAAAATTGGTATTCCTAAGTTTGAGTTTTTAAATGCTATTGCCGCTTTAAGCATATTTTCATCCTCACCGTCCGCAAAGATTACTTTTTTAGGTTTTTTCTTTATATAATTATTTACACCCTGCATGATCGTAACTGTTGGGTCTAATCTCTGTCTTAATTGATCTTTGTAGTCATCAAAATTTTTTATATTAATTCTAGCAACACCAGTATCTATCGCTGCTTTAGCTACAGCAGCTGGAATTACGCTTATAAGTCTTGGGTCAAATGTTGAGGGAATTATATAATCTTTTCCATAATGTGGTCTTTCACCTCCCATTGCAGCAACAACCTCATCCGGGACCTCTTCTTTTGCTAGGTTAGCAATCGCGTGAGCTGCAGCGATTTTCATTTCCTCATTTATAGTTTTGGATCTTACATCTAATGCACCTCTAAAAATGTAAGGAAAGCCAATCAAATTATTTACTTGGTTTGGATAATCTGATCTTCCAGTAGCCATGATGACATCATTTCTTACCTCTGCAACTTCCTCTGGTTTGATTTCTGGATCGGGATTTGCACAAGCAAATATGATAGGATTTTTCGCCATTGATTTAACCATATCTTTTGTCAAAGCACCTTTTGCTGATAAACCTAAAAAAACATCTGCATTATTTATTGCATCTTTTAAAGTTCGATCTTTGGTTTCAATAGCATGAGCTGATTTCCACTGGTTTAAATTTTCTCGTCCTCTATAGATTACCCCTGTTCTATCAACCATTGTAATATTATTTTGTGGAACGCCACTTTTTTTAAATAAATTTGCACATGCCATTGCAGATGCCCCTGCACCGTTTACAACTATTTTTACTTCGTTAATTTTTTTTTTGGTAATATCAAGTGCATTAATTAATGCGGCTGTAGTTATAATCGCTGTACCATGTTGATCGTCATGAAAGACAGGGATATCTAAAATTTCTTTTAGTTTTTCTTCAATAACAAAACAATCGGGGGCTGCAATGTCCTCTAAGTTAATGCCCCCAAAACTTGGAGCAAAATTTTTAATACTATTAATTATCTCGTTATGATCTTGCGAGTCAATTTCAAGATCAATGGAGTCGATATCAGCAAACCTTTTAAATAATACTGCTTTTCCTTCCATAACAGGTTTTGAGGCTAAGGCTCCTAAGTTACCCATACCTAAAATTGCGGTACCGTTACTTATTACTGCAACAAGGTTTCCTTTACTTGTATAATCAAACGCAGTTTCTGGGTTTTCACTTATGGCTTTTACTGGTGCCGCTACCCCTGGCGAATAAGCTAAAGCGAGATCTCTTTTTGTAGTCATATTTTTTGAGGATGAGATCTCAATCTTGCCTGGCTTATTATGACGGTGATAATCTAAAGCTTCTTTATCTGTATAATGATCAATTTTAGTTTTTTTCATTTAGCTTAATTAGGTGTACAAATGAGGTAAATTTAAGACTAATATGATTTATGAATTTAGTTAAGTCAACAGGGACTTTTGGTTTCTATACTATTATCAGCAGATTACTTGGATATTTGAGAGATGTTTTAATAGCAATTTTTCTTGGAACAAGTTTTTTGGCGGATGCTTTTTTTGTAGCATTTAGAATACCGAACACTTTTAGAAGACTTTTTGCTGAGGGAACTTTCAATTCAGCTTTTGTGCCTAGTTACATGTCTGAAATAGTTAAAAATAAATCAAGATCAAATAAATTTGCCAACGATGTCTTTAATTTATTATTCTTAGTTTTATTTTTTTTAGTCCTCATAATTGAAATTTTCATGCCAATTTTTGTAGGATTAATAGCTCCAGGCTTTGTTGAAGACATTAAAAAATTTGAATTAGCAACTAATTTAACAAGAATTACATTCCCTTTTTTATTATTCGTAAGTTTATCCTCTTTTTTTGGTGCAATTTTGAATTCACATAATAAATTTGCTGCTGCTTCAGCAGCGCCAATTGTATTAAATATAGTTTTAATATTCATTTTATTATTTGGAAGATATTTAGGTGATGAATTAATTTATTATCTTTCTTATGGAATTTCTTTGGCAGGATTATTGCAATTAATTTTTTTATATAGATTTGTAAAAAAATATTATGTTATAGATTTTGATCTTAAATTTAAAATTACTAATAAAGTAAAAATTTTTTTTAAAAAATTATTACCTAGTATTTTTTCTTCAGGAGTTACCCAAATAAATATTTTGGTTGGAACAATTATAGCTTCATTCCAGGCAAGTGCTGTATCATACTTATATTATGCAGATAGGATATATCAGATTAATTTAGCTATAGCTGGTATAGCCATTGGCATTGTTGTTTTACCTCAGCTTTCAAAGCATGTTCATCAAAAAAAAAAGAAAAAAATATTATTAATTCAAAATAAAGCATTAGAGCTAAGTATGTTTTTAAGCATACCTGCATCTGTAGCGTTGGTTATAGGATCTGAACAAATAATCTCAGCTCTATTTGGATATGGTTCTTTTACAATGGAATCTGTTCTCAATGCATCAAAAGCACTTTATTATTTTGGTCTAGGACTCCCAGCATTCGCATTAATAAAAGTTTTTTCGACATTTTTTTTTGCAAATCAAGATACTAAAACTCCATTTTATATTTCCTTAGTTTCTGTTTTACTAAATATTTTGATAAGTGTTTACTTTTTTAAAGATATTGGTTTTATAATAATTCCTATAGCAACGACCATATCTTCATGGTTTAATTCTTTAATATTATTTATTTATTTAAAAAATAATAACTTATTTGAATTTAACAAAACTTTTTTTAAACAATTTGTTAAGATAATTTTTGCATCAATTATAATGGGTATTTTCTTTCAATACTTGATCTTATTATTTGAAAATCAATTGAGTTATGCCTATTTCTTCAAGTCTGCTTATTTATTATTATGTGTTTTATTCACAATAATTTTTTATTTCGCAGTGTCATATTTTATCAAAGCTTTTAATTACCAAGATATTAAATTAAAGTATTAGAATATGAAAAAAAAAATTTTCTCCGGTGTTCAACCTACGGGAAATCTTCATTTAGGAAATTATTTAGGTGCCATAAAAAATTTTGTTGATTTAAATAACGATATTCAAAATGAGTGTATCTTTTGTGTAGTTGACCTTCATGCAATAACGGTGAGCCAAAACCCAAAAGATTTAAAATCAAATATACATGAGACAGTAGCTACATTTGTTGCTAGTGGAATAGATCCTAAAAAAAGTATAATTTTTAATCAATCTCAAGTGAGCGCTCACTCAGAGGCAGCGTGGATTTTAAGCTGTGTTGCCAGAATGGGATGGCTAAATAGGATGACTCAATTTAAGGAAAAAGCTGGCAAGGATAAAGAAAAAGCAAGTATCGGTCTTTATTCGTATCCTGTTTTAATGGCAGCTGATATTTTATTATATGACTCAACTCATGTACCCGTTGGAGATGACCAAAAACAACACTTGGAGTTATGTCGTGATATAGCTCAAAAATTTAACAATGATTATAAAATCGAAAATTTTTTTATAGTCCCTGAACCTTTAATTAAAAAAGAATTTTCTAGAATTATGAGTTTAAAGGATGGTCTTAAAAAGATGAGTAAATCAGAGGTATCAGACTTGAGTAGAATAAACTTAACTGATGATAAAGATCAAATAATAAATAAAATTAAAAAAGCAAAAACTGATACTTTGCCTTTACCTAGCAAAATTGAAGAGTTAGACAAAAGACCTGAGGCTAAAAATTTAATTGGTATTTATTCAAGTTTGATGAATAATACACTCCAAAAAACGATTGATGAATTTGCTGGAAAAAATTTTTCAGAATTTAAAGAAAAATTATCAGAAATAGTTGTTAATGAAATTAATCCAATCTCATTAAAAATTAAAGAGCTATTAGATGATAAAGTTTTTTTAGAAAAAATACTTAAAGATGGATACGAGAAAGCTAATGAAATTGCCTCAAAAAAAATAAAAAAAATTCATGAAATCGTCGGTTTTTGAGGATATTTTCATAAAGCGGTACCATTTTTAAAAATATTGCTTATATATAATTTATGTTTGTTCAGACTGAGATTACACCAAATCCTAATTCTTTAAAATTTATACCAGGCAAGGTTGTTTCAAGTGCAGGATCATTTGAAGTAAATAAAAATGACAATGTAAATAATGAGCTAATTAGAAATATTCTTTCAATCAATGGTGTAGAGGGAATTTTTTTAAGTAAAGATTTTATTTCAGTTAATAAACGTGATGAAAATTCTTGGGACGATATCAAGCATATAGTGGTTTCACATATTAATGAATTTTATGCATCAGGAAAAGAATATGTCATAAGTAAAGATCTAAACGAACAAAATGATAGTTTTGATGAAATTGAGAAAAGAATAATCCAATTACTTGAGGAGAAAATTCGTCCAGCAATTGCAAGAGACGGAGGAGATATTAAATTTAAAGAGTTTAAAGATGGAGTTGTTAAAGTTCAACTACAAGGAAGCTGTTCTGGATGTCCTAGTTCAACAATGACTTTAAAACAAGGTGTTCAAAATCTCTTATGTCATTATTTGCCAGAGGTTAAAAAAGTTGAAGCTGTTTAATATATGAGAAAAATCTTTAAAAAAAATAGAATAAAACCATTTAGAGTTTTTGATGAAAATAACCTAAGTTCACTTCCAAGAATTATTCTAAGTAGTGTACTTGTTATCTTATTTTTTTATTCTTTGCCGATTATTGTTAATTTTACCAGCAATAAAATTGAAAGTTCGGCTGGAATTCAAAATAATTCAAAAGCAATACTTGCATACACTCTTAATAAAAAATCCTCAAATTCATCAAATTCCCAAACACTTAATGAGGATGATCTATTAATCGATATTTATAGTTTAAATGATCAAGAAACAGATACAGTAAGATTAGATGCTTCCACGATTAAACAGCTTTTTGAAGACACAGATTATAAGCTTGATGATGTAAGAAAAAAAAAATTAGTTAAGCCTATAGCTTTAACTTTACTTCCAGCAGAAATCAAAATGATAGAGAGTGTTAAAAAGAGAAAAGAATTCTTTATTCAAATAGTATTGCCATTAATTTTGGAGGAAAATAAAAACATTAAATTAGATAGAAAAAGATTATTCAGCATAATTAATAAGAGTAATAACACAAAATCAGAGAAAAAATGGTTAGAAAAAAAATACAAACAATATGGTATACCTTCAAAAGATTTATCAATCTTAAAAAGAAGAATGGATATAGTTCCAGTTTCATTAGCAATTGCCCAAGCCGCAAAAGAAACAGGCTGGGGCACTTCGAGATTTGCACAACAAGGGAATGCTTTATTTGGACAATGGACATGGTCGGGAGAGGGATTAAAACCAAAAGATGCAGAGAAAAACGAAGGCCACAAGGTTATGAAATTTAATGTATTGCAAGCTTCTGTAAGAGCATATCAAAGAAATATAAATACACATTCAAGTTACGAAGATTTTAGATCAGCTAGAGCAAAATTAAGAGATCTGGGCGAACCATTAGACAGTATGATCTTATCAACGTATTTAGATAAATATGCTGAAACAGGAAATGAATATGTGAAAGTTTTACAAAAGATTATTCAACAAAATAATCTTAAAGATTTTGATGATGCAAAACTACTACCTTCAAGTATTGAGTTAGAAAGTTTAATTTAAGATTTATTATCTAATAATAAATTGTGTGCCAAACCACCTCCATTTACCATTATCATTTACAGAACAATTAATTCGACCTCTTCTTGGTAAAAATGGTTCTCTAAATTCTATTGTGAGCTCTTTATCAACAAGTTTAATATTTGATTTCATCCATTTATCCCCTTCATTTGAATAACAGTTAATATTTTCAATATTTTTTTGATCATCAAAAAATCTTACCTTAAATTTAGGTGGATTATTCTCTTTTGATAATTTTTTTTCCTCAGGTTCTAAGTTTTTATATTCAAGAGGATAATAGTTGATTATTGATTTAAATCTTTTAATTTCTCCATATTTTTCATTAATTGGAAATCTTGGAAGTTCAAATTTATTTTTATTTACGTCAATAATTCCAGAGTGTTGTCCAAATGCAATTTTGAAATTTCGAGATATATAATTTTTCATAAATCCTGAGTATTCTCCAAATGGGTAAGAAAATAAAGTTGGTACATATCCTAACTTTTCTTTAAAAATTCGATTTGATGACTCTATGTCATCTAAAAAAACTTCCTCTGATTTATCAATTAAATAATCATGGGAGTGTGAGTGATGCCCAATAACCCCGAATTCACTACGTTCAATTTCTTTAATTTGTTCCCAGCTCATGTATCCTTTGTTACCAACAGGTTCAGTCGAAACAAATAATACAAATGGAATTTTATTTTTTTCCAAGTAAGGCCAGGCATTATCATAAAAGGACTGAAATGCATCATCAATAGTAAGAAGAATCTTTTTTTCTTTTTTTGGAATATCAAACTCATTTTCAAAATCCTTTGGATGATAAAAGGTTAAGTTTGTATCCAAAATAAGTTCAACATGTTTCTTGAAAATATCCATTGATATATTCGTTGATGGATATTTAAATTCATTAAATCGATGGTACATAATAGACAGCACACCCTCATCATTAGAAAAATATTTAACATTATTTTCTTGTGCGTTTGAGTTAAAAGTCAATATAATTAAAAAAATGAATAAATTAATTATAGATGCTGCAAAGGATAATATTTTTTTTATGATCATTAATAATAATACTTATAGTGTTACCCATGAAAATAGCAAAAATAATTATGAAAAACTAATTGTTTTACTTACTGATTTTTTAAAAAATAATAATTTAGAGTTTAGTGATATCGAATCAATTTATATTAATAGAGGTCCCGGTAGTTTTGCAGGTATCAGAAATTCTTTATCAACAATTAAAGCAATTCATATGATTAAAAAAATTGACTATTATTGTTTTAGTTTTAAGGACTTTGAGAATGAAACGAATGTAAAGTACGAAAATATACCGCATCTTTGCGATAAATTTGACCTCAAAAAAAATTTGATTAAACCTTATTATATAAGTTAGAATTAGGCATGACAGACGCAGCAGATACAATTGAACAAAAGTGTTTAGCTAAAGGTGTTAAACTTACAGAGCAAAGAAAAATTATTGCAAAAATAATTTCGGAGTCAAAGTCAGAGTATGGAGAGTCAGATCACCCTGATGTAGATGAACTTTATAGTCGTGTTTCGAAAGTTGATCCAAAAATAAGTATAGCTACAGTTTATAGAACAGTAAAACTATTCGAAGAGGCTGGGATCTTAACAAAACATGATTTTAAAGGTGGAAAGGCAAGATATGAAGCAATGATCGAGAGCCATCACGATCATTTGATAGATATCAAAACAGGCGAGATCATAGAATTTGTTGATGATGAGATAGAGAAACTTCAAAAAAAAGTTGCTGAAAAATACGGTTATAAATTAGTAGATCATAAATTGGAATTATATGGGGTTAAAAAAAAGCCTCAATAAATGAGTCAAAAAATTTTCATTAAAACTTTTGGATGTCAAATGAATGAGTATGACTCTAATAGAATATTAGATACTGTTAAAAAAATTGGTTATGAGAAGACAGAAAAATACGAGGATGCTAATTGTTATTTGTTAAACACATGTCATATAAGGGATAAAGCTAAAGAAAAAGTCTATTCTGAAATAGGTAGAGTAAAAAAAATTTTTAGATTTAAAAAAAAACCATTAGTTATTATTGCAGGCTGTGTTGCTCAAGCAGAAAATCAAGAAATGCTTAATAGAGAGCCTTTCATTGATCTGGTAATAGGTCCTCAAGCTTATCATAAAATTAATGATACAATTTTAAATTACATTGAAAAAAAAATGAAACTTGAGGAAACAGAATTTGATGCGATTACAAAATTTGAATATTTGAGTAAAGTAAAAACTAAAGTAGAAAAAGTTTCATCTTTTTTAACAATTCAAGAAGGTTGTGATAAGTTTTGTCATTTTTGTGTAGTTCCTTACACTAGAGGACCAGAGTATTCAAGGCCACCTAGTCAAATTTTGGAAGAAGCAAAATATTTAGCAGACAACGGTGTAAGAGAAATAACTTTGTTAGGCCAAAATGTAAATGCTTATGAAAGTAATGGGTTTCGATTATCAGATTTAATATTAAGTATTGAAAAATTAAATGATATTAAAAGAATTAGATACACAACATCTCATCCAAAAGATATGACTAATGACCTGATTGAAGTTTATAAATGTACAAATAAACTTATGCCACTTGTACATTTACCAGTGCAAAGTGGATCAAATAGAATATTAAAATTAATGAATAGAAATCATTCTATTGAGAATTACCTCGAAACATTTAATAAGCTTAAAGAAATTAACTCAAAAATAGAATTTTCAAGTGATTTTATAATTGCTTACCCTGGGGAAGAAAATCAGGACTTTGAAGATACTTTAAATCTAATAAAAAAAGTAAAGTTTATAAATTCTTACTCGTATATTTTTAGTCCTAGACCTGGAACTGTTTCAGAAAATTTAAAATTAATTGATAAAAAAACTTCATTTGAAAGGTTAGAAATAATTCAAAATGAGTTGTTTAAAAATCAGATCCAAAAAAATAAGTCTTTAGAAAACAGTATTGTGGAAGTGTTAGTTGAAAATTTCACAGAAGATAAAACTAAAACATTTGGAAGATCTAAGCACATGACATCAGTTATCTTTGATGGTAAGAAAAGTGATATTGGAAAAATTGTGCAAGTAAAAATTAGTAAAAGTAATAGAAGTACTTTATTTGGCGAAATTGTAGATAGTTCTAATCAGAAAGTTGCGTAAATTTGAGTGGAATAACAAAAAAAAATATTGATCAGGCAATAAAGTTTGTTTACTCGGACAATAATTCTTTAAGTGTAATATTTCATGATAACGATTTGTTAATGGGTGTTGTTGGTGAATTTAATAAAAATTTACAGGAACTTGAAAAAATCACTAAATGCAGTTTATATTCGAGGGGAAATTCTATTCTTATAAAATCAGATCCAGAAACAAATGAAAAGGTAAAGAATGCAATTCAATTTTTAGTTAACCAATTTATTAATAATGGAAATATCGAAAATAAAGATATACTTTCTTCTGTAGATAAATTTATGATTAATGAAAAAATAAAAAACAATAATATAACTGATATAATTAAAACTCCTAAAAAATCTATAATTCCTAGATCTGAAAAACAAAAGAATTATGTCAGAGCTTTAAGACAAAGTGATATTGTAATTTCTGCTGGACCAGCAGGAACAGGTAAAACGTTTTTAGCTGTTGCAGTTGGTTTGACTATGCTTTTGGAGAAAAAGATTGAAAGAATAATTTTATCAAGACCTGCTGTTGAAGCTGGAGAGCGTTTAGGATTCTTGCCTGGCGATATGAAAGAGAAAGTAGACCCCTATCTAAGACCGTTATATGACTCTTTATATGATCTTTTTGATTTCGAAAAAATTCAAAGAATGATTGAAATTGGAGATATAGAAATAGCACCATTAGCTTTTATGAGAGGTCGAACTCTTAAAAATTCCTTTGCAATTTTAGATGAAGCACAAAATGCAACCGACACTCAAATCAAAATGTTTCTTACTCGTATTGGTGAAAATTCAAAAATTGTAGTTAACGGAGACCCAACCCAAATTGACCTACCTAACAAAAACATGTCGGGATTGGTAAGATCAAAAGAATTACTTGGACATTTAAAAGAGATATCAATAGTTGATTTTGATCACTCAGATGTAGTTAGACATCCACTTGTATCAAAAATAGTAAAAGCATACTCAAATAATGATTAAAGTTAGTGTCTTCTCAGAAGAGAAGGCGTGGTCAAAAAGACTGAAAAATACAGATATTTTTTTTAAAGAAATATGTAGGGCTTTTCCAAAGAAATATAAATTTTCAAACAAAAAAGTATCATTGAGTTTATTGCTTTCTAACAATAAAAATATAAAAAAATTAAATAAAAATTTTAGAAATAAAAATAAATCTACCGATATTTTATCTTTTCCATTCAATAAAAAAATTAAATTTTCAAAAAATATGTATTTGGGAGATATAATAATTAGTTATAATTATTTAAATAAGCCTAAATCTCAAGATTTAGAGTTATTTAAACAAAAAACTATTAAAATTTTTATTCATGGTTTTCTTCACCTCTTAGGTTTTAATCACATAAAGAACAAAGATTATTTTAAAATGTTAAGAGAAGAAAATTTTATATATAATCACGTAAAATCTAAAATAAATTAATTTGAAAAAAAAAATTTATATTGAATCAATCATTTTAATTTTACTAGGTTCCTTTTCATCATTAAGCTTACCCCCATTCAATTATATCCTAATTAATTTTTTAACTTTTAGTTTACTCTATATTCTTTTGATAAAAATCTTTGAGCTAAGTAAAAACAAAAAGTTATTTTTTCTCTATGGCTGGTTATTTGGACTTGGATATTTTACAAGTAATCTTTATTGGATTTCGATATCATTAACTTTCGATGAAAGCTTTAAGTTTTTAATTCCTTTAAGTATAGTTTTAATCCCAGCTTTTTTAGGTTTATTTTATGGTTTAGCCTCATTTTTATTTTTAATCCTGAAGCCAAAGAAAAATTTAAGTTCCTTTTTTCTTTTTTCCCTAATATTTGGAACAATTGAATTCATTAGAGGAACAATAATGACTGGGTTTCCATGGAATTTAATTGCCTATAGTTTTTCTAATTATATTGAAATTTTAAGTATTACTTCGATTATTGGCACTTATAGTTTTAATCTTTTTTGCATTTCTCTTTTTGCTAGTACTTCATTTTTAATCTTAAGAGAAAACAAAAAAGAAATTATTGTTTGTATTTTATTTCTTATAATAACCTTATGTTTTTATTTTTTTGGATCTCAACGATTAGAAAAATTCAACAATATTGAGGCTAATAAATTAGATTACAAACTAAGAGTTATAAGCTCAAATGTTAGTATTGATAGATTTTATAAAAATACCGATCCTATTTCAGTAATCAATGATCTCATTAAAATCAGTTCTCCACAAAAAAATGAAAAAACAATTTTTATTTGGCCTGAGGGTATATTGCCAGACATTTCAAAAAATCAACTAAAGGAATATAAATTTTTATTTGAGAATGAGTTTAATGAAAATCACATATTATCAATTGGTATTACTGATATCAAAAAAGAGGGTCAAATTATTAAATATTTTAATTCATTAACAATTTATAATCACAATCTTGAAATATTGAATTCATACAACAAAGTTAATCTGGTTCCCTTTGGTGAGTTTTTACCCTTTGAAAAAATGCTGAGCCTCATAGGATTAAAGACAATTACTAATAATTATCAATCTTATTCAAAAGGAGAAAAAAGAAATATTATAGAAGTGAATAATACTAATTTTTCAGTAAGACTATTACCACTTATTTGTTATGAAATAATTTATAGCGGAAATATTTTTAATAACAGAGATTTTGATTTTATTGTAAATGTTTCTGAAGATGGTTGGTTTGGTCAGTCTATAGGTCCTCATCAACATTTTGTGCACAGTATTTATAGAGCTATTGAAAGTGGCAAATATGTTTTAAGATCTGCTAACAATGGGATAGCCGCAATAGTTAATCCCTTGGGAGTTGTTGAAAAACAAGTCGATTTAAATGAATCTAGTTTTGTTGATTTATTTGAAACAAAAAAGTTAGAGCCAACAATATTTTCAAAATATGGAAATAAAATTTTTGCAATAGTAATTTTATTGTATATTTTTTTAATATTTTCATTTAATAGAATTAAAAAATGAGTGATTTAAAAAACTATCTTTTTACTAGCGAGTCTGTTTCTGAAGGACACCCGGATAAAGTATCAGATAGAATTTCAGATATGGTTGTTGATACTTATATTTCTGGAGATCCGTATTCTAGAGTAGCATGTGAAACTTTAACAACTACTAATAAAGTTGTTTTAGCAGGTGAGGTTAGAGGACCAGAAGTTAAAAAAGATGAATTAATTGAAAAAGTTAGAGCTTGTATTAAAGATATTGGTTATGATCAAGAGGGGTTTACCTGGAGAGAAGCAACTAAAATTGAAAGTCATTTACATTCTCAATCTACAGACATCGCTATGGGTGTTGACTCCAGTGAAAATAAAGATGAGGGAGCCGGAGATCAAGGTATTATGTTTGGTTATGCTTGTAATGAAACAGAAGAATTAATGCCAGCGCCTATTCATTTTTCTCACAAAATTTTAAGATTAATGGCCGAGGATAGAAAATCGGGAAAATTAAAAAACATTGAACCAGATTCTAAAAGCCAAGTCACGTTTGAATATGCTGAAGGAAAACCCTCAAAAGTAAAATCTGTTGTTATTTCTTCTCAACATTCCGCTGATATAAATCAATCACAAGTCAGAGATTTGTTAAGACCTTATTTATCGAAATCTATACCTGAAAACTTTCTTAAAGATTTTAATGATGACGAGTTTTATGTTAATCCTACGGGCAATTTTGTTATTGGTGGTCCTGATGGAGACTGCGGTTTGACAGGTAGAAAAATTATAGTTGACACTTACGGAGGAGCAGCTCCTCATGGCGGTGGGGCTTTTTCTGGGAAAGATCCAACAAAAGTTGATAGATCAGCAGCCTATGCAGCAAGATACATCGCAAAAAACATTGTTGGTTCAAAAATTGCAAATAAGTGTTTAATTCAGTTAGCTTATGCAATTGGAGTATCAAAACCTTTATCTATTTATGTAGATTTATTTGATAATGACCTTGAAAAAAATAGATTCGTTGTAAAAAAAATCGAAGAAAATTTTGATTTAAGTCCTAGAGGTATTAGAGAGATGCTAGATCTTAACAAACCCATATATGAAAAAACTTCTGCTTACGGTCATTTTGGGAGAGCACCAGAAAGCAATGGCTCATTTTCTTGGGAAAAAATAGATAAAACAAGCATTTTTTCAAAATAGTTTTTGTTGAATTAAAAAAAAACTTTACTATATTCCACTTACATTATTGATATTTACAAAATGGGCTTGAGCCCATTTTTTTTTGGAGCAAACAAAAATATGTTAAATAAAAGAGCTGATAAACTTGAATTATTAAGGATTGCAGAGGCAGTTGCATTAGAAAAGTCGATTGATAAAGAACTTATTATTAGTTCAATGGAGATTGGAATTGCTAAAGCTGCAAAATCTAAATTTGGTCAAGAAAATGAAATAAAAGTGTTGATAGATAGAGATAGTGGCAACATAGAAATTTTTAGAAAATTGATAATTACAGAAAATCCAGAAAATTCTAATACAGAAATAAAACTTGAAGATGCAGTAAACCTAAGTGATAGTAACAAAGGTAAATTAGTTGGAGATGAAATATTACAACCATTACCCTCATTTGATTTTGGTCGTATAGCAGCTCAAATAGCAAAGCAGGTAATTAGCTCAAATGTTAGAGATGCTGAGCGTGATAGACAATTTAATGAATTTATAGATAAAAAGGATAGTATATTAAGTGGAATAGTAAAAAGATTGGAATTTGGCAATGTTATAGTCGACTTAGGAAAAACAGAAGCTATTATTCAAAAAAATGAGCTTATTCCAAGAGAAATCATTAAAGCTGGAGATAGAGTAAAAGCATATTGTTTCGATGTAAGAAGAGAACAACGTGGACAACAAATATTTTTATCTAGAGCACACCCAAAGTTCATGGAAAAATTATTTATACAAGAAGTCCCAGAAATATATGATGGACTTATAGAGATTAAATCATCTTCAAGAGACCCAGGAAGCAGAGCAAAAATTTGCGTAAAAGCAGTTGATACCTCGTTAGATCCCGTAGGGGCATGTGTAGGAATGAGAGGTTCAAGAGTGCAGGCAGTAGTCAATGAACTTCAAGGTGAAAAAATTGATATTGTGAATTGGTCTGAAGATCCAGCAATTTTAGTCTCGAATGCACTCTCCCCAGCTGATGTACTTAGAGTCAACGTTGATACAGAAAGGAAAAAACTAGATGTTATATTGACTGAAGAAAATTTAAGTAAAGCCATTGGAAGAAGAGGTCAAAATGTTCGATTGGCAACAAAACTTTTAAATTACGAAATTAATATAATGACTGATCAAGAGGACTCAGAGAAAAGGCAGATTGAGTTTAAAGAAAAAACTGAAAATTTTGTTAAAAATCTTGAGTTAGATGAAACTTTAGGACAATTACTTGTTGCTGAAGGCTTTTCAACAATTGATGATATAAAAGATAGCTCAACTGAAAACTTACTAAAGATAGAAGGTATTGAGGAAGACACAGCAAAAGCACTAATTGAGAGAGCAAAAGAATTTTATGAGAGAGATCAAGAAGATATCTCGAAAAGAATAAAAGAACTTGGTCTTGAGGAATCTTTAATAAACTTAAAGGGCATGACACCTGGAATGTTAGTTACATTAGGTGAAAAAAAAATATTAACTTTAGAAAATTTTGCTGATTTAGCTTCTGACGAATTGACTGGTGGATATGATATTGTTAGAGGTTCAAAAGTAAAAATAGAGGGCTATCTTGAGGACTTTGCATTATCAAAAGAGGAAGCGGATAATTTAATAATGTCTGCTAGAGAAATAGTTTATAAAGATTGAGTAATGACTTATGGAAAACAAAAAATTAAAATTAACAATTTCTGGGAAGCCAAAAAAATCTTTTAAGAATTTTGAAACAACAAGATCTCAAGGAAAACATTCTGTCGTAATTGAAAAATCACAAAATAAGTTTTCTAAAAAAGGTAGTTCATTCAGGCCCAATAAATCAAAGCTTTCGACGAAATTTCAAGTCAACCCTAATGACTTTGAAAAAAGAAAACTCGCAGAACAAAGAGCTACTAAAAGACTTAAAGATGATGGAAGCACGAAAGATAAAAAGTTAAAATCAGGTACAAAAAAAAGGGAAGTTAAGCTAACAGTTTCTAGAGCATTGAGTGATGAGATTGAGGCAAGAGAGAGAAGCTTGGCCTCTGTTAAAAGAGCAAGAGAAAAAGAAAATAAAACTCAAAACAAAGACGAAAGTAAAGATAATCTTAAACCTATCAAAAGAGATATTAATATACCTGAAGCTATAACGGTAAGAGAGTTAGCAAATAGAATGGCCGAACAATCAAGCAACGTAATCAAGCACTTGTTTGGAATGGGCGTTACGGTCACGATCAATCAGACACTTGCTGCTGACACTGCTGAATATTTAGTAAAAGAATTTGGACATAATCCAATAAGAGAGGAAAAAGCAGAGGAAATAATTCAAAAAATCAAAGCCTCAAGAACTGAAAATTTAAAAAACAGACCTCCAATTGTTACTGTTATGGGTCATGTTGATCATGGTAAAACTTCTGTGTTAGATGTTTTAAGAAGTGCAAATGTTGTTTCAGGAGAATTTGGTGGGATTACACAACATATAGGAGCTTATCAGATAGAAAGCCAAGGTAATAAATTAACTTTCATTGATACCCCAGGTCATGCAGCCTTTACAGAGATGAGGGCAAGAGGATCAAAATTAACTGACCTAGTTGTATTAGTTGTTGCAGCAGATGACGGTGTGAAGCCTCAAACTGTAGAGTCAATTAAACACGCTAAAGCTGCTAATGTTCCAATTGTAGTAGCAATAAACAAATGTGATTTACCAGAAGCTGATCCACAAAAGATAAAAAATCAATTATTAGAACATGAATTAATCGCTGAAGACTTATCCGGAGATACTTTAATGGTCGAAATATCAACTAAAACAAAAAAAAATTTAGATAAATTAGTTGAATCAATAATTCTACAAGCTGAAATATTAGATCTTAAGACTGATTTTCAGTCTAAAGCAACCGGTATTGTACTAGAGTCAAAGATAGATACAGGCAGAGGACCAGTTGCAAATATAATTGTAACAACTGGAATGCTCAAAAAGGGAGATTTTTTTGTGAGTGGTTTAAAATGGGGAAAAGTTAGGGCAATTATAAATGACAAAGGTCAAAGTATTGATGTAGCTTCACCTTCAACACCAGTAGAAATTTTAGGAATTAATGGTGCATCAAAAGCAGGAGATGATTTCATTGTTCTAGAGACTGAGAAAGAAGCTAAAACTTTAAGCGAAAATAGAGCTCAAGAAACAAAAGTTAGGAAAAATCCTTTATCTTTTGCAACACAAGAGTCTGCTTTTTCAAATAACTTGTCAAAAGAACTTAATTTAATAATTAAATCAGATGTGCATGGATCTTCGGAGGCAATTAAAAACGCAGTCAATCAGATTACACATGATGAAGTTAAGCCAAAAATAATTTTAGCTGATATAGGCATGGTAACAGAGACAGATGTCACTCTAGCAAAAGCATCAAATGCTGTTCTAATTGCATTTAATGTTAAACCTAGTAAAGAAGCAAAAAAACTTGCTGAAAACGAAAAGATAAAAATTTGTTCTTATAACATAATTTATGAGGTTTTAGATTATATTAAAAAAAAGATGTCAGGACTATTGTCACCAGATGTACAAGAAAAAATTACTGGTATAGCTCAAATTTTGGAAATTTTTAAAGTTTCAGGGGCGGGCAAAGTTGCAGGATCAAAAGTGACTGAAGGAGAAATTAATAGTACTTCAGACGTAAGGATTATAAGAGATGGTGCGATTATATATACAGGAAAAGTTTCTTCAATATTCAGAGAGAAAAATCAAGTCAAACAGGTTAGTGGTGGTCAGGAATGTGGTATTACAGTTAAGGATTATATGGATTTCCAAAAAAATGATACAATAGAAGCTTTTAGTGTTACATCTACAGAGAGGTCAATATAATGTCAGATCGAATAGGAAAACCAGTAACTCAAAGACAGTTAAGAGTTGGCGAAATGATTAAGCAGTCTTTAAGCATGATTTTTATAAGAAATGAGGCTAAGGTGCCGAATTTAGAGACTAATACTATAACAGTTACTGAGGTAAGAATGAGCCCTGATTTAAAAATAGCCAAAGCATATGTCCTACCATTAGGAGGAAAAAATGCAGAGGAGACTATAAATGTTTTAAAAGAATACTCATTTTTAATTAGAAAAATTTTATCACAAAAAGTGGTTATGAAATTTTTACCAAAATTACTTTTTAGAAAAGATGAGTCTTTTGAGTATGCGGAAAAAATAGAAAACTTAATAAAACAATCAAATAAATAGGAAGAAAGAGGCATGAACAAGAAGGCACAAGAATTAGCAATGCACGATAAAGATACTGGATCTTCAGAGATACAGATCGCTTTGCTAACAGAGAAAATTGAAACTCTCTCTAAACATATTAAGCAATTCAAAAAGGATAAACATTCATCTGTTGGATTGTTGAGAGCGGTAAATAGAAGAAAGAAATTGTTAGAATACCTGAAGAAAAATAAGATGGATTCTTACAAAAATGTACTGTCGAAATTGAATTTAAGAAAATAGAATTCAAGATAGATAGAACGGAATGGATCGAAACGAACGAAACGAAATGGAAATGAAATGTTTAAAGTATATAAGAAGGAAATTGAAGTAGCGGGAAAGAAGATAAGTCTAGAAACAGGTAAAGTAGCAAGACAGGCAGACGGTGCAATAATCGCAACATGCGGAGAGACAGTCGTACTAGCAACAGTAGTAGGAGCAAAAAAAGTAAATCCTGATATGGATTACTTTCCATTATCTGTAAATTATCAAGAAAAATATTATGCAGCCGGAAAAATTCCAGGTGGATATTTTAAAAGAGAAGCAAGACCAACTGAGAGTGAAACATTAATCTCTAGATTAATTGACAGACCAATCAGACCTTTGTTTCCTGATGAATTTAAAAACGAAGTTCAGTTGTTACCAACTGTAATTTCCTATGACAAAGAAAATGAGCCAGATATTTTATCAATCACTGCTTCATCAGCAGCATTAGCTATATCAGGAATGCCATTTAAGGGCCCTGTTGGAGCTTCAAGGGTTGGATTTATTGATGGAAAATATGTTTTAAATCCATCTAAGGCAGAATTAGAAAAATCAAAATTAGATTTAGTTGTAGCGGGTACAAAAGATGCTGTGCTTATGGTTGAGTCTGAAGCAAGCGGTTTAACCGAAGAAGAAATGTTGAATGCAGTTAAATTTGGTCATGAAGGCTTTGTTCCTGTAATTAAAATGATAGAGGAACTTGCAAAAGAATGTAGAAAACCTGAGTGGACTGTTGAAAAGAAAGATCTTTCAGAAGTTAAGAAAAAAATTGAAGAAACTTTTACAGAAGATCTAAAGAAAGCTTTTGCAACAAGAGATAAACAAGATAGGTCAAACCAAATTTCAGAGATTACTGATAAAGCTAAAAAGCTTTATGAGGAAGATGAAAATTACACCGATCTAGATGTTAACAGTCAATTAAAAAATCTTGAAAAATCGATTGTTAGAACAGATATACTGAAAAACAAAAATAGAATTGATGGTAGAGGTTTATCAGATGTAAGACCTATTGAATGTGAAGTGGGTGTTTTACCAAGAGCGCATGGTTCTGCATTATTTACCAGAGGTGAAACTCAAGCAATTGTAGTTGCAACTTTAGGAACATCTGATGATGAACAAAGAATAGAGAGCTTAGATGGATTGCAAAGAGAACGATTTATGCTTCACTATAACTTTCCTCCTTTTTCAGTTGGAGAGACTGGAAGAATTGGGACTGGTAGAAGAGAAATCGGACATGGTAAACTAGCATGGAGAGCAATCAATTCTTCATTGCCAACAAAAGAATCATTTCCATACACTTTTAGAGTAGTTTCTGAGATTACCGAGTCTAATGGTTCCTCTTCAATGGCTACTGTTTGTGGAACTTCTTTAGCATTAATGGATGCTGGAGTACCGATTAAAGAGCCAGTTGCAGGTATTGCAATGGGATTAATTAAAGAAGGAGATGATTTCAGTGTTCTATCAGATATTTTAGGTGACGAAGATCACTTAGGTGATATGGACTTTAAAGTTGCTGGAACTAAAGATGGAATTACTTCTCTTCAAATGGATATCAAAATTACAGGTATTACTTTTGAAATTATGGAACAGGCATTGAGCCAAGCTAAAGATGGAAGAGTTCATATCTTAGGTGAAATGAATAAAGCATTGTCAGCTTCAAGATCTGATGTTGGAAAACACACTCCAAAAATGGAACAAGTTAATGTTGATAAAAAAGATATTGCTGCTGTAATTGGAAAAGGTGGAGCAACGATCAGAGAGATTGTAGAAAAATCAGGTGCTAAAGTAGACGTAAATGATGAAGGTGTAGTAACAGTTGCTGCTCCTGATGAGGAGTCTAGAAACATTGCAATTCAAATGATTAAAGACATCACTGCAAAAGCTGAATTAAACAAAATTTATTCAGGTAAAGTAATGAAGATTATGGAGTTTGGTGCATTTGTTAATTTCTTAGGAAAACAAGATGGACTAGTTCATATTTCAGAACTTGCTGATAAAAGAGTTGCTAAAGTTACTGACGTTGTAAAAGAAGGTGACGAAGTAAAAGTTAAAGTGATTGGTTTCGATAGAGGTAAAGTTAAACTATCTATGAAACAAGCAGCTGAGTAGATTTAAAAAATTATGGAGATATCTATATTTTTATTTTGCTTGGTATTTGTGATTTATTATCTGTTTAGGCCTACTTCCAAACAAGAAAAAGATCAATTCAATGATAAAAGCAATTGGCGTGGTGGGTTTTAAATTAAAAATTTAACTTATATTTTTAGGATCTGGCATGCCAACCTTGTTATATCCTGCATCTACGTAGTGAATTTCACCAGTAACTCCGTTTGCAAGGTCACTCAATAGATATAATGCTGAATTTCCAACATCATGGATATCCACATTTCTCTTTAGAAAAGAATGGTCTTCATTCCATTTATATAGGAATTTTGCATCGCCAATTGCGGATGCAGCTAACGTTTTTATAGGTCCTGCGCTTATTGCATTTACTCTCATGCCTTTAGTACCCAAATCTCTAGCTAGGTATTTAACACTAGCCTCCAAAGCTGACTTGCAAACACCCATAACATTATAATTTGGAATTGCTTTAGTAGACTCATAAGTTAAAGTTAATAAACCTCCACCTTGTTTCATTACTTTTGAAGCTTCTTTTGCAACTTCAGTAAATGAAAAGCATGAAATTAACATACTTCTTAAAAAGTTTTCTCTAGTAGTATTTAAATATTCACCTGATAATTCTGACTTATCAGAAAAAGCGACTGCGTGAACAACAAAATCAATTTCCCCCCATTTAGATTTGATATCTTCAAATAATTTTACAACTTCTTCTTTTTTTTCAACATCACAACTAAATGTCACTTTTGAATTTAATTTTTCTGCTAAAGGTATTACTCTTTTTTTAAGAGCATCACCTAAATATGTAAATGCTAATTCAGCTCCTGCTTCAGCTAATTTTTGAGAGATGCCCCAGGCAATAGATCTTTCATTAGCAACACCCATTATTAATCCCTTTTTACCTTTCATTAAACTCATAATTAAACCTTTTCAAAAATTAATGCTGCGTTAGTCCCACCAAAACCAAAACTATTTGACATTACCGTGTTTAAAGTTACTCCTGTCTCAGTTTTTGAAACAATTGGAAATTTTTTAGCTTCGTCATCCATTTCGTTAATGTTTGCTGATCCTGCAATGAAATTATTTTTCATCATAATTAAACAATAAATTGCCTCATGAACAGAAGCAGCACCCAATGGATGACCCGATAAAGATTTTGTTGAACTTATTTTTGGGATATTTTCTCCAAAAGTATTTTTTACTGCATTTAATTCTGTAATATCTCCAACTGGAGTTGAAGTCCCATGAGTATTTATATAATCAATTTTATTTTTTGTAGTGGCCATTGCCATTTGCATACATCTTACAGCTCCTTCGCCTGATGGCGCTACCATATCATATCCGTCAGAAGTAGCTCCATAACCAGTTAATTCTGCATAAATTTTAGCTCCTCTAGCCTTTGCGTGTTCATATTCTTCAAGTACCAAAACTCCACCACCACCAGCTATTACAAACCCATCTCTAGTTTTGTCATAGGCTCTCGATGCTGTTTCTGGCGCATCATTATATTTTGAAGATAAAGCAGTCATCGCATCAAACATTGCAGTCATAGCCCAATGAATTTCCTCACTACCGCCAGCGAACACAATATCTTGTTTGCCCATTTGTATTAGTTCCATAGAATTTCCAATACAGTGGCCACTAGTTGCACAAGCAGAACTCATTGTATAGTTTGTTCCTTTAATTTTGAATGGAACTGCAAGTGTAGCAGAGGCAGTGCTTGCCATTGTCCTTGGAACAATAAATGGGCCCATTAATTTTGGAGTTTTCGCTCTAGTTTTATCCGCGGCTAAAATTACATTTTCGATGGACGGCCCTCCAGAGCCCATTACAATTCCAGTTTTAAAATTACTAACTTCATTTTCCTCTAAGCCTGAATCTTTAATTGCTTCTTTCATTGCAATATAATTATAAGCTGAACCTGAACCCATAAATCTTATGGTTTTTCTATCTACATGATCTTCAAGTTTAATATTAGGTTTTCCATGAACATGGCTTTTAAGGTTATGTTCTTTATATTCCTCAGAGAAAGAGATTCCTGATTTTGAATTTAAAAGTGATTGATGTACTTCTTCTTGGTTATTACCTAAACAAGAAACAATACCCAACCCTGTGATTACCACTCTTCTCATTACTTAAATAATCCTACTTTCAAACTATCTGCTGAGTAAATTTTTTTTCCATCAGCTAAAACAATACCATTAGCTAGGCCAACAGTAGTTCCACCTGGCGACATAATTTTTTTCATTTCAATTTCATATGTTACTAATTTAACATTTTGCAATACTTCACCTGTGAACTTTACTGTTCCAACTCCCAGCGCTCTTCCTTTCCCAGGTTTTCCTATCCAGCCCAAATAAAACCCAACCAGTTGCCACATAGCATCAAGTCCAAGACAACCTGGCATCACAGGGTCTTCTTTGAAATGACAATCAAAAAACCAAAGATCATTTTTGATATCTAGCTCAGCTTTTAATAAACCTTTTTTAAAAGTTCCTTTGTTGTCATTAATTTCTGTAATTCTATCAAACATAAGCATTGGTGGAAGGGGTAATTTTGCATTACCAGGACCAAATAATTTGCCCTCACCACAGTTTATAAGCTCATCATATGAGTAAGAGTTTTTTTTCATAAAATTGAGTATCCTTATTTACTTGATTTTGAAACCATATAATATAACTATAATGCTAGTTTAGAATAATTTTAACTAACAATTTACTTAAATAGTGAAATATATAGAAAAATTAAGAAATTCTGGATTAAGACCCACTAAACAAAGAATCCAAATATGTGAAGTACTGTTCAATACAGAAAAAACATTTCATTTTACAATAAATGAGTTGGAGCAAAAAATTAAGGATAAAATTGATAATAAGATATCCTTAGCAACAGTTTATAATACAGTCCATGCTTTTGAAAAAAAAGGATACTTAAAACAAATTCCTATAAATTCAAACCAAACTTATTTTGACACAAACGTTACCGATCATCATCATTTTTATGATTTGAAAGATGGTAAATTAATTGACCTAGAAAACTCTGATGTAGGACCTATAGACATTAAAAGAAAAATTAATGGAAAGAAAATTAAGTCCATTGAAGTTTTAGTCAAACTTGAAGATTAATCTATTAACTTACTGAGCGTCATTATTAACCAATTGACAGTTATTTAGAACCATTATAAACTACAAATATAGTTAATTTAATCATAGGAAAATAAATGAGTACTGAAAATTTTAAAAATAAATCTTTTAAAGCTAACGAATTAAGCAAATGCCCTTTTACGGGAGCAGGTACACCTGCAAAGTTTTCTGCAGGAAGGGGTCAAACAGTAAGGGATTTCTGGCCGAACAGTTTGAATCTAAAAATTCTTAGTCAGCACTCTAATTTATCTAATCCTATGGATAAAAAATTTAATTACGCAAAAGAATTTAAAAAACTTAATTTTAAGGCGCTAAAAAAAGATTTAAAAAAATTAATGACAGATTCGCAAGAATGGTGGCCTGCAGATTATGGTCATTATGGTCCATTATTTATCCGTTTAGCTTGGCATGCTGCAGGAACCTATAGGACTGGTGATGGTAGAGGTGGTGCTGGTACTGGTAATCAAAGATTTGCTCCACTTAATTCTTGGCCAGATAACGTGAATTTAGATAAAGCAAGATTACTTTTATGGCCAATTAAAAAAAAGTACGGAAGAAAGATTTCATGGGCTGATCTATTTATATTAGTTGGAAACGTAGCATTAGATTCCATGGGTTTTAAAACTTTTGGTTTTGGCGCAGGTAGGACTGATATCTGGGAACCAGAGGATGATATTTATTGGGGTTCAGAAAAAGAAATGCTAGGTGTGGAAAGATATAGTGGAAAAAGAGATTTGGAGCAGCCGTTAGGAGCTTCACACATGGGTTTAATCTATGTAAATCCACAAGGTCCAGATGCAAATCCAGATCCATTATTAGCAGCACACGATATAAGAGAGACATTTGGAAGAATGGCTATGAATGACTATGAGACGGCAGCTTTAGTAGCAGGGGGACATACATTTGGAAAATCTCACGGAGCTGCATCAGAGTCTTACAAAGGTCCAGATCCTGAAGCTTCAAAAATTCAAGATCAGTCAACTGGATGGAATAGTGGATATAAATCTGGGAAAGGTGTCGATACAATAAGCAGCGGTATCGAAGGTGCTTGGACTCAAAATCCTACAAAATGGGATATGGGTTATTTGGATTGTTTATATGGTCATGATTGGGAGTTAACAAAAAGCCCAGCTGGAGCTCATCAATGGACTCCAAAGAAGAATGGTCAAAAAATTAAAATGGTTCCTGATGCGCACCAAAAAGGTGTGCTTCATCCACCAATGATGCAAACAACAGATATATCAATGAAAGTTGATCCGAGTTATGGACCAATTACTAAGCATTTTCATCAAAACCCTAAAGAGTTTCATGATGCATTTGCTCGAGCATGGTTTAAATTAACCCACAGAGATATGGGCCCAAGAGTTTGTTACTTGGGTAGTGAAGTTCCAAAAGAGCAATTAATTTGGCAAGATCCAATTGATAAACCAAAGTACAAACTTAAATCAAAAGATATAAAAGATTTAAAAAACAAAATTTCTAAATCAAAAATATCAATTTCAGATTTAGTTTCTACTGCATGGGCATCAGCTTCAACTTTTAGAGGATCAGATAAAAGAGGTGGTGCTAACGGTGCAAGAGTAATGCTAGAACCGCAAAAAAGCTGGGCTGTGAATAATCCTAAGAAATTATCAACTGTGGTAAAAGCTTTAAATAAAATTAAAGATCAATTTGATAACAAAAAGAAAAGTGTATCAATGGCAGACTTAATTGTTTTGGCAGGTGGCGTTGGTATTGAGATGGCTGCTAGAAAGGCAGGGCATAAAGTTAATGTTCCATTTTCAGCAGGTAGAGGAGATGCAAGACAAGATCAAACCGATATTCATTCTTTTGGTCTTCTTGAGCCTCAGGCAGATGGTTTTAGAAACTATCTTAATGGCGGAGCTTCAAATGTCTCAGCAGAAGAAAAATTGGTTGATAAAGCACAACTAATGGGTCTGACTGCACCAGAAATGACAGCACTTATAGGTGGTATGAGAGTTTTAAATACTAACTATGATGGTTCAAATTATGGTGTATTTACAAATAAACCTGGTTCTCTTACTAACGATTATTTCGTAAATCTATTAGACATGAATACTACATGGAAAGAGGAAGATAAATCAGAACAAACTTTTGTTGGAAAAGATAGAAAAACTCAAAAAACCAAATGGAAAGCAACAAGGGTTGATTTGATTTTTGGTTCAAATTCTCAACTAAGAGCTCTTGCAGAAGTTTATGCCTGTGAAGACTCAAGTGAAAAATTTGTTAAAGATTTTATAGCTGCATGGGTAAAAGTTATGAATTCTGATCGATTTGATTTAAAATTAAATTAAATTTGAAAAAAAGATAAAGTTATATGGCAACAGCAAATTTTGAGGATTTTTACGAAGTTCCAAATTTAAATTTTGACATTTCAAAGTTAAAAGACGACTTAGATAAAATTTTGAAATTAAAAAAATTTAATACACCAGGTGTTACACATTTTGGTGCAATTCCATTAAACCAAATTCCAGACGACAAGAGTTCGATTGAAGGGAGCAATATTAGAGGAAAATATTGGACAATTGCAGATGAAACTGGAAAAGAGGTTTCAAGAGATGTTGATATAGATGAGTCTAAATATACACAATTAATACCTGAATTTGAAAATACATACTTTGCAGAAGTTTACAAAGTTTTAAGCAAGAGATTTAAATTGGGAAGGGTTAGGCTCTTATTAAAAGAGCCTAGATCAACTTTGAGTTGGCACAAAGATCCAGAATGTAGGCTTCATGTGCCTATAATAACAAATAAAGGGTGTTCAATGGTTATAGAGAATGTTGCTAAACATTTACCCGCAGATGGGAAAGTTTGGATTACAAATAACACTAAATATCATAATTTTTTTAATGGAGGTGAACAGGCTAGAATACACCTTGTAGCTTGTGTTCTTGAGAGTCCTTTTAAAAACTGATGGAAATAACTAAAGGCATATTTCAAGCATCTCAAAATATTTATCAAAATAATAAAGGTTCATTACTTAGAACAGTAATTTATACAATCGGACATTTTGCAATTGCGATCACTGTTTTAATGTTAGTTGCGGATGTATCTTTTAAAGTTGCTCTAACTGATGCCATTGTTGAACCAATTGCAAATTCAATTTGGTATTTTATTTTAGATAAATGGTGGACAAGCAAATCAAAAAAATAACTAGTTCATAATATTACCTAAAAAAAGCAATTAGTAATCATTCGCAAAAAAAATTACGATAATAGTAATTATTCGCATGGATAATTATTGAAATAATTTTATTTATGATTAATTTTTAATTATGCAAACAGAAAATTATAATTGTAAAAAATGTGGACTAACAATTTCTTCAACTTGTTCTAAGTGTGATAAAATTGTTGATGTTGAAGTCCTTGATGATGGTTGTATTGTCCAGAAAAAAAAATGTTTAGATTGTGCAAATGCTCCGGTAATCAAGGATGTTTGTGAGCAACAAAAATAATTTAGGATAAAATTAAATAAGGGTGATAAAGATTAGTTAAGACCCCATGAATTTTCTTTTTTAATCCAGCCTTTAAAACTACCAGTTTTAATCTTGCACCAATTATTATCACATTTCTGAATTAATAAAACTCTACCCTTTTCTATTTTCGCCAAAGGTTTTGAAAAATTTGTTGGTTTACTAAATAAGACTTTATCTGTTTTAGGTATTATTGAATTTACTTTTTTAAGTTGAGAAATATGTATCCACCCACTATTATTTTTGAGATCAATAATCCTTCTAAAATTTTCTTTTTTATCAATCTGTTTTATGGGTAAATTAATCTTTTTATAGATATATTTAATAGGATATTCAAATCCTGGACCGTATCTAACATTAACTTTATTTTTTTTTAATGAAAGGAAAGTTTCATTTGCAAAAACGTAAAATGGAAAAAAAATCCAGATTAAAATTAAAAAATATAATTTTTTCATTATTTAGCGACAACTTATTTCTTATTAAATTTAACTTTTCTAAAATTAAGATTTAAAAGATCAATAATTAATATTTGATTTTTCAAGTTTTGCCCAATTTTCATAATCATTTTCAATGCCTCATTTGCTTGAGTTGTTCCCACAATTGATGCAGTTGTGCCTAGAACACCCTCAAATTCACAATTTAAGTTATCGTCTGAAATCTCATTTTCTTGGTAGAAACTTTTTAAAGAAGCTGTTTTTTTATCATTAAAATCAAATGAAAATACATGACCATCAAATTTGCTAATTGCTCCTGTTACTAATTTTTTTTTTAATTTTTTACAATAATCATTAATTAAAAATTTAGTTTTAAAATTATCTGACCCATCAATTATGATTTCATAATCTTTAATTATTTTTGTAATGTTATTCCTATCAAGCCGTGATTTATAAGTTTTAATTTTGGTAGAAGGATTTATTTCCCTTAGTTTTTTTGCAGCTACATTAACCTTTGATTTTTTTATATCTTTAGAGGTAAATAAGCTTTGTCTATGTATATTAGAAAGATTAACAATATCGTTATCGATGAGGCCAATATTTCCAATACCAGCTCTTACTAGATTTTCTGCAGCCGGACAACCCAAACCTCCAACACCAACGATTAAAATTTTAGAGGATAAAATTTTTTTTTGACCTTTCGCTCCTATGTTTTTTAAAACTAATTGTCTTGAGTACCTTTCAATTTGAGATTTGTTTAGAGTTGCTCTCATTTACCAGTCGAACCAAAACCTCCTGCTCCTCTTACAGACTCTGGAAGTTCATCTGTTTCTTCTAAATCCATTTTTATAATTGGAATTAAAATCATTTGAGCAATTCTATCATTGTTATCAATTTTAAAGTTTTTATTCCCATGATTAAATAAAATAACTTTTATTTCTCCTCTATAATCACTATCAATTGTCCCAGGTGTATTTAAAACACTAATATTATTTTTTGCTGCTAGTCCTGATCTTGGTCTAATTTGAATTTCATATTCTTCAGGGAATGCAACTGATAATCCAGTTGGTACAAGACATGATTCTCCTGGCTTTAATTCAATTGATTTATCTATATATGCCATCAGATCCATGCCAGAAGCACCATTAGTTTTGTATGATGGTAATTTTACAGAAGGTTCTTTTTTTTTTACTAAAACTTTAATCATTAGTTTAAATGATCAATAATTTTTTCAACTAATTCATCTGAAATTTCTGATTTAGATCTATATTTAAGTCTGTCCATTTTTTTATCTTTATAAAAAATTGACACTTCATTAAAGTCGGAATCAAAACCAATTGAATCGTTTGACACATCGTTTGCAACTATCCAGTCACAGTTTTTTTCATTTAGCTTTTTATTAGCATAGTTCTCTAAATCATGTGTTTCAGCTGCAAAGCCTACTACAAGTTTTGGTCTCAAGGAGTTATGATTGGAGACACAATCAAGAATATCTACATTCTTCTCCAATTCTAAATTAATTTCATCTTTTTTTTTTATTTTTATTTTTGAAGTTTCTTTAGCTTTATAGTCACACACTGCTGCTGAAAATATTGCAACATCGGCTGGCAAACTTTTAAGTGTCAATTGAAACATTTCTTCAGCAGTTTCAACTTTGATCAAATTGATATCGTTATTTATTTCTAAATTTGTTGGTCCTGAAATCAAAGTTGTTTCAAAACCTTTTTTTACTAATGATTTAGCAATCTCATATCCTTGTTTGCCACTGGATTTATTAGATATATATCTTACTGGATCAATGTACTCTTTAGTTGGTCCTGCAGTTACGATCGCCTTTAACTTATTTTTTATTTTTACATTTTTGAAATAAATTTTAAGCTTATTTATTATCTCTTTCGGTTCTGACATTTTTCCCTCTCCATATTCTCCACATGCCATATCTCCGATTTCAGGACCAATTAATTCATAGTTATAGTCCTTAAGTTTTGCTATATTTTGCTTAGTAGACTGATGCTCCCACATTCTTACATTCATAGCAGGAGCAATAAAAATTTTTTTATTTGAAGCAAGAGTAACAGTTGAAGCTAAATCATCTGAAATTCCATTAGCAAGTTTAGCTATTGTATTAGCTGTTGCAGGTGCAATTAAGATGAGGTCTGCCCACCTTGAAAGGCTAATGTGATCCATTTCAGCCTCATTTTCTATACTAAAAAGATCCTGATAAACTTTAGATTGAGACAACGAAGTAATTGAAAGAGGTGTTACAAATTCAGCACCACTCTTAGTAAGAATTGTCTTTATACTTACACCATCTTTCTTTAAAAGCCTGATTAATTCAAGACTTTTATAGGCAGCTATACCTCCACAAATTATCAATAAAATTTTTTTATTATCCAAGTTATTCATCGTATGAATTAAAATACTAATAGACCAAAAATTACAAGGACTAAAAAGCCAATAATAGATTGATTTCTAAAAGCAGTCATTTCTGATTTTTTTGTATTCAAAGCGGTATAAGAATTTGAATTTTGTGGAATTTGACCACTAGCTAAATATGTTAGAGCTTGATTAGCTTTATCCATTATTTCTGGGAATTCTGGTAATCTTTTAATCACTTCAGAAGTACTTTGAATTGTTTCATTAATTGTGGCCATAGGATCTTTTGTTTCTCTTAACCAATTTTCTAGAACAGGTTTAGATGTAGTCCAAATGTTTGTATTTGGATTTAATTTTCTGGCTACCCCCTCCACAACAACCATTGTTTTTTGAAGCATTAGAAGTTGAGGTTGTGTTTGCATGTTAAATTTTTCTGTAACATCAAATAATTGTTTTAATAATTTTCCACCGGAAATATCTTTTACTGTTTGGCCAAAAATTGGTTCACCAATTGATCTTAGAGCTTGAGCAAGGTCATCAATTGGAACCTCTTTAGGAACCAGTCCAGCAACCAAATGCACTTCTGCTACTTTACGATAATCTCTTTGAATAAAGCCAAATAATATTTCTGCCAAAAATCTTTTACTCATTTTATCAAGTCTACCCATTATTCCAAAATCAATTGGAACTATATGACCATTATTATCTATAAATATATTTCCTTGATGCATATCAGCGTGAAAAAATCCATCTCTGACTGCATGTCTTAGAAAATTTTGAATAATGTCGTTAGCAATTTTTTCAGTATTTAAATTTCTTTTTTTTAATTCCTCAGTTTCTCTAATAGAAATTCCATCAACCCAATCTAATGTCATTACATTTTCACTTGTAAAATTCCAATAAATTTCAGGAACTCTAAACCCAACATCATTTTTAGTATTTTCAGCGTACTCATTAGCTGCAGCTGCTTCAAATCTTAAATCCATTTCTAAATTTGTTATTTCTTTAAGTAAAAAAACTACTTCAACTAATTTTAATCTTTTTGTTTTTTTTATAAAAGACTCCACTAAAAAGGCAAAAAGCATAATTGCATCAATCTCATCATTAAAAACTTTTCTAATGTTCGGACGTAAAATCTTTATAGCAACATCTTTAATAGTTCCATTATCGTTAATTTGAGCTTTATGAACCTGAGCTATGGAGGCTGCCGCAACAGGCTCACTTAAATTTATTATTGAGTCATATGTTTCCTGTCCTAAATCATTTTTCATGATTTCTTTAGCTTGTATAAGTGAAAATGGTGGCAACTTATCTTGAAGGCTCTCTAATTGTTTTGAGAGATCCTCCCCAATTATATCTGGTCTTGTAGCTAAAAATTGTCCAAGTTTTATAAAAGTTGTACCCATAGATTCTAAGGAATCTGATAAGCGTTCAACCTCACTTTTAATTGAACCTTTTTTTTTAGGTGAAAAAGATATTGATAAAAATTTAAATAGTAATGTTATTGCGAAGGGTGGTTTTTGAAATTTTGAGATTATTTCTAATACATCTGAATGAGCTATTTTTCTTCCAATTTTAAATAAAGTTATAAGTTTTTTAATCATTAAATTTTCCAACCACTATGTATGGATACAATTCCATTAGAGAAGTTCCTGTAATTGCATTTTTGAAATTTATTTATTTTCATATATTCTAAAAGTTCCTCTTGATTGACAAAATTATCAATACTTTCAATAAGATAATCATAGGGCTCTCTTTGTCCAACAACGTATTTACCAACTAAAGGAATTAATTTTGAGTATTTTTTATAGATAAATTCTAAGTTTTTATTTTGTATTTTGGAAAACTCTAAACAAAAAAATCGTCCACCTTTTTTTAAGACTCTATACGCTTCTGACAGCGCTTTATCCAAATCCTTTGTGTTTCTTAGCCCAAAACTAATTGTATAAAAATCAAACGAATTACTTTTAAGGGGAAGCTTTTCTGCACTGGAAATTATCCATTTTATATTTTTATAATTTTTTAACTTTTCTTTTCCTTTAGTTATCATTCCTTTATTTGGATCAATACAGGTAATGTGATTATTGATATCAGTGTTATCTAGGTAAAGTTTTCCTATATCCCCAGTGCCGCAAGCAATATCAACCAAGCTTTTATTTTTTGATGGCCCCATCATAGTGATTAAGCTTTTCTTCCATAGCCTATGTATTCCAAATGACATAAAATCATTCATTAAATCATATTTATCAAAAACTTGATTAAATACGCCTTGAACTAACCCTTTTTTATTTTGAAGATGTTGTTGCATTTTTAATTAATAATTCATTTAATATAATAGTAAATGCCAGAATTACCAGAAGTAGAAATTGTCCGACAATCTTTATTAAAAAATATAAAAGGTAAAAAAATCAATAAAGTTTTGGTTAGAAATAGAAACTTAAGATTAAAATTAGAAACTGCTTTTGAAAAAAAGCTAAAAAATAAATTTATTTCAAATATCAAAAGATTCTCAAAATATTTGATTATTGAATTGGAAAATAAAAATTTTTGTATAGTTCATTTAGGCATGTCAGGAACAATTCATATTATTAAAAATAAAAAAGATAATCTACCCACCAATACCAGTTTTTATAATGCACCAAATTTGCCTAAAAATCACAATCATGTTGAATTTTTTTTTAAGGATATGAGATTAATTTATAATGATCCAAGAAGATTTGGTTACTTTCAAATTTTTAATGATTTTAACAGTGTGAAAAAAAAATTTAAAAAATTTGGTCCAGAACCTTTTAATAAAAAGTTCAATTCAAAGTATTTGATTAATTATTTTAAAAAAAAAGAAAAGAGTATAAAAAATTTTTTACTAGACCAAAATTTTGTATCGGGGATTGGAAATATCTATGCAAGTGAAATTTTATACTTATCAAAAATTAATCCTTCGTTATCAGCTAAATATTTAAAAAAAGATCAGTGCAAAAATATAGTTATAAATTCAAGAAAAATTTTACAAAATGCTATTAGAAAAGGGGGATCAACAATAAGAGACTTTAAAAATACCAAAGGTGATCAAGGTAATTTTCAAAAAGAGTTTAAGGTTTATGGTAGAGATAAACAAAACTGCAAAAGATTTAGTTGTTCGGGAACAATCAATAAAATAACTCAATCAAATAGATCGACATTTTTGTGTGAAATATGTCAAAAATAATCAATATATTATTGACTAGGCCTATTTAAGTAGTTATACCCCTGCAAAATTATGGCTAATACAAAATCGGCAATTAAAAGAATTAGAAGAATATCTAAACAGACCGCTGTTAACAAGGCGAGAAAAAGTAGATACAAAATTGCATTAAAAAAGATGAACGTTCTAATTGAAAATAAAAAAAAGTCAGAGGCTTTAAAGTTCTTACCTAAGTTGAATTCTGAGTTAATGAAAATTGCCAAAACTGGAATTATAAAAAAACAGAATGCATCCAGAAATGTATCGAGAATTACAAAAAAAATAAGTTCCTTATAATTCTTTATACTTCAAGTTGATTCAACCAAAAGAATACGCTTCATATATGAATGTTTGATTTCTTATTACAATATTTAGAATTAGTAAAAAAATATTATATTTAATTCAATCATAAATTTTATTTTTTTTTTATTACACATAAAAAAAAATTGTCAAAGAAATTTTTAAAAAAAATTTTTTACACAATCCCAGATTTAATTTATTTTCAGTTTTGGAAAATAATTTGTTGCAATAACCATCATTATTGATGTAAGTGGACTCTCTCCATAAAAATGAACAATACACATATAAATAAAAGTTTTGATAAGATTAATCTTGATTGGGAACTAATTCAATCTGAATTAAAACTTAAATTGGGAATAGAAGTTTACGAAAGTTGGATAAAAAAAATTGATTTACTTGAAGAGTTTAATAATTATATTTTATTAGCTGTTCCGACAAGGTTTATCCGTGACTGGATTACATCAAGATATTTAGATCAAATTCTACAAACTATCAAAAAACATAAAAAACAAATTATTAGAATAGAATTTAAAATTATAGAAAAAAAGAACGATAATAGAGAAAATTTGAATGATCATAATCAGATAAACAAAACTCAAAATATCTCATTTATCAAAGACTCTCATCTCCAATATAGTCGAATAGATCCCAATAAAAGATTTGAAAATTTTCTAATTGGTTCAAGTAATAAGATTGCTTATGAGGCTTCCTTAAAAGTATCAGAGAATATTTCTCATTATAATCCACTTTATATATACGGGGGCGTAGGTCTAGGAAAAACTCATCTTCTAAATTCAATAGGCCATGAAATGAGTAAAAATAAAAAAGTAATGTTTATTTCCGCTGAACGTTTCATGTATCAATTTGTAAAGTCAATAAAATCTAACGATATGGTAAAATTTAAAGAGTATTTTAGAAATACAGATGTTTTATTAATTGACGATATTCAGTTCATGAATGGTAAAGAGGCCATGCAAGAGGAGTTTTTTCATACTTTTAATGCACTTTTGGATAAAGAGTCACAAATAATTGTTTCAGCGGACAGGCCTCCTAATAAGTTATCTAGAATTCAAGAAAGAATTAAATCAAGATTCTCCGGAGGTTTAGTTGTAGATATTCAAAAACCTGAGTATGACTTAAGAAGAAAGATCATCAATCACAAGATAAATGAATTAACGACTCTTCATACAGATAAATTAAATATCTCAGACGAAATTCAAGATTTTATTGGTAATAAAATTACTACTAATGTTCGGGAATTAGTTGGAGCAATAAATCGTGTAGTTTCATTCTCGAGGATTTACAACAAATTACCAAGCTTATCTGAGACAAAAATTATTTTGAAAGATTTATTAAATCTAGCAGAAAATAATGTAACAATAGACTCGATACAAACCATTGTTTGTAAGTTTTTCAAAATTAGTAAAAATGAAATGTTATCTTCAAGAAGATCGAGATATTTAGTTAGACCAAGACAGACAGCTATTTACCTCACCAAAATTTTAACTACAAAGTCATTACCGGAAATTGGACGAGAATTTTCAAATAGAGATCACACGACTATAATTCATTCTGTGAAAACAATAGAAAAATTAAAAGAAAAAAATTCAGACATGAATAATAATATAAATAAATTAAAAAATATTATTTTATACAATAAAGAAGGATGAAATTTAACGTTAATCAAAAAGAGCTTCAGGAAGCCCTAAGCTACTGTCAGGGTGTTATAGAAAAAAGGAGCACATTACAAATACTTTCTAATGTTTTACTCGACGCAAGTAATTCAAAACTAACTATCACAGCCACAGATCTCGATTTGATTTTTATTCATCAAATAGAAAATGTTGAAATTTTAGAAGAGGGAAATACAACTACTACTTCCTCAATAATGTTTGATATTGTTAGGAAATTTTCTTCAGATAAAAAATTAAACCTATCTATGAATAGCCAAAATAAACTTCAACTAGAATCTGAAAAATCAATTTTTAATTTAAATTGTATAAATTCCTCAGAGTTTCCACTCACTGAGGAAAATTTTAATGATAATACGTTTGTAATAAATTCCAAACATTTTTTAAAATTACTTAATAAGTGTAAATTTTCAATATCAAATGATGAAACACGTCATTACTTAAGTGGAATATATTTTCATCAGACTGAAGTCGAGGATAAGATCTATTTAACCGCCGTTGCAACCGATAGTCATAGAATGTCAATTTCAAAAATAAGATTAAGTGAAAAAATAAATTTTGACCCAATTATTCTTCCAAAAAAAACTATTTTCCAACTTTGCTCTTTACTAGATAATTATGATGGTGATCTTAAAATATCCAACTTAAAATCAAAAATTAAGTTTGAATTAACTAATAGTATTCTAATTTCTAAATTGATTGATGGAAAATTTCCAAATTATGTTCAAGTAATTCCCAAAAATAACCAAAAAAAATTAGAGACGAATCTAAAATCATTTTTAGGATCTATTGATAGGGTCGCATCAGTATCGTTAGATAAAAAGGATGGAGTTAAGTTTAAATTATCTAAAGATATGTTAAATCTTTCAGTTAACAATACTACCAGTGGAGATGGTAATGAAACTCTAGGCGTTCAATTTGATCATGATTTAGAAATTAGTTTTAATTCAAGATATTTAATTGATGTTGCATCACAGCTTGACGGTGAAAAAATAGAGTTTTTTTTAAATGATACTGGATCTCCAGCTTTAATAAAAGATCCTAGTGATTTTGATAGCATCTATGTGGTGATGCCCATGAAAGGCTAATTCATAAGATTTAATTCCGAATAAATTTTATCTTCTAAAGTCTTAAGAAAAATTTCCTTGTCTAAATTGTTATTTATTTTAGGCATTATAGATATTGTAATTGTTTTATTACTAATTTTTTTCCCCAATTTAGGCCAGACATATCCAGAATTAATTGCAACTGGTTGACAAGCAATTTTAAGTTTCTCATAAATTCTAGAGGCTCCTTTTTTGAAAGGTGGCCTCTCATTTGGCAAAACTCTAGTTCCTTGAGGAAAAATTATTAGAGGTCTGTCTGAATTTTTGACCGTGCTTGAAATTTCATCGTAAAAATTAAGATTATCTTTGGTAATTTGACCTCTTTTTATTGATATGGATCCAATTTTTTTTAGATACCATCCGAATATAGGTATAAGTAATAATTCTTTCTTAAGAATAAATACCGGAGAGTTAAATAAAGTTTGAAGAAAGAAAGTTTCAAACATTGACTGATGTGATGCTGCTATAAAAAATTTTTCATTTTTAATAATATTTTCAGTTCCTTTAACTATTATTTTAGTTGAGAGAAAAAATTTTAAGCAAAAACCCGTCCAGTGACCCATTAACTTGCCACCAAATAACACTACTTGTTTAGGCAAGAAAAATGAGGGTAAAAAAATTATTGAAATAATAATAATTCCAGTAAAAAAAAATAATGAAAATATAAAGTTTCTTAACATTGTGTTAAAATCTAGATTATTTCCGTGTGCTTCTGTCTTTTTCTAATTACATTAATTTTTGAACCTTTAATTAATAATTCTATTGGTTTAGGTCTTAAATTGTAATTAGAGCTTAAAGACATACCATAAGCGCCAACATCGCATATAGCTATTAGGTCTTTTTCCTCTAATTTTTGAAATTTTTTTAACGTTATAAATTTATCAGTACTTTCACAAATTGGACCAACGAATTCATAAATTGTATTTGATATTTTATTAGATTTTATTACTGGCAATGTTCTATGAAGCGCTCCATATAATGCAGGTCTCATAAGATCATTCATGGCAGCATCTAAAATTATAAATTTTTTTCTACCACTGTCTTTAATATAAATGACTTTAGTAATTAACACACCAGTATTGCCAATTATAGATCTGCCGGGTTCAAATATAATTTTTACTTTATGTTTTTTTAGAAAATTATTAATTGCAGTGTTATATTTTTTATAATTAAGTGTTTTGTTTTTATCAGAATAATTAATTCCCATACCTCCGCCTAAATCAATAAATTCGAATTGATGATTAGTCTTGTCTAAGATATGGCTGACAGCTTTGAGCATTTTTCCATAGGGTTTATGATCTAATATTTGGCTGCCTATGTGAACACTCAAACATTTTAAATCTATATTTTTTGAATTTTTACAAAAATTGACAATTTTATGAAATGTAATTTTATTTACTCCAAATTTATTCTCTTTTTTTCCTGTAGAAATTTGATTTAGTGTTTTTGCATCTGTGTTAGGATTAAGTCTAACCCCAACTCTAACTTTTTTGTTTCTTAATTTTGCAAGTCTATTTATTTCCATTATTTCACTCAATGACTCAGCATTAATGAGAAGTATTTGCTTATTTATTGCAAAATTCAGTTCGCCAGAAGTTTTTCCAACTCCAGAAAATACTATTTTATTTGGTTTTATCCCTGCTTTTAAGGCCATCATAAGTTCGCCTAAAGAAACTACATCAGCTCCCAAACCAAATTTTTTAATTTCTCTAATTAAATTGATATTGGTATTAGATTTTACTGCAAAACAAATTAATGGTGAAAAAGATTTAAAATTTTTTTTAAATTTATTTACATTTTCTTTTAATTTTGAATATGAATAACAATAAAAAGGTGTTCCAAATTTTTTAGCAATTCTCTGGAAATTAACTTTTTCCACTGTTAGTCTTTTATTAATATATTTCATGAAATTTTGTTAATTATAATTGTTGGTATTTTAATTTCTTCATTTAAAGCTTTATATTCAGGATCACCTTTCTTTCCACAAGAAACTAAAATACAACAAACTAAAATAACAAATATAATTTTTTTAATCATCTTAATTTTTTATATTTCCTTATCATCTTTTTGATATTATCAAAAGATGTTCCACCATAAGATTTTTTGGAATTGACAGAATTCTTTAAATCAAACACTTTTAGTACATCTTTTGTTAATGTTGGTTCTACCTTTTTTAAGTCTTCCAAGGATAACTCATTTAGTTTTTTCTTTTTCTTTTCAGCTAAATTCACTAGCAAAGCTGTTTTTTGGTAAGCTTTTCTAAAAGACATTGAATTATTCTTAACTAAATAATCTGCTAAATCTGTTGCAGTAATGTAACCAGAGTATGCTAATTCAAGCATTCTTTTTTTATTAGGACTTACATTCTTAAGAATTTCACTAAATATTTTTAAACTTTGAAAAAGAACATCATATGATTTAAAAATAATTTCTTTATCATCTTGAAGATCTTTGAAGTATGAAAGAGGCAATCCTTTTAATATAGTAAACATTGAAAATAAATTACCAAAAGTAATTCCAGATTTACCTCTTAAGTACTCTAAAAGATCAGGATTTTTTTTTTGTGGCATTATTGATGAACCAGTTACTATTTTATCTGAGAGGTTAATCAGATTAAAACCATCAGAATTCCAGATAATTAATTCCTCAGAAATTCTTGATAAATGCAACGAACAAACAGAAACACTGTAAAGAAAATCTAAAACAAAATCTCTATCCGCTACAGTATCGATTGAATTATTTGTAGGCTTTTCAAAACCAAGTTTTTTTGTTGTATAGTTCCTGTCAATGTTAAATGAAGTTCCAGTTAATGCAGCAACACCTAATGGGTTTTCATTTAAACTGTTTAAATTATTCTTAAATCTGTCTTTGTCTCTTTTAAACATCTCTACGTATGCCATAAGATAGTGTGCAAATGAAACTGCTTGTGCATTTTTCAAATGAGTAAAACCTGGCATTATAGTATCTACATTTTTTTCTGCTAAATTAATTGAATTTTTAATTACGTTATTTAACATCACACTAATTTTTTGATTTGCAGATTTAATCCAGATCTTAAAATCGGTTATTACCTGGTCGTTTCTAGACCTTGCTGTGTGAACATATCCCGCTTCTTCACCAATTATTTGAAACAGTCGTTTTTCTATATTAATATGAATGTCCTCGTATTTTTTATTAAATTCAAATTTTTTATTAGATATTTCTTTTTTAATTTTATTTAATCCATAAATAATCTTATTTTTTGTTCTAAAAGAAATTATTCTTTGTTTAAATAACATTTCTACATGAGCAATAGAACCAGTTATATCTTCTTTATAAAGTCTTTTATCTACATCAATAGAGCTACCTATTTTTTGTGAGAGATTAGACGAATTATTTTTAATTCTTGTATTCCATATTGTCTGGTTGTTTTTATTTTTTACCATGATAGTTAATTATACCTATTTAACATGAGATTATTAATAATATTTATTCTAATGCTATCAAATTCTTTTGCTAGCGAAGCTACTGGTATAAAAAATTTAGTTATCAATAAAGAGTTAAAAAATTACAGTGATATAACGTTTTTAAACGTGAAAAATAAAGAATTAAACTTAAATGATTATAAAGGAAATCTAGTTTTATTGAATTTTTGGGCAACTTGGTGTGCTCCATGTAAAGATGAAATGCCATCTTTAGATTTATTAGTTGAAAATCCAAATTTGGATAATCTAAAGATATTTCCTATAAATATTGGTAAAGATACTAGTCAGAAATCTTTAACTTTCTTTGAAGATTTGAAGATAAAAAATTTAGAAATATATTTTGATCCGCCTAATACATTGGCAAAAAAATTTAAATTAAGAGGTCTTCCTACAACTATACTTTTTAATAAAGATGGACTTGAGTTTGCGAGAATAATTGGATCAATCGACTTTGTGGATGAAAAATTTATTAAGTGGTTGAGTAATTTTAATTAACTTTTAAAAAAATATGCAAAAGCTACTAAGGCTATAATTGCTATAAATTGCAGCAAAACTCTTAATTGCATTAATTTATTAGAGTATTTTTTACTAGTTTCTCCACCTTTAAATAAAGTTCCAATACCAAGAATTAGAACTAAACCAACCGCCACCAATAATATTATTGATAAAATTTTTACTAATATTCCAGAAATCATAAATTTATAGTAGGCTGTTTTATAGATAAAAAAACATAAATCAATTACTATGACATTTTGCCTTGATACAACCATTATAAAACCAGAAAAAGATGTGAAAATTGAAAATGCAGTAATTTTATTACATGGGTACGGAGGTGATGGTAAAGATATAAGTATGCTTTCATTAAATTGGAAAAGACACCTCACAAATACAATTTTTCTCTGCCCGAATGGTCATGAGACTTGTCCGATAAATCCATCTGGGTATCAATGGTTTGATCTAACAAAAGATGATCCAAAATACATTTTAAATGAATCAATCAAGGCTGAAAAAAAACTCAATCAATTCATAGATGAAGTAAAAACTAAATATAATTTAGATAACGATAAGATTTGTTTATCTGGTTTTAGTCAAGGATGCATGATGTCAATTAATTTAGGGCTTACATCTAAAAATAAATTTAGTTGTGTAGTAGGTTTTTCTGGCAAGATTATTAATCAAGATGATCTCAAGCAAAGAAAAAAAACTTCAACAAATATTCTTTTAATTCATGGTGATTCTGATCAAGTTGTCTCACCCAACTATATGTTAGAGGCAAAAGATTTCTTTATTAGATCTAATATTGAAATAGAGACCCATTTAATTAAGAACTGTGACCATCATATTCCAATCGAAGCTTCTAGCATAGCATTAAATTATATTTTAAAAAAAATTAAATAAGTTCTTAATGTTGAAATCATTTTTCATTTAAGTTAAAATTAACCTATGAACAACTTTATTGAACAAGACGTCTCACTAGAGAAATGTCCTGCATTAGTTTTAAATGCTGATTATAGGCCTTTAAGCTATTACCCTTTATCATTATGGTCTTGGCAAGATACAGTAAAGTCAGTTTTTTTAGATAGAGTAATTATAGTAAGCAGTTATGATAAAATTGTAAGAAGTCCATCATTTAAAATGCAGCTTCCAAGCGTTATTGCTCTTAAAGACTACATAATTCCACAATCTAAACCAAGTTTCACAAGATTTAATGTTTTTTTAAGGGATAAATTTTCATGTCAATATTGTGGAAGTGGAGAGGAATTAACTTTTGATCATTTGTTGCCAAGATCAAAAGGTGGAGAAACACATTGGGATAATGTTGTGACAGCATGTTCAGCATGCAATGTAAGAAAAGGTGGAAAATTATTAAAAACTTCTGGAATGAAGCTCAATCAATATCCTTATCAACCATCAACTGAAGATTTACATAGAAATGGAAAGAATTTCCCTCCAAATTATTTACACAAAAGTTGGATGGATTATTTGTATTGGGATGTTGAGTTAGAAGCTTAAAATTAAATTTTCTCAGAGATATTTATTGCTAATTTAGATCCAGTTTTGATAATTCTATCCATTATAGCATAAAATCCTTTTTTGGTTGCACCCTCCTCATAAGCAATATCCTTATGATCTAATTCATCTTGTCTAAATTTTATTATTTTCTTTTTTAATTCTTCTTCTTCAGGACCTAGTTGATTAATTTGATCTAAATAATGTTTATCAATAATTTCTTCAACAGATGCCGTACATAGCATTGCAGCTTTTTTACCTAATAATGTAGAGCCAAATCCCAATCCAACACCTAATAAGTCCCATAAAGGCAAAAATTTTGTTGGTTCGATATTTCTTTTTTTTATTTCGTCTTCAAAAAATTGACAATGTTCTATTTCGTGCTCTTTCATATCTTCAATTGTTTTTTTTAAACTTTCATTTTTTACAATAGTATTTAAAGCTAACAATTGACCTTCATAGATCTTCACTGCACCTCTCTCTCCAGCATGATCAACTCTAATAAATTCTTGAACTCTTTTATTGGTTTTTTTCATATTCATTAAAAATTTTTAAAAGCGTTATAATAAATAATAAACTGATTACAATATTAATACTTGTGAGTGATAATCCAAAAATCCTAAATGTCACATCTCTACAACTTATTGTTTTTTCACTTAATTGTTTAAGTAAATCTTCTTTGGTGATACTTTCAGTAAAACTCTTAACTCCACAAATAGATGATTCCTCAAAAAAACCTTGTTCAATTCCAAAATGGTAAAATGAAATTATAAGAGAGAAGATAAAAGTAAAAATTAATAACAAAACTAATGATTTTTGATTTTTTTTAATTAAAAAAATCGCCATTATTATCATAATACTTAATCCATACGGAATTCTTTCTATTAAACATAAATTACAAGGCTGATGTCCAAGAATATGTTCTATAAAAAAAGCAGAAATAAGAGCAATAAAGCTAAATAGAAAAATTATTTTTAAATAAAATTCAGCTTTTATATTAAACATTAGATTTAAAAATTAGATAAACTACTAATCCAACAATAACAATTATAATTCCAATTATTGTAAACCATTTTGACCCATGTTTATCCATAAATTCATTAAATAAGTACCCAAACTTATAAGAGAGATATGACACTAAAAAAAATCTTAACCCTCTAGAAATTAAACTTATCAAAACAAAAATTAAAAAGTTAAATCCTATCAGACCACTTGCAATCGTAAAAACTTTATAAGGGAGAGGAGTAAAACCTGCTAAAAAAAGTATTCCTAACCAAGCATAAAAACCATCATTTTTAACCAAGCTTTCTTTTAAATCATATAGTTTATCCTCATAACCATAAAAATTCATAATGTGTGCTCCAAATTCGAAAAAGAATGCTCCAATTACATAACCGAGTATACCGCCCAAAACTGAAAATATTGTAGTTATAAAAAAAATCTTTTTAAAATCAGTTTTTTTGGAGATTACCATAGGAATAACCATAACGTCTGGAGGAATAGGAAAAAATGAACTTTCAACAAATGACACAATCGCTAAGTAATATTTAGAACTTTTGTGACCTGCCAAATCTAAACATTTTTTGTAAAGATTTTTAAACATTTTTTGGTTTTAATATAATTTTAGTTCTTATACTATTTAATAAATTATTTAATAATCAGGGCGAATGGCGGAACTGGTAGACGCGCACGACTCAAAATCGTGTTTCGCAAGAAGTGAGAGTTCGATTCTCTCTTCGCCCACCAAATTATGCAAGTAAGTAAAATAAACAGTCTAGTAGAACTTTTTTTTACAAAGTACGAAGAAATAAACTCAATTGCTGATAAGCCATTTTTAAAATGGTTAAAAGAAAATGAAAAAGATTTTTTAACTTGGCAACAAGTTGCATCAAAAATTCAAATTTTGTCTGAATACTTAAAAACAAAGTTAAATAAAGGAGACCGGTGTATACTATTATCTGAAAATCGACCTGAATGGCTTATCTCTGATATATCAATAATGAATGCAGGCGGTGTTACAGTACCATTATTTACAACTTATTCTGATAAAGACTATGAATATATTATTAATGATTGTAAACCGAAAATTTGTGTCGTCTCAAACGAAATCCAATTAAAAAAAATTGAAAAATTTATCTCTGATGGAATTAAAGTTTTATCTATTGAAAACATAAATGAAAAAGTTGAGAACATAGAAAATATTTTCGATGAAAATTCAAAAAAAAATAAATCAAATCCCTATATAATTTTCAATCAAAGTCTTGAAAGAAAAGATCTTGCTTGTATCATTTATACATCTGGCACAACTGGTAATCCTAAAGGAGTAATGCTTAGTCATGGGGGAATTTTATCAAATTGTGAAGGAGCTCAAGAAATATTAAATCAATTAGTTCAAAATAGTGAACCTACTTTTCTTACATGGTTACCGTTGTCTCATTCATATGAGCATGCAGTTCAATTTGTTCAAATCTCCCTTGGTGCAAAAATTTATTATGCTGAAAGTCTAGAGAAGTTGTTATCAAATATGTCTATTGCAAAACCCACAATTATGACAGCTGTCCCAAGATTTTATCAAAATTTATACAGCAAAATTTCAATTAATTTTTCAAAACAGAAAGGTTTTAAAAAAAAATTGATTTCATCCACCATTTCACTCGGAATTAAAAAACTTAATAATGAGAATTTAACATTTAGAGAAAAATTTATTGATTTCTTTTGTGAAAAACTAGTAAGAAAAAAGATTAAAAATCAGTTCGGTGGAAAACTAAAGGCCTTTGTATCTGGGGGTGGCGCCTTAGATCAAAAAATTGGAGAATTTTTAAACGCTATAGGATTACCCACTCTTCAAGGTTACGGTCTTACAGAGGCCTCACCTGTTGTGAGCTGTAATATTCCTGGAAAAATCAGAATTGACACAGTTGGGCCTCCTTTTAAAACAAACCAGGTAAACATAGCTGAAGATGGTGAAATTTTAGTAAAAGGTGAAAATGTGATGCTTGGTTATTGGAATATGAAAAAAGAGACATCTGATGTCATAACGAATGGCTGGTTGCATACCGGTGACATTGGAGAGATCACTGGAGATGGAAATTTAAAAATCACTGATAGAAAAAAAGAAATAATAGTTAGTCTTGGTGGAGATAACATTTCACCATCTAAAATTGAAAATTTATTATGTTTAAATGAAAAAATTAAACAAAGTTTTGTTTATGGAGATAAGAAAACTTATTTAGTGGCGTTAATTGTTACTGAAAGTACCGAAAATAGAAAAGAAATTGAAATTTTTTTAGAAAATTTAAACAAAACTTTATCTTTGGTTGAAAAAGTTAAAAAATTTAAATTAATTGAAGAAGAATTTACAATTGACAATGGAATGTTGACACCAACATTAAAACTAAAAAGAAAAAAAATTTTAGATAAATATAAAGATGATTTAGAAAAACTTTATTAATTTATTTAAAATATATGATTATAAAGCGCATAAACATTAACTTTTTTACATATCTAAAAATATAAAAATAATATTTCTATAAAATTTTTTTTCAAAATTTTTTACTTTAATTAAAGAATTGACATAACGTGTATAAAAAAATAAAAATAAGTTAATCGCGAATCAATTTGATTCGTTTAACTAAAAAGGGAGCTAAAGATGCCTAAGAGAAGAAAAAAAGCAAAGAAGGCTAAGAAAAAAGCTAAGAAAAAAGCTAAAAAAAGAAGAAGAAGATAATAACTTAGTATTCTTTACAAAAAACGCTTCTCATAACTTTTTGTGTGAGAGGCGTTTTTTTTACTCCTCTATTTGTTCATCATCCTCTGAGATTGGCTCTTCAACAGCTAATTCACTTGTGCTTGTAGTTGTACTTGATGTTTTGGCGCCTTTATCTTCTTCCTTTACTTCTTTATTAAGATTTCTTTTAAGGGCTTTATCAAGTTTTTTTTGTGTATCTTCTCGTGAAAAATTTAGAACAATTTGAAATTCAGAAAGAATTCTATCATAGGCTTTTTCAAAAAGTTGTCTTTCACTATATGATTGATCAATCATTAGATCATCACCTTTATTAAGATCTCTTACCACCTCAGCTAGTTCATAAATTTTACCAGAAGAAATTTTTGCCTCATATTCTTGTGCTCTTCTACTCCACATAGACCTTTTAATTTTTGGTTTACTTTTTAAAATCGAAATACTTTTGTTAACTTGATTTATTGTTGAAAGTGGACGTAAATGAGATTGCTTATTGACTGGCACCATGCCGTTTGCTTTGTCTTTTTCAAACTTTATAATATAGGTTTCAACATCTATCCCACCAATGTTAATTTTCTTAAATTCTGTAATTTGACCTACACCATGTTTAGGATACACAACATAATCTTTAATTTTATATTCTCTTTTCTCAGTATTTTGTTTTTTTACTTTTTTGATTTCAGGTTTAATTTCATTACTCTTAGAAATTCTCAGGTTTTCATTTTGAGACTCAGTTTTTTGTTTGCTCTTTTTTTCGACTTTTTTTGGAATTTTTGAAATTTTCTTTTGTTTTTTTAACTTAATAATTTTAGTTTTTTTAACTTTTTTGATTGTTTTTTTTTTGACTTTTGACTTTGTTTTTTTTTTAAAGGTTTTCTTTAAAATATTTTTCAAACTTATTTTGCTCATTTTTATATTTTTCGTGATCCGAAGGTGGATCCTTTTTTTCGCTTATGTTGGGCCAGATCTCAGAATATTGTTTATTGATTTCTAACCATTTTTCACTACCTGGCTCTATATCAGCTTTTATTGCATCCACAGGACATTCAGGTTCGCAAACGCCACAATCTATACACTCATCAGGTTTAATTACAAGCATATTTTTCCCTTCATAGAAACAATCCACAGGACAAACCTCAACACAGTCCATTAATTTACATTTGATACATTTATCGTTTACGATGTAAGTCATGATTTATTTTCATTTTTAATTTTTTCTTTAATATCTCCCATTAACTTATTGTCAATATACAAAAGTCCACCTAGTCTTCTCATTAAACTTGTCTCATAAATATCTGCTTCATTATTTGAGTAAATTATTCTCCAAAGTGTCTCAACTATTTTTATTTTATCACTTTCTTCCATATTTTTAACTTTCTTTGTAAAATCTAAAATTTGATTTGAATTTTCCTCAATTTTTTTTCCATTTGTAAATATTTTTTCTAAATTTTGATTATTAGCACCTATTTGCAAAAGCGATTGTTTTATAATTGTTTCCTCACTTTTTGAAAAGTTTTCATCAATTTTGGCTGCATGAATCAAAAGTGCAGCTACTTTAGATAGATTATTGTCCTCATTAGATAGATTGTTATCTTCATTCTTGTCTTTTTTAAAAAACATACTTTTAATTAAAATTTAAGTTTTTCAGAACACCAAAAGGATTTTCTTTAACATTCTTTTTATTTTCAAGTTTTACCTTCTTTTTTGGATTATATTTAAAAAAAACTTCGTTATCTTTTTCCAAAATCTTATAACTCATAGCTTTAAGTAATTGTTTAAAGTCATCTTTTTTACATCCTAATAAATTTAACATCTCCGGTATCATCTTTATTTCCTTCATATCTTTTGTGTCTGAATTGATTATTTGCACAAACAATCTCTCTAAAATGTCTATTCTAATATAGTAATTATTAAATTTTTCAAATCCACAAAGCAACATAAAGTTTTTATTTTGAAACTTGCTATCATTTAAAAAATTTAAACCAAATGTTGGTGGTTCTAGATTAAAGTATTTTTGATTATAATTTTTCCACAAAAGAGTTCTTAATGAAACTGGCTCTGGTTTTATCAGTCTAAATAAAAAGACATGGTATCTCCCAAATTTTACACCCAGGTCTCTTAAAATTTTTCTATCATTTTGATCTAATTTATTTAAATAATCAGTTACCTTATCTCTCTTAAGAACACCATTATTTTCATAAAGTTGATAAGCTAAGGCTTTTATCGACGAGTTATTATCCTTTAGTTCTTTTAAATCATAGAGACTTTTTAAAACTGTTGAAATTTTATTTTTTAGCCATTTTTCTAAAAAAGTAATTAATTTGCTTTTTTGATTTTGCTCTAACATGTCATCCACTAATAATTCTATGTTAGGGCTCAAATAATCTTTACCTGGAATTAGTTTACCAATTGATGCATTATTCCAATAAATCTTAGAATCATTTTTTAATTCAACCAAACCTGTATCGATTATGATTTGGATTCTATTTTCAAGTTCAGGTCCAATAGTTTTTCTCGCAGCTTTTTTTAGAGATTTAATATCGGTCTCCAAAGCACCTTGTTTAAGATCAAGCTCTAATTTAAGTCCATTTATTTTACCTATGAATTGATCATCGATCATAACATTATTATTTTCTAAAATTTTGGTATCAAATTCCATATCTTGTTTCAAACCTCTAGCAAGCACGCTTGCTCTTTTATCAATAAATGTTTTTGTGAGTTCTTCATGAAGTCTATCTGAAAGTTTGTCCTCTAAAAATTTAGTTTTTTCAATCCAGTAATTTTGATTTTCAACCCAATTATTTTTATTTGAAACATATGACCAAGTTCTCACATTTGCAATTCTATTTGCCAAAGAATCTACATTTCCATCTAATTTGTTAAGTTTCATGAGCTGCAAATGCATAAAATTATCTGTTATTTTCCCTTTTTCACTATTTAAAAAATTGAATACCTTCTCAACAACATCAATGTGATTTCCATAGGTTTTTTTTACAAAGTCAGGAATTTGACAACATTCCCATAGTAATATCAGTGTTTCTTTTATGTTTGGCAAATTATATAAGTCCAACTTTTTTAAGAAATATTTTAAAACTTTCTCATCTTCACATTCATGTATCTTTCTAAGCCAATCTTTATTTGGTTTTTCTTCAAGTGATTTTAATAACGAAACAGGGTTGTTAAAATTTAAATTTGAATTTCTCCAAAATAATGTTCTAATATTTTCAAATTTATGATTTTCTAAAAGTTCAACTTCCTCAGCTGTAATTTCTTTACAGTCACCTGTAATACCAAAATTACCATCGTTGAGATATCTACCTGCTCTTCCAGCAATTTGGCCTATCTCGGATAGATTTAGTTTCCTTAATTTTTTTCCATCAAATTTTTTAAGGTTTGAAAAATACACTTGATCTAAATCCATATTTATACCCATTCCAATTGCATCAGTAGCAACTAAAAAATCAACATCGCCTGATTGGTATAAGTCTACTTGTGCATTTCTTGTTTTAGGACTAAGAGATCCCATAACAATTGCAGCTCCACCTTTTTGTCTTCGTATTAATTCTGCTATTGCATAAACTTCTTCTGTTGAGAAAGCTATAATTGCTGTTTTTCTATTGATACGTGAAATTTTTTTGTGACCTGAATAAGTAAGTTTAGATAATCGTTTTCTATCTATGAATTCTACATCTTCATTTAATTTTGAAACTATTCCTTTGATTGTATTTGAGCCCATAAACATCGTAAGTTTACTTCCTCTCATATTAAGTAATCTATCTGTAAAAATATGTCCTCGTTCATGGTCTGCACACATTTGAATTTCATCAACACCGACAAATTCTAAATCTTTGTCTATTGGCATCGACTCTACTGTACATAAAAAATATTTTGCATTTGAAGGTATAATTTTTTCTTCACCAGTTATTAAAGCCACTTCATCATATCTGGTTTTTTTAGTAACTTTGTCATAGACTTCCCTAGCCAAAAGTCTTAATGGAAAACCAATCATTCCAGAATCAAAAGAGAGCATTGTTTCTATTGCTAAATGGGTTTTGCCAGTATTAGTTGGGCCAAGCACTGCTGTAATTTTATTTTTACTCATTTCTATCTTTGGTATGTTTAATATTTAACCTACAAGATGTAGTTATTCATAAAGAACAAAAATAGACTAAAACATGACCGAATCGTCATTTAAAAAGTTCTCATTTCGAGTTCTTAACAAATTAAGTTTAACATAATAAGATTTTTTTCCAATTAATATCCAACACAAAGTCTTAAGATTTTATTTTTAGAATTTTCCAAACTCCAGATGCAGAAGTAATAATTTTATTATTACATTTTAATTCACAATATAAAAATACTAAAGTTTTAGTTTTTTTTAGAATTTTTACATTCCCAATAATCTCATCACCAATTTTTGAAGCACCGATATATTTAAGATCCAATGAAATTGTTACACATGGTGCATTTTGGGCACTACGGTGTGCTGCTGTTCCTGCCCCGGCATCTATCAATGCTGCCAAATATCCCCCATGAGTTATGCCCGCTGCGTTTAAATGGTTTTCATTAATAACCGATTTAAATTCATATTCATTTTCAGAAATATTTCTAAACATAACACCACCATTATGTTTCATAAAACCAGGCTTTAAGCTTATTTGTTCAAATGAATTAGACATAATTCGTTAAAGTATAAAAGTTAAAATAATTAAAACTATAAGAATAATTATGAAAAAATAAATAACAGACATTTGAAGAGAAGATTTAATCAGCCATTTTATCATAATTTATCATGTTAATGGTGCGCCTGCTAGGAGTCGAACCCAGAACCTCCTGGTCCGTAGCCAAGCGCTCTATCCAGTTGAGCTACAGGCGCATTTTTAAATTTTATTTATTATTCTATATCATTTTTTAGTGTATTTTAATGCTAAGACAAATTTAAATTATTATGAATAATTCAATAAATGAAGTTGTAATTATAGAGGCTATTAGAACTCCAATTGGAGCTTACAAAGGCTCTCTCAAAGAATTAAGTGCTGATAAGTTGGGATCAATTGTCATTAGAGAAATTTTAAGAAAAAGTAAATTAGATAAAGATGATATTGATGAGGTAATTCTAGGTCAAGTACTCACGGCTGGTGGAGGCCAAAATCCTGCAAGACAGGCTGCAATAAATGCAGGTATAAATATTTCTAAACCAGCCCACCTAGTAAACCAAGTTTGTGGTTCTGGACTTAGAGCCGTAATCTCAGGTTATCAATCAATTAAATTAGGAGAGGCGAAAAATGTAATTTCTGGTGGCCAAGAAAACATGTCATTAGCCCCACATTCAATTATCTATCGAAATAACAAAAAAATTTTAGAGAAACATTTGGTAGATACAATGATAAATGACGGATTGATAGATGCATTTAATAATTATCACATGGGCGTAACTGCTGAAAATGTTGCAAAAAAATTTAATATTTCAAGACTCGATCAAGATGACTTTGCCTTAAACTCTCAAAAAAAAACAGAAACTGCAATTAATACTAATAGATTTGAGGAAGAACTTATTAAAATAAAACAACCTGGTGTCAATCTTGATATAGATGAACATCCAAGAAAAAACCTTACGAAATCAGATTTAGAAAAGTTAAAAGCAGTATTTCTTAAAGATGGAACCGTGACACCTGGAAACTCATCAGGAATTAATGATGGCGCTGCCGCTTTATTATTAACAAGCTTAGATGAAGCTAAAAAAAAATCAATTCAACCGTTAGTAAAGATAGTCTCATGGGCTTCAGTTGGAGTTGATCCAACGTTAATGGGTCTAGGGCCAATTGAGGCTGTGCGTGAAGCAGTTAAAAAAGCAAAATGGAATTTAAATGATATAGATCTTTTCGAAATTAATGAAGCTTTTGCCGCTCAAAGCATTGCAGTAATACGTGAATTAAATATTGATGAGAATAAAGTTAATGTTAATGGAGGAGCTATCGCTTTAGGTCACCCAATAGGAGCATCAGGTGCCAGAATATTAGTTACTCTTATTCATGAGATGATTAAACAAAAAAAGAATAAAGGTTGTGCTACACTATGTATAGGTGGGGGAATGGGTATAGCTTTGTGTATTGAAAGAATTTAATAATTAATCTTTCTAAATTTCTCCTCAAGCAAAATTTTCTGTATCCAAATTTTAGCATCTATATAGGCGATTTCTTTTGGTTGAAATAGTGCATTAAATAACTTTTTAATCATTTTTAAGATTTACATTTAAAGATTGTCAAAAAATTGAGCAGAATGTGTTAAAATTAGCAATTAAGTAAATTTTTATAGTGTATAAGATCATATTATTTAATGAGTGAAAAATTATTAGTTCCTGATTTGGGCGATTTTGAAAACGTAGAGGTTATAGAATTACTCGTTAAAGAAGGTCAAGAAATTGCAAAGGACGACCCTGTCATAACTATTGAGAGTGATAAATCAAGTGTTGAAATACCCTCAAAATTATCAGGTACAATTGATTCAATAAAAGTGAAAGTTGGTGACAAAGTTTCAAAAGGAGATTTGATTTTAAGTATATTAAGTTCAGATAATAAAATTTCTCCATCAAAAGCTATCCCTAAAGATACTGAAAATCTTATTCAAGAAGCTGAAAAATCATTAGAAAAAAAACAAGAACAAAGCCTTCAGAAAAATAATAATGAGAAAAAAGAACCTGAAATAATTCAAGTTATCAATGATGGTGATGTTGATCCATTAGAAACAAATGAATGGCTAGAGTCTCTTTCTGCGGTAATTGAGAAAGATGGCAATCAAAGAGCACATTATTTAATAAAGGAATTAATTAATAAAGCTTATATGGAGGGTGCAAATATTCCCTACACACAAAACACACCCTATATAAATACAATTCCAGCAAATGAGGAGAAAAAATCAAATGGTGATCAAAATATTGAGAGAAGAATCCGGTCATTGATAAGATGGAATTCCGCAGCAATGGTAGTTCGTGCAAATAAAAAATTTCCTGAACTTGGAGGACATATTGGAACATTTGCATCTGCGGCCACACTTTATGATGTAGGAATGAATCATTTTTGGAGAGCAAAAAACAATAAATTTGGAGGAGACTTAATTTATTTTCAAGGACATAGCGCTCCAGGTATGTACGCAAGAGCATTTCTTGAGGGAAGACTTAATGAAAAACAATTAGATAGTTTTAGACAAGAAGTTAATCCAGGAGGTTTATCATCTTACCCACATCCCTGGCTGATGCCAAACTTTTGGCAATTTCCTACAGTTTCAATGGGTTTAGGACCAATGTTGGCTATTTATCAAGCAAGATATATGAAATATTTGATTAACAGGGGTCTTATCAAAGATGAAGGACGAAAAGTTTGGGCTTTCTTAGGAGATGGGGAAATGGATGAACCGGAGTCTTTAGGAGCAATCGGTTTAGCAGCTAGAGAAAATTTAGATAACCTAATATTTGTGATCAATTGTAATCTTCAAAGATTGGACGGGCCTGTAAGGGGTAATGGAAAAATCATACAAGAATTAGAGGGTATCTTTAGAGGAGCTGGATGGAATGTTATCAAAGTAATTTGGGGTTCTTATTGGGATCCGTTATTGGCTAACGATAAAACTGGCCATTTAATTAAAGTTATGAATGAAACTGTCGATGGAGAATATCAAGCGATGAAAGCAAGAGATGGAGCTTATGTGCGGGAAAAGTTTTTTGGCAAATATCAAGAGACAAAAGAATTAGTTTCGAGTCTCTCAGACAAGGATATTTGGAGATTAAATAGAGGTGGCCACGATCCACACAAAGTTTTTGCAGCCTACGATAAAGCTTCAAAAAACATTGGGAGTCCTACAGTTGTAATAGCCAAAACTATTAAAGGCTATGGAATGGGAAAAAGTGGAGAGAGCGTAAACACAACTCACCAAACTAAAAAATTAGATATAGATGATTTAATGTATTATAGGGATAGATTTGATGTTCCTTTAACAGATAAACAAGTTCAAAATATTGAATATTATAAGCCAGATCAAAATTCACCTGAAATAAGATATATTAAAGAAAGAAGAATTCAGTTGGGTGGTTTTATTCCAGAAAGAACTACTTATGCAAAACCAATTAAAGCACCTCCAAAAAATATTTTTGATAATATGAAAGAGTCTACAGGAGATAAAGAGATGTCTACAACTATGGTATTAGTTAGAATGTTAACAAATCTTTTAAGAGATAAAAATGTTGCACCAAGATTAGTTCCAATTATTCCAGATGAAGCTAGAACCTTTGGTATGGAGGGTTTTTTTCAAAAAATAGGTATTTATGCGCATGAAGGACAAAAATATGAACCAGAGGACTCTGCACAATTAAGTTCGTATAGGGAAGATAAGAGCGGACAAGTATTGGAAGAAGGGATTAATGAAGCAGGAGCAATGTCATCATGGATTGCTGCCGGAACTTCTTACACAAATCACGATATTGAAATGATCCCTATTTATCTTTTTTACTCAATGTTTGGTTTTCAAAGAATAGGAGACTTTGCCTGGGCTGGAGCAGACAGTCAATCTAGAGGTTTCTTAATTGGTGCTACAGCAGGAAGGACAACTTTAGCTGGAGAAGGTTTACAACATCAAGATGGTCATAGTCATTTATTGGCCTCAACAATTCCAAATTGTAAATCTTATGACCCAACATTCCATTATGAATTAGCAACTATTTTTAGAGAAGGTTTGAGAAGAATGCATGAGAAAAAAGAAAATATTTTTTATTATATTACAACTATGAATGAAAACTATCCTCACCCTGCAATGCCAAAAGATAAATTATGTGAAGAAGGTATTTTAAAAGGAATGTATAAGATTAAAGAATTCAATAAATATAAAAAAACTAAAATCCAATTTTTAGGATCAGGTACAATTTTAAGAGAAATGATTGCAGGCGCTGAAATACTGCAAAATGAGTATCAAATTGATAGTGAAGTTTGGAGTGTAACTAGTTTTAACGAATTAAGAAGAGATGGCTTAGAGGTTGAAAGATATAATCTTCTGAATCCTGATAAAGAGCCTAAAAAAACATATGTTGAAATTTGTTTAGGCAAAACAGAAGGACCTATTTTAGCCGCCTCTGATTATATGAGAATGAATTCAGACCAAATTCGACCCTATATAAATAAAAGTTTTTATTCATTAGGAACCGATGGATTTGGTCGTAGTGATACGAGAAAAAATTTAAGAAAGTTTTTTGAAGTTGATAAAGAACATGTTGTTACTTATGGACTAAGTATTTTAGCTAAGGAACAATTAATTGCCTCAAAATATGCTCAAGAGGCAATAAAAAAATATAAAATTGATAAAGAAAAACCAATGCCAACAAAATTATAATGTCCAAAAAAGATATTAATGTTCCAAATATTGGTGAATTTAAAAATGTAGAGGTCATTGAAGTTTTAATTAAAAAAGGTCAAAAAATAAAAAAAAATGATCCATTAATTACTATTGAAAGTGATAAATCAAGTGTAGAGATACCATCATCAGATGAAGGTACAGTAATTTCTCTAAATGTTAAAATAGGTGATAAAGTATCTGAAGGTGATAAGATTATAGAAATTGAAAGTGAGATAGAATTAAAAAAAACAGAAGTTGTAGAGTCACCAAAAAATCAATTATCAAAAGAGGTAGATAAAAAAGAAATTAAAGATAACAAAGAAACTGGTGATATAATAATTAAAGATTTTTCCACTAAAGCTTCTGCATCACCAAAAGTAAGAAAATTTGCAAGGGAGCTTGGAATAGACATTAATAAAGTTCCTGGCAGTGAAAGGCAGGGAAGAGTTACCGAAAGTGATGTAAAGCTATTTATTGCAACAAAATCTAATAAAGGTTTTAAAAACCAAAATACAACAGATCAAAAAGTTGAACAAGAGTATTCCCATTCTGAGTTTGGAGAAGTAGAAATTAAAGACATTCCAAGGGTAAAAAAATTATCATCTAAATATCTAATGAATTCTTGGTCAAAAATTCCTCACGTAACAAATCATGATGAAGCTGATATAACTGAATTAGAAGAATTTAGAACTTCGTTAACAGATATATACACTGGAGAAAAAAAAAAAATTACTCCATTAGCTTTTATTGTTAAAGCATTAACAACATCATTAAAAAAATTTCCAAATTTTAATACCTCAATCGACCAAATCGAAAATGGTAAAATGACTGTTAAAAAGTATTACCATGTTGGCATAGCAGTAGATACTCCACATGGTTTGATGGTTCCAAAATTAAGAAATGCTGATAATAAAAATATTTCTTTAATAAGCGCAGAATTAAAAAAAATAAGTCAGCAATGTAGAGAGCTTAAAATTGATAAAAAAGAGTTATTTGGAGGCTCTATCACTATAACAAGCTTAGGAGGAATCGGGGGATCTTTTTTCACTCCAATTATAAATTATCCTGAGGTTGCTATTTTAGGAGTAGGTAGAGCAGAAAAAAAACAGGTATTTATGGATGGAAAATTCGTTACGCGTACTATGTTGCCACTTTCATTATCTTATGATCACAGAATTATTGATGGTGCAGAAGCAGCTCGATTTAATAATGATTTAAAAGAAAACCTTGGTAAAAACTTTGCATATAAGTTAGCTGTTTAATTAAAACTATGTCTAAAACTGTTTCATTGTTAAGTGCTTTATTGTGCACATTTATTTGGGGAACCACATTCATTGCTCAAGATACTGGCATGGATGATATAGGACCGTTTACATTTAATGCTGTTAGATTTTTTGTAGGTTTTTTGGCAATTTTTCCTTTTGTATTATTATTTGAGACCAAAAAATTTGAATCTGAGTTTAAAATTGGTTTTAAATATTTTGCTATTCTATCTTTTTTAATTGGATTATCGTTATTCTTAGGTTCCGCATTGCAACAAGTAGCTCTGCTTTATACAGATGTAGCTAACGCTGCTTTCTTTACAATTTTTTATGTTCCTATGGTACCAATAATTATTTTTATACTCAAAAGAGACTCATTACATTGGAGTGTATGGCCTTCAGTAATTTTATGCTTAATTGGTGGGTATCTTCTAACCAATTTTTATGATGCTACAGTTAGACTTGGAGACACGCTGGTAGTTCTTGGAGCATTGTTCTGGAGTACTCATATTATATTTACTGGAATGATCGTTAAAAGATATAATTTACCTTTAACATTAGGTGCAATTCAAACTTTACTGGTAGCTTTGTTTTCTTTCATTATTGGTTTGACTTATGAAGAATTTATAATTGAAAATATTCTCAATGAGATAGATTCTATTCTATATGCTGGAATTTTATCTGGAGGTTTTGCATTTGTTTTGCAAATTTATGCTCAAAAAAATATAACACCTGCACCTGCAGCAATAATCTTTTCTTTAGAAGGTGTTTTTGCAACTATTGCAGCATGGTTTTTATTAAGTCAAATTTTAGATTTTAATAATATATTAGGGTGTTTGTTTATATTATGTGGTGTTTTAATTTCTCAACTTTTACCCTTAATGAGGAAAGTAAATTACCAATAATAAAATTAAAGCGACAAATAATCTATAAATTACAAATACAGTTAAAGAAAAATTACTGACGTATTTTATAAAATATTTGACTGTCAAAAATGAGAAAATAAAAGAAAAAGTGATTGCAATTAATAGTAAATAATTGAATTCAACAGATTGTTGTACGGCATCTTTCAGACCTAAAAAACTGGCACCAGCTAAGGCAGGTATAGATAGTAAAAAAGCGATTTTACTTGAGTCGACTCTATTAAATTTTAGAAATCGAGCAGCTGTTAAAGTTATTCCTGCTCTACTTACCCCTGGCACAAGAGCTAAAATTTGAAATAGTCCTATAAATAATACTGTTTTTATATTTAAGTTATTTGAGATATTTTGATTGATATCTCTTTTGTCTGATAAAAAAAGTAGCAAACCAAAAAATAAAGTCGTCCATGCAATTATTTCTATGCTTCTTAAAAGACTAATGATTTCAGTCGAATATATTATATACCCAAAAATAATAAGGGGTATCGAGCCAACTAAAATCAAAAATAATAGTTTTTGATTGTTTCCTAAATTAAGTAAATCTTTTCTAAAGTAATAGATTATTGCAAACAAAGAACCTGAATGCAGGCCAATATCGATAAATAAAGAGCTTGAGGTAAAATCATAAAAATTTGATATCAAGATTAGATGTGCTGAAGAGCTAATAGGTAAAAATTCAGAAATTCCTTGTACTGCAGAAAGAATAAGGATTTCTATAAAATCTCGAAACATATATACGTCGTAACTCAAAAAATATTCATTTCAAACAATTCGATTTCATCATAATAGGTATGCAAAAAATAAATTTCATATATTTCTAGCTAAATAAAGTTAATTATAGGTCATAGTTATTGACCTAAATAATACTTTTATTAATAAAAACAATGTATAATTTGCCGAAAATTAAAAGATTCTATGACTGATAAAATGTTAAAATTTGTTACCAAAAAAGCTGAAGAACAATCGAGTAGATGTTCTCAATGCGGGGTTCCTTTTTGTCAAGTACACTGTCCTTTAAGCAACAATATACCAGATTGGTTAAAACTTACAGCTGAGGGAAGATTAAAAGAGGCCTACGAACTATCTCAAAGTACCAACAATATGCCAGAGGTATGTGGAAGAATTTGTCCTCAGGATAGACTGTGTGAGGGTAACTGCGTTATTGAACAATCTGGACATGGAACAGTAACTATTGGTGCAGTTGAGAAATATATTAATGATACAGCGTGGGAACAGGGCTGGGTTAAACCAATTTCTTTAAAACATGAGAAAGAACAAAGTATTGGAATAATTGGTGCCGGTCCCGCAGGTTTAGCAGCTGCTGAGCAATTAAGAAAAAACGGATATAAAATTACTGTTTATGATCGATATGATCGTGCAGGTGGATTATTAATTTATGGTATTCCAAATTTCAAACTTGAAAAACATGTAGTTGAGCGAAGAACAAAATTATTAAAAGATGGTGGAATAGAATTTATTCAGAATTTTGAAGTTGGTAAAGATGCAACCTTAGAACAGTTACGAAAAAAGCATGATGCAATTTTAATTGCTACCGGTGTATATAAACCAAGAGAAGTTGAATTACCTGGTAATGATCTAGGTAATATTTTTCCTGCAATGGAATTTTTGACAGCATCAAACAAAAAAGGCCTGGGTGATAAAGTGGAGTTGTTTGATAAAGGAATTTTGAATGCAGAAGGAAAAGATGTTGTTGTAATAGGTGGTGGCGACACAGCTATGGATTGCGTAAGAACTTCGGTAAGACAAAAAGCAAAATCGGTAAAATGTTTATATAGAAGAGATAAAGAAAATATGCCCGGATCTGCTAGAGAAGTTGCAAATGCAGAGGAGGAAGGTGTAGAATTTGTTTGGCTTTCTAGTCCTAAAGAATTTAAAGGAAAAAACAAAATTGAAAATTTAGTTGTTAATCGAATTGAATTAGGTGAACCAGACGAGTCAGGAAGACGAAAACCAGAGATAAAAGAGGGTTCAGAATTTACGGTTAAAGCTGATATGGTAATCAAAGCTCTTGGATTTGATCCAGAAAATTTACCATTATTGTTTGATGCACAAGATTTACAAGTAACGAAATGGGGAACAATCAAAACTGATTTTAATTCGATGGAAACAAATCTAAAAGGTGTTTTTGCTGCAGGAGACATTGTAAGAGGAGCTTCGTTAGTAGTATGGGCAATCAAAGATGGGAGAGATGCAGCCTCTTCTATAAAAAAATATTTAGAAAGTATGGAACTAAAAAAAACAAAAGTGGCTTAATGGAAAATTATAAAAAAAATTTAGAGTTACTTACAAAAAATCATGTTTATTCAAAAGAGATGGAACATGATGCTTGTGGAGTGGGCTTAATCGCATCTACAGAGGGAAAAAAATCTAGGGCTATAGTTGAGTATGGAATTGAAGCTCTAAAAGCAGTTTGGCATAGGGGTGCTGTTGATGCAGATGGAAAAACGGGCGATGGTGCTGGAATACATGTCGAAATTCCGAAAGATTTTTTTATTGAAAAAATACAAGTTACTGGACACGATTATGATAACTCTGAAATCTGTGTGGGAATGATTTTTTTGCCAAGAAATGACTACTCAGCGCAAGAGAATTGTAAAACAATTGTTGAGAGCGAACTAACAAAGAATAATTTTAGTATATATGGTTGGCGACAAGTGCCAGTTAATCCAAAAGTTTTAGGAGAAAAAGCTCTTCAAACTATGCCGGAAATTATACAAGTTCTTTTTAAGTCTAATGATCCAAATTTATTAGATAAAAACTTAGAAAGAAAAATTTATGAAACAAGAAAGAGAATTGAAAATAAAGCTTTTGATGCCTCATTGAATAATTTTTACATTTGTTCAATTAGTTCTAAATCTATAATTTATAAAGGGCTATATTTAGCAGAAGCAATATCTGATTTTTATTTAGATCTTAATGATACAAGATTCATTTCAAGATATGCAATTTTTCATCAAAGATTTTCAACAAACACTGCTCCAAGCTGGAGTTTGGCTCAACCATTTAGAGCCATAGCTCACAACGGTGAAATAAATACTTACAAAGGAAATAAAAACTGGATGAAAGTTCATGAACAGGAGATGAGCAGCCCACTTTTTGATAATATTGAGAATTTAAAACCAGTTATCCAAAAGGGAGTTTCTGATTCCGCAGCTTTAGATAATGTGTTTGAATTATTAAATAAATCAGGTCAATCGGCACCATTAGCTAAATTGATGTTAGTACCTGATGCATGGTCAAAAAAAAATAAGACATTATCAAGAAGTCATCAACAATTATTTAATTTTTTGAATAGCACAATGGAACCATGGGACGGACCTGCTGCCATTGCAGCCACAGACAATGAGTGGGTTATAGCTGCAAATGATAGAAATGGTCTTAGACCTTTAAGATACGCAATAACAAAAGATAAAATGCTTTTTGCAGGTTCTGAAACTGGAATGATAGAACTAAATGAGAAAAAAATTTTAACCAAAGGTAGGTTAGGTCCTGGTGAAATAATTGGAGTTAGAATTGAAAAGGGTAAAGTTTTTTCAAATAGTCAAATCAAAGATTATTTAGCAAAAGAATTTAAACATTTTAATTCTCAAATAATTGATTTAGATGAAAAATTATCAATCTCTAATGAAAAACATAATTTTGATGGCGAAAGTTTAAGGAGAAGACAATATACTTTCGGAATAAGTTTAGAAGATCTCGAGCTTATTTTACATCCAATGGCAGAAGATGCAAAAGAAGCAACTGGCTCAATGGGTGATGATACTCCATTAGCGGTACTATCTGATAAGTACAGACCACTCTATCATTTTTTTAGACAAAATTTTAGTCAGGTAACAAATCCACCAATTGATTCCTTGAGGGAAAATAAAGTAATGAGCTTAAAAACTAGATTTGGAAATTTAGGCAACATTCTTGATTTTGATACTTTAACAAAAGAGAATATTTATGTTTTAAACAGCCCTATTTTATCTAATTCACAATTTAATAAGTTCACTAATTTTTTTGGTAAAAATTCAGTGACTATTGATTGTTCTTTTTCAAAAGAAGATAATTTGACAGACTCTATTAACAGGATTCAAAAAGATTCAGAAATTGCAGTTAGACAAGGTGTTACTCAGTTAATTTTAAGTGATAAAAATATTTCTTCTGAAAAATTACCAATGCCAATGTTATTATGTGTTGGAGCTATAAATACCTTTTTAATACAAAAAAAATTAAGAGGGTATGTTTCTATCAATGTCCAGTCTGGCGAAGCTATTGATACACATTCGTTTGCAACATTAATTGGAGTTGGTGCAACAACAGTAAATCCATATCTTGCTTTTGATAGCTTATATCAGAGATACAAAAAAAAACTCTTTGGTCAATTTAGTTTTGATGAGTGCGTACAACGATATATAAATTCAGTGAATGCCGGTTTATTGAAAATTATGTCTAAAATGGGAATTTCTGTATTGAGTTCTTATAGAGGAGGATGTAATTTTGAAACTGTTGGTTTAAGCAGAACAGTTGTAGATGATTATTTTCCTGGAGTTACATCAAAAATTTCAGGTATTGGTCTGATTGGAATTGAAAAAAAAATAAGACAAATTCACAAAGAAGCATTTGAAAGTACAGAAACTGTATTGCCGATTGGAGGTATTTATAGATATAGAAAAAATGGAGAGACGCACCAATATCAAGGGAGGCTCATTCATCTATTGCAGAGCGCAGTAGGTTCAAATTCATATGACAAATATAAAAAATATGTCGAGGGAATTTATAATTTACCACCGATTAACTTGAGAGATTTAGTTGATTTTAGAAAAAAAAAACTGGGTTCCTCAATAGATATATCTGAAGTTGAGCCAATAGAAAAAATATTAAAAAGATTTGGTAGTGGAAGTATGTCCCATGGTGCTTTATCCAAAGAAGCACACGAAACACTTGCTATTGGAATGAATAGAATTAAAGGAGCCTCTTGCAGTGGTGAGGGAGGAGAAGATGCAGAAAGATTCAAGGTGATGGATAGTGGTGATAGTGCAAATTCTAGAGTTAAACAAATTGCATCAGCTAGATTTGGTGTGACTGTAAATTACTTAAATAATTGCAATGAAATAGAAATTAAAATGGCCCAAGGTGCTAAACCAGGGGAAGGTGGACAGTTACCTGGCTTTAAAGTGACAGAGGAAATTGCGAGACTTAGACATTCCACACCAGGAGTAACATTAATTTCTCCACCTCCACATCATGATATTTATTCGATAGAAGATTTGGCACAACTGATTTACGATTTAAAGCAAACAAATCCAAAAGCACGAGTTGGTGTTAAGTTAGTTGCATCATCTGGAATTGGAACCATTGCTGCAGGTGTAGCTAAAGCAAAAGCAGATATTATTTTAATTTCAGGCCATAATGGAGGAACGGGAGCAACTCCTCAAACAAGTGTCAAGTATGTTGGAATACCATGGGAGATGGGTTTAACTGAGGCAAATCAGGTTTTAACACTTAATAATTTAAGACACAAAGTTACATTGAGAACTGATGGTGGTATTAAAACTGGAAGAGATGTTGTTATGGCTGCAATGATGGGAGCAGAAGAATTTGGAGTTGCTACAACGGCTCTAGTGGCAATGGGATGTATAATGGTTAGACAGTGCCACTCAAATACTTGTCCAGTGGGTGTTTGTACACAAGATGAAAAATTAAGAGAAAAATTCACTGGCACCCCAGACAAGGTTGTTAATTTATTCACCTTTATTGCCTCCGAAGTAAGAGAAATTTTAGCTGGACTAGGCTTTAAATCACTGAATGATATTATTGGAAGAACTGATTTGCTAATGCAAGTTAATAAAGCATCACCAAATTTAGATGACTTAGATCTAAACCCATTATTTGTTCAAGCAGACCCTGGAAATAATAAAAGATATTGTGAGTCTTTAGAGATAAATAAAGTACCTGAAACATTAGATCAAGAAATTTGGCCTGAAATTGAAAAGTCTTTAGATAATTCGCAAAAGATTGAGAAAGAATTCATTATCAAAAATACAAACAGAGCAGTCGGTACAAGGATTTCACACCATCTTTATAAAAAGTATGGTTATGAAAAACTAGATGAAAATTTTTTAACACTAAATTTTAAAGGCTCAGCAGGTCAGTCTTTTGGAGCTTTTTCATTGAAAGGATTAAGATTAAATCTTAAAGGGGATGCAAATGATTATGTTGGTAAAGGATTGTCAGGTGCTACAATCTCAATAAAACTTTCGGATGAAAGTAATTTAGTTTCTAATGAAAATACAATCATTGGAAACACAGTGCTTTATGGAGCTACTTCAGGTAAACTCTTTGCTGCAGGTCAAGCAGGCGATAGATTTGCTGTGAGAAATTCTGGTGCAACTACAGTTATTGAAGGATGTGACTCAAATGGTTGTGAATATATGACTGGGGGAACGGTGGTTATTTTGGGAGATGTTGGAGATAATTTTGCAGCCGGTATGACTGGTGGTATGGCATTTATTTACGATAAATCTAATGAGTTTGAAAAAAAAGTAAATCCAGACTCAGTTATCTGGCAAAATGTTGAGACAGATTATTGGATCAGTTATTTAAAGGAATTAATTTTGGAACATTCAAAAGAAACAGGTTCTTTGATATCAAAAAATATTTTTGAAAACTTTAAAGTTGAAATTAAAAATTTTGTTCAAGTTTGCCCAAAAGAGATGATCAATAAACTTAAAAATCCTATTACCTTAAAGTCTAAGATAAAAGAAGTTAGCTAATAATTATTTTTAACTCTTTTTTTAAAATATTTAACCATTTTGGAGAAGATAGGCTGTGATCACCATTTTTAACGATAACTAGTTTTTTTTCAGAATTTACGAAAATCTTTAAAACTTTTTTTGAATAACTAATAGGAACAGACTCATCCTTTTCCCCATGAACCATGGTAACTTTTAATTTGTCATAAATTTTTTTATTTAATACTTTATTTTTTCGGCCATCTTTAATTAATTGTAAAGAAATTGGATATTCATAATTGCCATGCTTTAAATAAATTATTTTATTTTGTGTTATTTCTTTTTTCATTTTTTTTGAAAATTTATTCCACATTAACCCGTCTAAAAATTGAGGTGCAGAACCTATTCCTAAAAAACCTACGATTTGTTTTTTAAAAAATTTAAATTGATTTAAAGAAATCCAAGATCCCATACTTGAACCAACTAAAATTATTCTATTTTTTTTAACAACTTTTTTAATTAATGTAGTTGTTTCTCTAGTCCATTTTGTGATGTTCCCATTAGTAAATTTACCAGTTGATTTGCCGTGACCAGAGTATTCTAGCGCAAGAAAACCAAGTTTATTTTTTTTTGCAAAATTTAAAAAAGCTTTAGGTTTTTTTCCCTCTAAATCAGACATAAATCCATGTAAAAAAACAATGTAAGTTGCATTTTTTTGGTTGTATTTTGAGTACCTGATTTTTTTAAATTTATTTATTTTAAGGTAACTGAATTTGTTCATAAAAGTTTATTAGTTATCTCTATTATTATATAATCTTTTTACATGTCATCTAATATAAAAGTCTTACAAGTGATACCAAAATTAGGTTATGGGGGTGCAGAAACTGGATGTTATGATATTGCTCATTATTTACCAGAAAATGGGTGTGAGTCTTTTATAGTAACTAGTGGAGGGGAATTAACAAAATTTGTGGATAAAAAAAAAGTAAAATTAATTAAACTTCCAGTACACAGCAAAAATCCTTTATTGATTTTGATCAATACAATTTTATTAATTGGGGTAATTTTGTTTTTTAAAATCTCAATTGTTCACGCAAGAAGTAGAGCACCAGCTTGGTCTTGTTTATTTGCAACAAAGTTAACAAATAGAAAGTTTGTAACCACATTTCATGGAACTTACAATTTTAGTGGTAAGCTTAAAAAATTTTACAATTCTGTCATGGTAAGATCTGATTTGATAATTGCGGGATCAAATTTTATTTTTTCTCATATTAAAGAAAACTATTCTGAATTTTTGACAAGCCGAAAAAAATTTTTAGTTATTTTTAGAGGAATAAATGTTGATTATTTTGACTCTTCTACAAAATTAGAAAATGATGAAAAAAATTTACTTCAAAAATGGAATATAAATGATGAAAAAAAAATAATTCTAATGCCTGGTAGGCTTACTTCATGGAAAGGACAAGAATTGTTTATTGAGGCAATTAACTTAGTTAAAATTGAATTAGGTTATGAAGCTTTTCACGCGGTTATACTTGGAAATGATCAAGGAAGAGATCTATATAAAAAAAAATTAATTCGTCTTACAGAGCAATATCGTTTAACAAACCAAATAAGATTTATAGATCATTGTGAGGATATGGCGTTAGCCTATAAAGTTTCGGATATAATTATATCAGCCTCAATAGAACCAGAAGCTTTTGGAAGAGTAGCAGTAGAGGCACAATCAATGGAAAAATTAATTATAGCTAGTAATATTGGAGGATCTAACGAGACAATTAATGATGAAAAAACAGGCTTTTTGTTTAAATCAGGAGACGCAGAGTCTTTAAGTAAAAAAATAATTCGTGGATTAACAATGGATGAAACATCTATAAATCTAATGGGCAAAGAAGGAAGAAGTAATATAATTAAAAAATTTAATGTTGAAAAAATGTGTTTTTCTACATATTCAGAGTATAAAAGACTATTAAACTAAATGCCTATAATTACTCTACCAGATGGAAAAAATATTGAATTTCCAAAAGAGGTTACAGGTTTAGATATTGCAGAAAAAATAAGTAAGTCATTATCAAAACAAGCATTGATAATGAGTGTGAACGGTGAGCTAAAAGATCTATATTTTACAATTAAAAAAGATTGTTCAGTAAAAATTTTTACTGCAAAAGACCCTGAAGGACTTGAGGTTATTAGACATGATACCGCTCATATCATGGCGATGGCTGTTCAAGAATTATACCCTGGTACGCAAGTAACTATTGGACCTGTAATTGAAAATGGTTTTTATTATGATTTTGCTCGCAAAGAACCCTTTACAGAGGATGATCTAGAAAAAATAGAAAAAAAAATGTCTGAAATAGTTGACAAAGACATAAAAACAAAAAGAGAGGTTTGGAAAAGAGATAAAGCAATAAGCCATTTTAAAGAAATTGGTGAAAACTATAAAGCAGAGATAATAGAGAGTATACCTGAGGGCGAAGAACTAACTGTTTATCATCATGGTGATACTTGGTATGACTTATGTAGAGGTCCACACTTAGTTTCATCTGGCAAAATTGGTAAAGCTTTTAAACTTACAAAAGTTGCTGGAGCATATTGGCGTGGAGATTCAAATAATGAAATGTTACAAAGAATTTACGGAACTGGATGGGCCGCTCAAAAAGATTTAGATGATTATTTAAAAAGAATTGAGGAAGCAGAGAAAAGAGATCACAGAAAACTTGGTAAAGAAATGGATTTGTTTCATTTCAGAGAGGAAAGCCCAGGATCTGTTTTCTGGCATGAGAAGGGTTGGGCATTATTTCAAAAATTGATTAACTACATGCGGGCTCGCCAAGATGCAGCAGGATATAAGGAAGTAAATACCCCAGAGGTATTAGATAGATTATTATGGGAAAAATCGGGACATTGGGAAAAATATGGAGAAAACATGTATACATCCGAGACTCCTGATGAAAAAGTTTTTGCGATAAAACCTATGAATTGTCCAGGTCATATACAAGTTTTTAATCAAGGTTTAAAAAGTTATAGAGACTTACCATTAAGAATAACAGAATTTGGCAAAGTACATCGATATGAGCCCTCAGGTGCTTTGCATGGACTTCTAAGAGTAAGGGCTTTTACACAAGATGATGCTCATATTTTTTGTTCGGAAGATCAAATCACTAGTGAGTGTTTAAATGTAACTAATTTAATTTTAGATATTTATAAAGATTTAGGTTTTGAAAAAGTGGTTTTGAAATATGCTGACAGACCAGAAGTAAGAGTGGGCGAAGATAAAGTTTGGGATAAAGCTGAGGCTTCATTACTGGAGGCAGTAAAAGCAACTAAATTAGAGTACAGTATTAATAAGGGAGAAGGAGCCTTTTATGGTCCAAAAATAGAATTTGTTTTAAGAGATGCAATTGGTAGAGATTGGCAATGTGGAACAGTACAAGTAGATTTAAACTTACCTGGAAGATTAGATGCTACTTATGTTGACAAAGATGGAACAAAAAAAGTTCCAGTGATGTTACATAGAGCTTTGTTTGGATCACTTGAAAGATTTATTGGAATTTTAATTGAGAATTATGCTGGTAAGTTTCCATTTTGGATATCTCCGTTACAAACAGTAGTAATTCCAATCTCAGAAGATTTTGAAGAATATGCAAGTAAAGTTTCCAAAAAAATAAAAGAAGCTGGGATGAGTTCAATAGTTGATTTAAAAAATCATAATTTGAACTATAAAATAAGAGAACATTCCCTTGCAAAAGTCCCTATTTTATTAATTTGTGGTAAAAAAGAAGTTGACAGTAACTCGGTAACTATTAGAAGATTGGATTCTAATAAACAAGAAAATATGGAATTAAATAAATTTTTAAAAACATTTTCTGCTTTAAATAAAGCACCCTCAATTTAAGTGGCAGATTTTAAGCAAAATTATTTTCAGAGAAGAACTAAAGATCGAGGTCCAAGATCTAATAACAGAATTTCGTCTCCAGAAGTTCAAGTTATAGGTAGTGATGGAGAAAATCTTGGTGTCATAAGTACAAATGAAGCAATATCGATGGCAAGAAATCAGGGTTTAGATTTAATTGAGATAGCTCCAAATGCTAAACCACCAGTTTGCAAAATCATGGATATGGGAAAATATAAGTATGATGCACAAAAAAAAGCGAACCTTGCTAAAAAAAAACAAAAAATTATCGCACTAAAAGAAATTAAAATGAGACCTGTAACAGAAACACATGATTATGAGTTCAAGGTCAAAAATGCAAAAAAATTTATTGCTAAAGGTGATAAAGTAAAATTTACAATAAGATTTAAAGGTAGAGAACTTCAACATTCACATTTAGGCAATGAGTTAATGACCAAGATCAAAGAGGATATGAAAGAAATCGGCAAGGTAGAATTGCACCCAAAGTTTGATGGTAAGCAAATGATCATGGTAATTCAGCCTTTATAAGCTTTAATAGTAGTTGTAAATTAATAACATTCTTTGTATAAACTCGCAAAATTATGCCAAAATTAAAAACAAAAAGCTCTGCAAAAAAAAGGTTTAAAATATCTGCAAAGGGTAAAGTAATCATGGCCCAAGCTGGCAAAAGACATGGCATGATAAAACGAACAAATTCTCAAATAAGAAAATTAAGGGGCACCACAACTATGTCAAAACAAGATGGTAAAATTGTTAAGTCATATATGCCTTACAGTCTAAGGGGTTAATATGGCAAGAGTTAAAAGAGGTGTAACTAGTAGAGCAAAACATAAAAAAGTTTTAAAATCTGTTAAGGGCCAATGGGGCAGAAGAAAAAATACTATCAGAGTTGCGAAGCAAGCTATGGAAAAAGCCATGCAATATGCTTACAGAGATCGTAGAAATAAGAAAAGAGATTTTAAATCACTGTGGATACAAAGAATAAATGCTGGGGTGAGAGCAGAAGGTTTGACATATTCTAAGTTTATCAATGGATTAAATAAATGTGGAATAAAAATTGATCGAAAAATTCTAGCTGAGATAGCGTATGATAGTCCGAAAGCCTTTAAAACTATAGTTCAAAAAGCTCAATCTGCTTTAAATTAATCTTCACTATTGTTTTATTTCTCTGAAGAAATAATCTGTAAAAATGTCAGATCTTAAAAAAATAAAAGATGAATTTCTCTTAAAATTAAAGGGAAAATTAGATATTTCAGAAATTAACCAAATTAAATCTGATCTATTTGGTAAAAGTGGATTAATTTCAACTCAATTTAAAAAAATTGGAACAATAGCAGAGTCAGAAAGAAAAAAATTTGCCTCTGACTTAAACACTATAAAAGATGAACTCCAAGATTTAATAAGCTCAAAAATAAATGAAGTAGAAAATGCTGAAATTAACAAAAAATTAGAAAAAGAGAAAATTGATATTACTTTACCTGAGAGACCATTTGTTCGAGGAAAAATTCATCCAGTTTCACAAACGATCGACGAAATATCATCAATTTTTTCTGAAATAGGTTTTAGCGTTGAGGAAGGGCCAGACGTTGAGAATGAATATAATAATTTTACAGCACTAAATACACCTGAAAATCATCCAGCTAGAGATATGCATGATACTTTTTATCTAGATGAAAAAAAACAGAAATTATTGAGAACACATACCTCCCCAGTTCAAATAAGGACTATGTTAAAAGGTAAGCCGCCATTTAAAATTATTGCACCTGGAAGAACTTACAGATCAGATAGTGATCAAACTCACTCACCAATGTTTCATCAGGTTGAGGGACTTTATATAGATAAGAATATAAATATGGGTCATCTAAAGGGATGTTTAAATTATTTTATCAAAGAGTTTTTTGAAGTAGATAAAATTAAGATGAGATTTAGACCGAGCCATTTTCCTTTTACAGAACCATCTGCTGAAGTTGATATTGGGTATGAGATGAAGGATGGAAAAATTGTAATAGGAGAAGGCAATCAGTGGTTAGAGATTTTAGGATGTGGAATGGTTCATCCGAACGTCTTAAAAAACGTTAAAGTAGACCCAACGAAGTTTCAGGGATACGCATTTGGTATTGGGATTGATAGACTTGCTATGTTGAAATATGGGATAAACGATTTAAGAGCTTTTTTTGATTGTGATTATAGATGGTTAAATCATTTTGGATTTGACCCTTTAGATGTACCTACAAATTACAGAGGTCTTAGTCGATGAAAGTAACATTTGATTGGCTAAAAGATCATTTAAAGACAAATTTGAAAGAAAAAAATCTTTTAGAGCAACTTACCAATATTGGTCTAGAAGTAGAAAGTGTAGAAAATCTCTCTGCTGATAACGAATTATTCAAAGTAGCTGAAATAATAAAAACTGAAAAACACCCAAATGCAGATCGACTAAAAGTGTGTGATGTAAATATTGGAAAAAATGAAATTAAAAAAGTTGTATGTGGTGCTGCAAATGCAAAAGAGGGGTTACTTACTATATATGCTCCTCCAGGTGCAGTAATACCCAAAACAAAGATGAAATTAGTAGTTGCTAAAATTAGGGGTATTACCTCTTACGGAATGCTTTGTTCTGAATCTGAATTAAATTTGTCTGATCAGAGCGATGGAATTACCGAATTACCAATGGGATATAAAAAGAATATTGGTAAAAGTTATTTTTCAAAATCAAAATCAAACCTTATTGATTTATCTATAACACCCAATAGACCAGATTGTCTTGGAATTAGAGGAATTGCAAGAGATCTTGCCGCATCAGGTTTTGGAAAATTAGTAGATTTTAATGAAAAAAAAATTCATTCAAAAAACAAACACACCTTAAATGTAAAAATTAATAAAGAAAAAGGACAAGGATGCACTGCGTTTGGAAGTTGTTTAATAACAAATGTAAAAAATTCAGAAAGCCCTCAATGGCTTAAAGATAAATTAATTTCTATTGGTCAAAAACCTATTTCAGCAATAGTTGACATTACAAATTATGTTATGCTTGATATTAATCGTCCATTGCATGCTTATGATGCTGATAAAATTGAAAAAGGTATAATTGTTCGAAACTCTCAGCCTGGAGAAGAGTTCACAGCACTTGATAATAAAAATTATAAATTGGAGAGTGGCATGTGTGTTATTAGCGATAATAGAGGTGTTTTAGGACTTGGAGGAATTATTGGTGGCACAAGATCTGGTACAGAACTTGATACAAAAAATATATTACTTGAGTCAGCTTATTTTGAACCAGGGTCAATAAGAAAGACAGCAAAAATATTGAATCTCGAAACTGATGCAAAGTTTAGATTTGAAAGAGGTGTAGATCCGTTATCAATCGAAGATGGTTTAAATAAAGCTGCGAAATTAATAAAAGAGATTTGTGGTGGCGAAATTAGCAAAATTGATATTCAAAAATTAGAGACTTACAAAACAAAAAAAATAGTATTTGACCCAAATATTTTTGAAAAAATATCTGGTTTTAAAATCTCTTTTAAAGAAATGATTAAAATTTTGGAGGATCTTGGTTTTGAAGTTAAAAAGGATAAGAAAAGACTCAAATTAGCCGTCCCTTCATGGAGACCAGATATTTCACAGGAAGTAGATATTGTTGAGGAGTTGGTAAGAATAAGTGGTTATGAAAAGATAAAGTATATAGAGCCAATTAAACAAAGAAAAAAACCTACTTTAAATAAATTTCAGAAATTATTTCATTTTTTACAAAGATCAATTGCCTCCAAAGGTTATTTGGAGACAATCACTTGGTCGTTCACAGACCAACGTTATAATGACTATTTTAGAGATACAAAAAAAGAGATTAAAATTATTAATCCTATAAGTTCGGAATTAGGAGTTTTAAGGAATTCGATATTTTCTAATTTAATCATGTACATGAATAAAAATCTCGATAGAGGTTTTAAGGATTTATCAATATTTGAAATAGGCCCTATTTTTAACGGTCTTAATCCTGGTGAACAGAATACAGTAGTCTGTGGTTTGTCAGCAGGAAAAAAATCAAGATTATCTTGGATTGAAAAAGATAGAAACATAGATGTATTTGATGCGAAAAGAGACGTAATCCAAACTTTAGTTGAAGCTGGTTATGACTCTCAAAAATTTTTTGTTGATAACAAAACACCTGATTATTATCACCCTGGTAAATCAGGAAGATTATTTTTAGATAATGGAAAAGATCAAATGGCTGCATATTTTGGAGAAATACATCCTAATATTTTAAAGCAGATTGATATGAAAACTGAGGCTTTAGTTGGTTTTGAGATTTTTATGGATAATTTAAAATTACCGGAGAAAACTCTAAATGATCTTAAAGTAAAATTTTCGTTTTCTGACTATCAAAAGTCAGAAAGAGATTTTGCATTTTTAGTAAACAAAGATGTGAATGCCCAAGATTTGATAAATTGTATTTCTAGTATTGATAAAAGTTTAGTGAAAGATGTTAAAGTTTTTGACCTTTATCAAGGTGATAATATCCCCGAAAACCAAAAATCAATTGCAATCAGTGTAACAATACAGTCATCTGAAAAAACTTTAAATGAGGCTGATTTAGAACAAATTAATAACTTGATAATAAAGACAGTTGAAAATAAAACTGGCGCTAAAATTCGATCCTAATACTCAAATGAGCACTATTGATAATATTAGAAATTTTGCAATAATTGCGCACATCGATCACGGTAAATCAACGATAGCAGATAGAATTATCCATAAGTGTGGAGGCCTGACAGAGAGGGAAATGAAAGAGCAGGTTCTAGACTCAATGGATATCGAAAGAGAGCGAGGAATTACAATCAAAGCCCAAACTGTTAAATTAAATTATAAATCTAAAAATGGAAAAAATTACATATTAAATATTATTGATACACCAGGTCATGTCGATTTTAGCTATGAAGTGAGTAGATCGTTATATGCATGTGAGGGATCAATATTAATTGTTGATAGCACACAAGGTGTCGAAGCTCAAACATTGGCTAATGTATATCAAGCTTTAGACATTGATCATGAAATTATTCCAGTTCTTAATAAGATTGATTTACCAGCGTCAGACCTAGACAGAACTAAAAAGCAAATTGAAGATGTTATAGGGATTGATACTGATAAAGCAGTCCCTTGTTCTGGCAAAACTGGAGAAGGTATAAGTGAAATCTTAGAACAAATAATTAACCAACTTCCTGGTCCTGAAGGAGAAATTGATAAAGATTTAAAATGTTTACTGGTTGACAGCTGGTATGACACTTATCTTGGTGTTGTAATTTTGGTAAGAGTTATAAATGGTCGACTAAAAAAAAATATGAAAATAAAAATGCTTTCTACAAATCAAGATTATATTGTTGAAAAAGTTGGAGTATTTACTCCAAAAGCAAAAAATATAGATGAACTAAATACTGGTGAAATAGGCTTCATTACAACTGGAATTAAAGTTTTATCAGAAACAAAAGTTGGTGATACTATTTGTGATGCTACCAAAGAATTGGTAGATCCTTTGCCAGGTTTTAAACCCAGCAAACCAGTTGTGTTTTGTGGTTTATTTCCGGTAGATAGTTCTGAATATCAAAAACTAAAAGATGGTCTAGCTAAATTACAACTTAACGATGCAAGTTTTTCTTTTGAACCTGAGTCCTCATCAGCTTTAGGACTTGGTTTTAGATGTGGATTTTTGGGATTGCTTCATTTGGAGATAATATCAGAAAGATTAGAAAGAGAATTTGACGTAAATCTTTTAACAACTACCCCAGGTGTTGTATACAAAGTGAATTTGAATAATGGAAAGAGTATAGATTTACAGAATCCCTCTTCACTTCCAGATCCCACATTAATCAAGTCAATCGAGGAGCCTTGGATTAAAGCCACAATTATAACTCCAGACACATATTTAGGTTCACTAATTAAGTTATGTCAGGATAAGAGAGGTATTCAAACAAACCTTTCTTATTCGGGGAATAGAGCTGTAATAAATTATGAATTACCTCTTAATGAAGTTGTCTTTGATTTCAATGATAGAATAAAATCAATGACTAGTGGATATGCAAGTTTTGATTATGAGATTATTAATCATAGAGAAGGTGATCTAGTCAAACTTGGAATTTTAGTAAATGGTGAACCAGTAGATGCCTTAGCCATGATGATACATAAAGATTTCGCACAAAAAACTGGAAGAGAAGTATGTGAGAAACTTAAAGATTTGATACCTAGACATAATTTTATGATACCAGTTCAAGCAGCTATAGGAGGCAAAATTATTGCGCGAGAAACAATCAAGGGATTTAAGAAAGATGTATTAACTAAAATTCATGGGGGAGGCGCAACTGACAGAAAAAGAAAGTTATTGGAGAAACAAAAAAAGGGAAAGGCAAGATCTAAACAGTTTGGTAGAGTAGAGATACCGCAAGAAGCTTTTATAGGAGTTTTAAAAATCAACAAAGATTGAAAATGAATATCATAGATTGTTTTCTTTATAATAATGAGGATCTAATATTAGAATTAAGGTTAAATTTATTAGATAAACATATTGATAAGTTTGTGATCATTGAGGCAAGATATAATCACAGTGGAGTAATAAAAGAAAATTATAATTTCAATATAGAAAACTTTAAAAAGTTTAAAGAAAAAATCATTTATTTAAAATTAGAAGATTTTCCAAATGGTTTTAATAATTGGGAAAGAGAGAATTATCATCGAAATTATATTTTAAAAGCTTTAGAAAATACACATCAAGAAGATTACATAATTATTTCAGACATTGATGAAATACCAAATTTGGAAGAAATTAACCAAGTGCTTATAGATAAAAGAAAATATACTGCTTTTAAACAGAAAATGATTTACTATAAATTTAACTTACTCAACGCCTCTGAGCCAAATTGGTATGGGTCGAAAATGTGTAAATTAAAATATTTGAAAAATCCCCAATGGTTAAGGAATCAAAAAGTAAAAAATTATCCGTTTTATAGATTGGACAAAATCAAATGGAACATTGTAGATAAAGGTGGCTGGCATTTTTCTTTTGTAATGCCTCTCGAGGATGTCAGTAAAAAAATAAAATCATTTGCTCACTCGGAGTTTAATAAAAAGAAATTTACAGATATTAATCAAATTAGTGAAAAAATAAATTCTCATAAAGATTTATTTGATAGAGATTTTAATTTTACAATTATAAAAGATGAGGAATTACCCAGTTATATATTAGAAAATAGAGAAAAATTTTCTGATT
>CACDZR010000002.1 GCA_902557235.1 uncultured Pelagibacteraceae bacterium | reverse complement strand
ACTGCCAAAATCCTACACAGATAGAAGTTTATCATCTAAAATAAAAGATTTAAAGATAGATGAAATACAGACCATAACAATAATACCTCTTAAATATTCATTCCCAAGAGTTAGAAACTTACCAAATAGAGTTTTGTGTAAAGATGACACTGGTGAAATAGATTGTGTTTTTTTTAACAGTTATGAAGGCTATATCAAAAAAATATTACCCATCGGCAAAGAAATTACTATAAGTGGTAAAATCAAATATTTTAGAAATAAGTATCAATTAACAAATCCAAAATATATTTCGGAGGACTCTTCAATAATTAAACAAAAACATAATAGCTACTCATTAACTGAAGGTATCAGCGAAAAAGTTTATAATAAGATAATTTTACAAATAATAAATAATTTACCTCAAATTGAAGAATGGCATTCAAAAGATATATTGAAAAAATTTAACAATATAAGTTGGAATGATTCTATCAGAAAATTACATGAACCAGAAAATATTGGTAAATTTAAAGAGAATTTTTATCAAAGGCTTGCTTATGATGAAATTTTCTCCACATTTTTAGTTAACTCTGAAATACGAAAAAAAATTAAAAGAATAAAAAAAACAAAAAAAAATTTTGATATAAAAGAACAAAATAAAATTATATCTAAACTTAATTTCTCATTAACAAATGACCAAAATAAAACATTAAGTGAAATAAATAAAGATTTATGCTCTGAAAATAAGATGTTTAGATTACTTCAGGGTGATGTAGGAAGTGGAAAAACAATTGTATCTTTGCTATCTGCATTTAATACAATAAATTCTGGTTTTCAGGTAGCAGTAATGGCACCAACTGAAATATTAGCTAGACAACATTTTCTTTTAGCTAAAAAACTATTTTCTCAAAATATTAAGATTGATTTACTATCTGGTAAATCTTCTTACAAAGATAAGAAAATAATCCTCAACAAAATATCTAATAAACAAATTGATATAATTTTTGGAACACATGCACTTTTCCAAAAAAAAGTTGAATTTAAAAAACTTGGATTAATAATAATAGATGAACAACATAAATTTGGAGTTAATCAAAGAAAAAAACTATCTGATAAAGCTGGGAAAGATTGTGATGTTCTTTTGATGACTGCTACACCAATCCCACGTACTTTAACAATGACAATTTATGGTGATATGGATCTTTCAATAATTCGTGAAAAACCGAATATCCGTAAACCTATAAAAACCTATAGTAAACTTGAAGATAAAATTGATGATATAATAAAATTTGTAAAAAAAGAAATCAAACTAGGAAATCAAATATTTTGGGTTTGCCCTTTAATTGAAGAGTCTAAAAAGATCGATCATTCTTCTGCAATTAAAAAATCTGAATACTTAAATAAATTGTTTCCTAAACAAGTTTTTTTACTTCACGGTAAAACTACAACCGATGAAAAGGAAGTGATCTTAAACAAATTCTTAAAAAATGAATTTAAGATTTTGGTTTCGACTACTATAATTGAAGTTGGTATTGATTTCCCTAACGCAAATGTAATAATTATTGAAAATGCAAATAAATTTGGTTTATCTCAACTACATCAGCTTAGAGGTAGAGTTGGAAGAGGAAGCAAAGAATCATCATGTATTTTAATGTTTAAGTCAAATTTAAGTGATAATGCAAAAAAAAGAATTAAAATACTTAAAGACTCTAATGATGGTTTCAAAATATCTGAAGAAGATATGAAATTGAGAGGTTTTGGTGACATTTTAGGTTTCAAGCAAAGTGGAATAAAAAACTTTAGGTTAGCAGATCCAATTCATAATCATGATCTTTTTATTTTGGCTGAAAAAGAAATAAAAAGGATTGAAAATTGCAATGAAGATATTGGTAAATTTAAACCATTGATTAAATTATACGATAGAGCTGATATAATTAATGATATTGCTTAACTCTTACCTGCAGATGTTCCAGCAGATACAATAAATTTAGAAGCTTCTTCAAAAGTCATGTTAAGATATATAACCTCATCGATCGGAAACATTAGTAAGAAACCACTTGTAGGGTTAGGTGTTGTTGGGACAAAAACGTTAATCAATTTCTTATTTGTTTTTTCTGCCATTTCACCCTTATTTTCTTTTGTTGCGAAACCAACTGCCCAAACACCTTTTCGAGGATACTCAACTAAAACAACACTCTTTTTATCATTTTGGTCTTTGTTAGAAAATGTTTCAGTCATTTGGACTATTGCAGAGTAAATAGTTCTTAGAACTGGAATTCTTTTAAATAAGTCATCGATAAGTTTAAGAATTCGTTTGCCTAAAAATGATAGAGACAAACCTCCAACGATAGTAATAAAAATTAATGAAATTATAATTTCTAATCCAGGAATTTCAAAAGGTAGATAGCTATTTGGATTTATATTTTCTGGAATTATTTTAGATGAAATTCCAATTAATATTTTACTTAAATATAAAGTAAAACCAATAGGTATTAAAACCACTACGCCGGTAATAAAATAATTTCTAAGAATTAAACTAATTGATCTTTTTTTTTTCTGTTTTGCCATTATCTAAAACTCGAAAATATCACAAAAGCTATTGCTATTATGAATAATATTAATAATATTTTATTATTTAGATTCATTGATATATAATACCAATGTCTTACAAAATGAATAGAAGAAAATTTTTAACTTATGTGGGCTGTGGTTGTTGTGGTATTGTAATTAACTCTTGTACTACTGCTCCAATTACAGATAGAAAACAACTAAAATTAATCCCAGAAGCAAAATTAAATGCTCAAGCTGCCCAAATTTATGAAAAAGTAAAAGAAAAAGAAAAATTAATCAAAGATACAAAATCTATTAATGAAATAAAAGAAATAGGAAAAAAGATGGAAGATGCTATATCAATTTATTTTGATAAATCAAATCTTCCAGACCCAACAGCAAATTTTAAGTGGGAATATATTTTAATTGATAATGATAAAATCAAAAATGCTTGGTGTATGCCTGGAGGTAAAATTGCTGTTTATAGTGGTATGCTTAAAATTACCAAAAATATTAATGGGTTAGCAGCTGTAATGGGTCATGAGATTGCTCATGCTGTTGCAAAACATTCTGTTGAAAGAGCAAGTCGTGGAGTTCTAGTGCAAACAGGTACTACACTTATTGACATTTTTAGTGGTGGAGCACTCAGTCAAATTAATAGATCTACTGGTATGGACACCGTTGGTCTTATTTCCTCAATTGGTATAATGAATCCTTTCAATAGAAAACAGGAAAGTGAAGCTGATTATTTAGGTATGATTTTTTCCTCTTTATCTGGTTATGATATTAGAGAAACTGAAAAAATATGGGAAAGGATGAAAGAAGAGAACAAAGGTAAGGAACCTCCTCAATTTATGAGCACTCATCCTTCATCTGATAGTAGAATAAGAAATATACAAACTTGGTTGAACGAAATAATTATTAAATACCCACCAATCGCATAAAATATGGTGAGCCGTGATGGACTCGAACCATCGACCCATTCCTTAAAAGGGAATTGCTCTACCAACTGAGCTAACGGCCCATATTCACTTCAAGATGAAATGTATATATAGAATAATCTAAATATTTCAAACAGGAATTTGAAAAAAATAACTTCACTATTTACAACTTATCAATGTATTTATCATGAAAAGCATCAAATGTGTCATTTTGGATATTTTCTCTAATAGCTCTCATTAATTCTTGATAGAAATTTATATTGTGTAACGTTAATAACATCGATCCAAGAATCTCATTAGTGTTAAATAAATGGTTAAGATAATTTTTTGAATATCTATTCAAATTTAGATTTTTACATTCAGGATCTAGCGGAGTATTATCATTTTGGTATTTATTATTTTTAATATTTACCCTTCCCTGCCAAGTAAAAGCAAGTCCAGTTCTACCTGATCTTGTTGGGAGAACACAATCGAACATATCAATACCCCTTTTAACAGCACCCAAGATATCATTTGGAGTACCAACACCCATTAAATAGTGAGGTTTATTATCTGGCAAATGTTCTTTAATATCTTCCAAAACTGTAAACATTTCACCTTGAGTTTCTCCAACTGCTAAACCACCTAATGCATAACCATCAAATCCAATTTTTAAAAGTCCTTTTAAAGATTTTAGTCTCAAATCTTTAAATAAACCACCTTGCACTATACCAAATAGAGCTTTGTGAGGATTATTTCCAAAAGCTTTTTTGGATCTTTCAGCCCAATACAAAGACAAATTCATAGATTTATCTATAATTTGATAATCATTAGTTTTTTTTGGACATTCATCCATTACCATTACAATATCTGAATTTAATCCTAATTGAATTCTTATACTTTCCTCAGGACTAAGATAAAATTTTTTACCATCAATGTGTGAGTTAAAAATTGCACCTTTTTCTTTATCTATTTTATTTAATTTTGATAATGACATTACTTGAAAGCCACCCGAGTCTGTAAGTATTGGAAGATCACAATTCATAAATTTGTGAAGACCACCAGCATGTTCAATTCTCTCTACACCTGGGCGTATCATTAGATGATAAGTATTAGATAAAATAATTTGTGATCCAGTTTTTTTTATATCATCAATTGTACAAGCTTTTACTGTAGCTTGAGTCCCCACAGGCATAAAAGCTGGTGTTTCAATGTTACCTCTATGAGTTTGAATTAAACCAAGTCTTGCAAATTTACTTTTTTTTAAAACTTTAAATTCAAATTTTTTCAATTGAAGTCAGAATTTTATAAAGATTTGAAACTAATAATTTTGTCAGGGTCTGTTACTGCACCATTATTATTTTCATCGCCTCTTTTTATCTTATCAACAAATTCCATTCCTTCGATAACCTTTCCAAAAACAGTATATTGATTATCTAGAAATGGGGCTGGTTTAAAACATATAAAAAATTGACTATTAGCACTATTAGGATCTGATGAGCGAGCCATAGACAAGGTGCCTCGGTCATGAGGAAGATTACTGAATTCTTGTTTAAGATCAGGTAAATCTGATCCACCGATTCCAGCTCTTCTTAAATCAAAATCATCTGAATTTGAGTTGCCAAATTTGACATCTCCTGTTTGTGCCATGAAACCATCAATAACTCTATGAAATACTACATTGTCATACTTGCCCGCATCAGCTAATTCTTTTATTCGTTTTACGTGATTGGGTGCTGTATCTGAAAATAATTCTATTTTTACATCACCATCTTTTAATTTTAAAATCATCATATTCTCCTCTGTTAACGATTGATTAATTGTAAATAAAAAAATAATTAATATCTTGATTAAAAGTTTAATCATATTTTTCTTTCAAAGCTTTAATAGTGCTCTTTGTAGTAAATTTTTTAATATCTCCATTAAGTTTGACAATTTCTTTAACAAATTTTGAAGAGATAATTTGATTTTCAACATCTGACATCAAAAATAAAGTTTCAATATTATTATTCAACTTTCTATTCATGCCAGCAAGTTGAAACTCGTATTCAAAATCGGATACTGCTCTTAAACCTCTCAATATAACACTTGATTTGTATTTTTTACAAAGAGTGGTTGTTAATGATTTAAATGAAATTAAAATTATTTTTTTTTTGTTCATTTTTAGATCTTTAAAAAGAGCATTTCTTACAATATCTAATCTTTCCTCAGCGTCAAAAAGATAATCTTTATTTTCACCATCTGATACAGCTACAACAATCTTATCAAATAATTTTAATGCTTTTTTTATTACATCAATATGACCAAAAGTAATTGGATCAAATGTACCAGGATAGATAGCTGTCTTATGCATTATATTAAATTATCATCAATTTTAATTGCTGAAACAACTTTTTCATCACCAGATAACTTAATTATTCTTACTCCTTGGGTGTTTCTTCCTGCTGTTCTAATTTCTTTAACTGCTAATCTTATAACTCGACCTTTGTTTGTTGAAATCATTATTTCGTCCCCCTCATAAACAGGAAACGATGATGAAATATTTCCATTTCTGGGTGAATTAATTATTCCAATAATTCCTTTACCACCTCTATTCGTTGTTCTGTAGTCATAATGTGAGGTTTTCTTACCAAAACCATTTTCACTAATAGATAAAATAAACTTTTGTTTTGCTGCTAATTCAGACTTATCATCTTTTGTATTTTTTCCATTTTTCTTCATCTTATTATTGTCAATAATTGATAAAGAAACTATTTCATCATTAGGTGCTAATTCTATTCCCTTTATACCTTTTGACGATCTTCCCTTAAATATTCTTAATTTTTTAGACTCAAATCTGATACATTTTCCAAATTTTGTACTCAGGATTATATCTTGGTCATCTTTACATATCTTAACTCCAATTATTCTATCATTAGTATCTAGTTTCATTGCTATTTTTCCAGATGTATTAATTGAAGAGAAATCCTCTAAACTATTTTTTCTAACCTTGCCTTTTGAAGTTGCAAAAACGATTTGATATTTGCTTGAATCTTCTTCACTTTCAGGAAATGGCATAATTGAGCTTATTGATTGATGGTTTTTAAGCGGCAAAATATTGAATAAAGATTTACCTTTTGATGATGCTGAACCTTCGGGAATTTTCCATGCTTTTATTTTATAAACAAGACCTTCGGTAGAAAAAAATAACACAGACGTATGAGTATTGACTGATAGCGTTTGAACTACAGAGTCTTCATTTCTAGTTGTAATACCAGTTTTACCTTTACCTCCTCTTTTTTGAATCTTTACAGTTTTAAGTGATCCTCTTTTTATATAGCCTTGTAAGGTAACAGTTATAAGAACAGTTTCTTTTTGTATTGTTTCCTCAATGTCGTAATTAAGCACTGCATCAATGATTTTTGTTCTTCTTGGTGTTGCATATTTTTCTTTTATTTCTTTAAGTTCATTGCTGATTACTTTTAATAATTCTTTTTTTGAAGATATAATTTTTTTTAGTGAAGAAATTAACTCAGATAGTTTTTTTATTTCAACTTCTATTTCATTAATACCAAGTGCTGTCAATTTTTGTAATCTTAATTCTAATATAGCTTCAACTTGTACTAATGATAAATTATATAAACCTTTTGAATTTTTGGTCTCTATCAATGAAACCATTTTTTTTGATTTATTAATTTTCCATTTAGTATTTAATAAAGATTTTTTTGCATCATCTGGAGTTTTTGAACCTCTTATAATTTTTATTACTTTATCTAAATTCTCAACGGATACTGATAAACCAATCAAGATATGCGCTCTATCTTCTGCTTTATTAAGATCAAATTTTGTTTTCTTGAGTACAACATCTTCTCTAAAGTTTAAAAAATTCTCTAAAAATTCTTTAAGATTACAAGTCTTTGGCTTACCATCTACAATTGCAAGAGTATTAAACCCAAATGAACTTTCTATTTGAGTGTTCTTGTATAATTGTCTTTTAACAGTCTCAGGCTCAACACCTGTTCTTAAATCTATTGAAACTCTTATACCTTCTCTGTTGGACTCATCTCGTATATCTCTAATACCCTCTATTTTCTTTTCTCTAACTAATTGTGCTATTCTCTCATTCAACACAGATTTATTAACTTGATATGGAATAGAATTTATAACTAATCTATCTCTACCATTTTTAAGAGTTTCGTTTGATATTTCACCTCTAATTTTAAAAGAGCCTCTACCTTTGTTATAACCCTGTTTAATAATATCTTTACCAATAATTACACCACCTGTAGGAAAATCAGGTCCAGGTATGTGCTTCATTAAATCTTTAATCTTAATATCTTTGTTATCAATTAAAGCTAATGTACCATTAATAATCTCTCCTAAATTATGAGGTGGAATACTAGTCGCCATACCAACAGCAATACCCCCTGCTCCATTTACTAAAAGATTTGGAAACTGGGCAGGTAAAACAGTTGGTTCTTTTTCTGTTTCATCATAATTGCTTTTAAAATCAATTGTCTTTTTCTCAATATCATCTATTAAAAATTGTGAAACTTTTGATAATCTAGTTTCTGTGTATCTCATGGCCGCTGCTGGATCACCATCTATAGATCCAAAATTTCCTTGGCCATCTACAAGAGGTAGACTCATTGAAAAATCTTGAACCATACGAACAAGTGCGTCATAAACAGATTGATCACCATGTGGGTGATATTTACCAATTACATCTCCAACTATTCTTGCAGATTTTCTAAATTGTTTAGACCAATCATAACCACCTTTATACATCGCATATAATATTCTTCTATGAACAGGTTTTAGACCATCTCTAACATCTGGAAGTGCTCTGCTGACAATGACACTCATTGCATATGATAGATAAGATGAGCTCATCTCATCATGCATTGAGATTAATTTTATATTCTTATCTTTAGAAACTTCGTTTTTTTCCATAATAATTAAAATGGAATATCGTCGTCCATATCATTTTGTACTTGAGATAAATCTTCAGTATTATTTGATATTTGCGAATTGTCATTAGCTATACCGCCACTTGAATTTCCTCCACCAAGCATAGTTAAAGAAGAATTGTAACCTTGTATAACTACTTCGGTTGAATATTTGTCTTGTCCAGATTGTTCATCTTTCCATTTTCTTGTAGTAATTTGACCCTCAACATAAACTTGAGCACCTTTTTTTAAATATTGTTGAACAACATTTACCAAACCTTCATTGAATACAACTACACGGTGCCATTCAGTTTTTTCTTTTTTTTCGCCTGTGTTTTTATCTTTCCATGATTGACTTGTAGCGAGGCTTAATCTTGCAACGCTCTTTCCATTCACCATTTGCTTGATTTCGGGATCTGCGCCCAAACGACCAATTAAAAGTACTTTATTTAAACTTCCAGCCATAATATTTTAATATTTATTTTAATAGTTAATTAATTTATATCACAATTTTACTCTGAATATTAATTTTATTAGACCAAAGCAACAAAAATTATGATTAAAAAGATAGTTATAAAGGGTGCAAAAGAACATAATTTAAAAAATATATCTTTAGAAATTCCAAAGGATAAATTTATTGTAATTACTGGACTATCTGGATCAGGAAAATCTTCGTTAGCATTCGATACAATTTATGCTGAAGGTCAAAGAAGATATGTTGAAAGCTTATCAGCCTATGCAAGACAATTTTTAGATAAGATGAAAAAGCCAAACGTGGACCTTATAGAAGGTTTAAGTCCTGCGATTTCGATAGAGCAAAAAAATACATCAAAAAATCCTAGGTCTACAGTTGCAACCGTTACTGAAATTTATGATTATATGAGAGTATTATATGCTAGAGCTGGTATTCCATATTCACCATTTACTGGAAAACCGATCGAGTCACAAACTGTTAGTCAAATAGTAGATAAGATTAAAAGATTACCAAAAAAATCAACTATTTATCTTTATGCTCCAGTAGTTAGGGGAAGAAAAGGTGAATATAAAAAAGAGATTTTAAATTATAAAAAAAGAGGTTTTAGAAAAATTAAAATTGATGATGTTTTATATGATATTGAAAAAGTTCCAGAACTTAATAAAAAAATCAAACATGATGTATCGATACTGGTCGATAGAATAGTTCTAAACTCAACTTTAGGAAATCGACTTGCAGAAGGTATAGAAACTTCAATCCAATTAGCTAATGGTCTTTTATTTGTCGAATATGAGGATGAAACTTTACCAAAAAAATTCAGAAAATTAGAAAAATTAATTTTTTCAACAAAATTTGCATGTCCTGAAAGTGGATTTACAATAGAGGAAATTGAACCAAGATTATTTTCTTTTAATAGTCCATTTGGTGCTTGTGAAGAATGTGAGGGTATTGGGGTAAAATTAAATGTTGATCCAAATTTAGTTATACCAAATGAGAAAAAAAGTATAATTGATGGAGCTATCGAGCCATGGGCAAAAACAACAACATTATATTATGCTCAAACTTTAAGTTCTTTAGCTAAACATTATGGATTTTCCCTAGAGGAAAAATGGTCAAAATTATCTAAAAAGATAAAAGATATTATTCTTTATGGATCTGATGATGAAGAGATAAAATTTACATATGATGATGGGTACGAAAAATATTCGCATAAGAAAACTTTTGAAGGTGTTATAAATAACTTAGAAAGAAGATATTTAGAGACAGATAGTGATTGGAAAAGAGAAGAAATTGCTCAATATCAATCCGATACTAAATGTGAAAGATGTAACGGTCATAGGCTAAAAGATGAAGCTTTATGTGTAAAAATAGATGGTCTTCATATCAGTGAGGTTACAGAAAAATCGATTTCAGATGCTGCTTTATGGTTCGAAAACCTAAAGAATAATTTGGACAAAAGACAGGTAAAAATTGCTGAACATATTTTAAAAGAAATTAATGAAAGATTAAATTTTTTACTGAATGTTGGTCTTGATTATCTAACACTATCTAGAGAGTCAGGAACTTTATCAGGTGGTGAGGCACAAAGGATAAGATTGGCATCACAAATTGGTTCTGGTTTGACAGGTGTTCTATATGTCTTAGACGAACCATCAATAGGTCTTCATCAAAAAGATAATGTCAAACTTATAAATGCTTTAAAAAGGTTAAGAGATTTAGGTAATACAGTTATTGTAGTTGAGCACGATACTGAAACAATGGAGAATGCAGATCATATAATTGATTTAGGACCAGAGGCGGGTAACAAAGGTGGTGAGGTTGTTGCTCAAGGTTCAATAAAAGAAATAAGTCAAAACCAAAATAGTATTACTGGAAAGTATTTATCGAACAAGTTTAAAATAAATGTACCACCGAAAAGAAGATTAGCCAAAAATGGAAGATTTTTGGAAATAACAGGCGCAACAGGTAATAATTTAGACAATGTAAATCTAAAAATTCCTTTAGGAAGTTTAACTTGTGTCACTGGAGTATCTGGGAGTGGCAAATCTACACTTGTGTTACAAACTTTATATAATGCCTTAAATCTTACGTTGAATAATAATAAATCTAGAAAAATTCCAAAACCTTTTAAAGGTTTTAAAGGAACGGAGTTAGTTGATAAGATCATCGATATTGATCAATCACCTATTGGGAGAACTCCAAGATCTAACCCTGCAACTTACACAGGTGCTTTTGGTCCTATCAGAGACTGGTTCACTGGTTTACCCGAGTCAAAGTCTAGAGGCTATAAGCCAGGAAGATTTTCATTTAATGTTAAAGGTGGTAGATGTGAGGCCTGTGAAGGTGATGGTGTTATTACTTATGAAATGCACTTTCTACCGGATGTATATATTCAATGTGATGAGTGTAAAGGAACTAGATACAATAGGGAAACTCTAGAAATAAAATTTAAAGATAAAAGTATTGCTGATGTCTTGAATATGACTGTTGATGAAGGATGTGAATACTTTGAGAATATATCTAATATTAAAACAAAATTACTTACACTTAAGAAAGTTGGTTTAGGATATATCAAGATTGGTCAACAAGCTACAACCTTATCAGGTGGTGAAGCCCAAAGAATTAAATTAGCTAAAGAATTATCCAAAAGATCTACAGGAAGAACCATGTATATATTAGATGAACCAACTACTGGCTTACATCAACACGATATAAAAAAATTACTCGAAATTCTTCATACATTTGTAGCCCTTGGAAATACTGTTGTTGTGATTGAACATAATTTAGATGTAATAAAAACAGCAGATTATATTGTTGATATGGGTCCTGAAGGTGGTGTCAAAGGTGGAAAAATTATCGCAGAAGGAAAGCCTGAGGAAATTTGTAAAATAACTGAAAGTTACACTGGAAAATTTTTGAAACCTCTTTTAAATTGAAATAAACGTTGTTAAATATAATCAAAACTAGTATATTTAAACATGGATAAATTGTTAGCCTCCCTACCCAGAACAATACATGCCTCATTAGCATTAGCTATTGTAGTCTTTATTGGATTGTTTTATCAAAATGATGGATTTAGTTTCGATAGACTTTTCTGGTCTTGGTTGACAAGATTTTTTCACGTTGTAGTAGCAATAATGTGGATAGGACTTTTGTGGTATTTCAATTTCGTACAGATCCCTAACATGAGTAAAATTCCTGATGAGCAAAAACCAGCTATAGGTAAAGTTATTGCTCCAGCTGCTCTTTTTTATTTTAGATGGGCAGCAGCGCTTACTATTCTATCAGGATTTATATTAGCATGGTTAAATGGATATCTTCACGACGCTATGACTTTAAGCATAGGCTCAGGAGTACCGAAACATACTGCCATAGGAATTGGTATGTGGTTAGGTGTTGTTATGGCTTTTAATGTATGGTTTGTAATTTGGCCAAATCAGAAAAGAGCTTTAGGTATAGTTGAGTGTGAACCTGAAGTAAAAGCAAAATCAGCTAAGACTGCTATGCTGTTCTCAAGAACTAACACTTTGTTATCTTTACCAATGCTACTTTCAATGGTAGCTGCCCAAAATTTATATTAATTTTTATCTTCTCTAAGAACTGTTTTTTGAGATACATTTAGTCTTACTAACACTGTATTTGCAATATAAATTGATGAATAAGTACCAAAAATTACACCAAATATCATTGCTAAAGAAAAACCCTTCAAAACTTCGCCACCAAAAAAGAATATTGAAATTAAAGCTAATAGTGTTGTGATAGAAGTTATCAAAGTTCTAGATAAAGTTTCATTTATAGAAATATTTGTTAATTCAAAAATTTTAATATCTGAATATTTTCTTAAATTCTCTCTAACTCTATCAAAAATAACAACTGTATCATTCATTGAATAACCTACTATTGTTAATACGGCAGCAATTATTGAAAGATTGATCTCAAGACCCAACAATGAGAAAACACCAAGTGTAACAATTACATCATGAAATAAAGCAACTATAGCACCTAAGCTAAACTGCCATTCAAATCTTATCCAAATGTAAACAAGCATTAAAAACAAAGCAACCGATATTGCAATAACACCTGATCTTAATAATTCAGCACTAACTTTAGGACCAACATTTTCCACACGTCTAAAATTGAAGTTATTTCCAAATGATTTATCTAAATTCTTTTTAATTTCTTCAATTACTTTTTTATTTTCATTATTTTCAAACTTAATCAAATAATCAGTCTCATTACCAAAATTTTTAACAGATACATCGCCTAAATTCATTTGACTTAAATTATCTCTAAGCGAAGAAACATTAATTTTGGAATCTGAAGATCTTAATTCAATAAGAGTTCCACCTTTGAAATCTATTCCAAAATTTAAACCTTTAAATGTAAGTAATAATAAGGAAATTATTACTAAGGATACCGAAAGAATATTAAATTTATTGTAATATTTATTAAAAGCTATCATTAAATCAGTCCCTGTTTTTCTTTATTTTTTGATACATATAAAACAGTTAATAATCTTGCAATAAAGTAGACTGTGAATAGTGTTGTAAATATCCCGATTCCTAAAGTTAATGAAAATCCTTTAATTGGACCTGATCCCATGAAAAATAAAATTATTGCTGCTAATAAAGTAGTTATATTAGCATCTAATATAGCAGTTCTTGATTTTGTATAACCACTGTCAAATGCTATCAAATTATTTTTTTCATTCTTTAGTTCTTCTTTAATTCTTTCAAAAATAAGAACATTTGCATCGACAGCCATACCAACGGTAAGAATAATTCCTGCTATACCAGGTAAAGTTAGGGTTGCTTCAAATAAAGTAAGTACACCAACCAATATAAAAAGATTTAACACTAAAGCAATATTAGTGATAATGCCAAAAATTTTATATTTAACCAAAATAAAAAGGATAACCAATATAAAACCAATCAAGAGTGCAAGCATACCTGCATTTATAGAGTCTTGTCCTAAATCAGGGCCAACAGTTCTTTCTTCAATTATATTTAAAGGTGCAGGTAATGCACCTGATCTTAAAAGTAACGCAAGGTCAGTGGCTGATTGAAATGTAAATCCACCACTAATTTGACCAGATCCAGTTGCAATTGTATCTCTTATCACTGGAGCACTGATTATTTTTCCATCTAAAACGATAGCTAATCTTTTGCCAATACCAGTTGATGTAGCTTTACCAAATCTTTTTGCTCCTACTCTATCTAAAGAAAAATTTACGACAGTTTCGTTAGTTTCACTATTCATTCTTGGCTGAGCATCCAAAAGATTGTCACCACTTAATATAATTCTTTTACTAACTATTGCTTCCTCAGAACCATCTTCAAATACTAATTTTTCTGCTCCAAATGAATCTTCAGTATCATTCGTCACAAATCTAAATGTTAAATTAGCAGTCTTACCTAATAAAGATTTTATTCTCATTGGATCATCTAAACCTGGTAATTCAACTAAAATTCTATCATTACCTCTTTTGAGAATATTGGGCTCATTTGTTCCAATTTCATCTATTCTTCTCCTAACTATTTCTAGTGCTTGATCTTGAGAGGAAGTTTTTAGATTAATAATACCTTGCCTAGAATAAGAAACTTTAAAAGAATTATTTTCTTCTATTATGTCTAATTGATGTGATTTAAATTTTTGGTAATAAGGATTTATTCTACTTTCCTCTGAATTGAATTCATTCAAAATAGCTTGTTTAGAATTTTCATCTGAAGTGAAAAAGAGAGCTTGATCTAAAAGTTTGAAATTTGTGGTTTTAATATTTCTATCTTTAAAATAATTTCTTATTGTAACAGTTAAATTTTGAAGTTTTTGTTCAATTACAGGATCGTTATCAATTTCTAGCAACAGATAAGATCCGCCTTGTAAATCTAGTCCTAAATTTATCTTTTTATTTAATAATTTATTATCAAATTTAAAAAGATTTGATGAAGCGATGATGACAAAAAAAACAGAAATTAAGGTAATAAAAATAATTCTTAGTTTTGAAAAATATAACACTTTATATTCAAAAAAATTATTTTTTTACTTCTTGAGAATTCATTAAACTTTGAACACCAGTACCTCTAATTACTTCAACTGTCACATTTTCAGCAATTTCTACTTCAATTTTATCATTATCGATAACTCTTGAAATTGTTCCAGTAATACCCCCAGAGGTTACAATTTTGTCACCTTTTTTTAAATTCTCTACCATAGCTTTATGTTCTTTAACTTTTTTTTGCTGAGGTCTTATTAAGAAAAAATAAAAAATAACAAAAATTAAAATTAACGGTATAAATTGTCCTATTCCTGCACTATCCATAAAACTCCTTAATTAAAGTTGATTATTTATACTATCTAAAAGATTAAAACAACTTTATTTGACAGAAATTTTTTCCAAATTGTCCATATACGGTCTTAAAACTTTTGGAATTATTATCGAACCATCCTTTTGCTGATAATTTTCTAAAATTGCTATTAAGGTTCTACCCACTGCTAAACCACTACCATTCAAAGTACCAACATAAAGAGTTTCTTTTTTTTGATTCTTATATCTTGCTTTCATTCTCACAGCTTGAAAAGTTGCACAAGATGAGCAAGAAGAAATTTCTCTATATTTTTTTTCAGAAGGTAGCCAAACCTCAATGTCATAGGTTTTCTCAGCACTAAAGCCCATATCACCACTACAAAGAATCATTTTTCTATATGGCAATTCCAATAGATCTAAAATTGTAGTTGCACATTTCGTCATTCTCTCTAGTTCTTCTAAGCATTTTTCTTGCTCAACAATACTGACCATTTCAACTTTATAAAACTGATGTTGTCTGATCATTCCTTTTGTATCTTTGCCATAACTACCCGCCTCTTTTCTAAAGCAAGGCGTGGATGCAACAAATCTCATTGGTAGATCTTTTTGATTAATAATCTTATCTTTAACAATATTAGTTAAAATTACCTCTGCAGTGGGTATTAAAAATTTCCTTTCACCATTATCTTCAAGTTTAATTTCAAATTGATCATTTTCAAATTTAGGAAGTTGACCAGTACCAAACATTGTACTTTCGGAAGCGAATAAAGGTGGTGAAATTTCTTCATAACCATTTTTTATTATGTGCGTATCTAACATAAAATTTGAAATAGCTCTCTCTAGTAATGCCAGTTTATTTTTAACAAATACAAAACGTGAACCCGTAGTTTTTGTTGCCAAATCAAAATCAAGCATGCCAAGTTTTTCACCCAATTCATAATGTGATAAAGGATTAAAATCAAATTTTGGTATTTGTCCTGACTTCATTATTTCTACATTATCATTTTCATCTTTACCGTTAGGAACATCCTTGTGAGGAATATTTGGTATAAATGATAAAATCTTATCTAATTGATCTTTAATAATTTTTTGTTGTTTTGAAATTTCCTCAATTTCATTTGAAATTTTTTTTGATTTTTTAAATAATTTTTCATCTTTAGATTTTGAAATTTCTTTTTTTTCATTTTCTAAAGTTTCTTTTTTTTGAATAAAATTTCTATTTTGAATATCTAAATCTTTAAGTTCATTAAAATCTATTTTGAGAAATCTACCTTTAAGAGCATCTTTAAAATCATCAAAATTTTTTCTTATTTCCTTTAAGTTATGCATTAGAATCTTTAAATTTCTTATCCTCTATAAACTTTACAGAAAAAATTGATAATTCATATAAAATTAATAAAGGAATCGCTAAACCAATTTGCGTGATAGGGTCAGGTGGTGTTAATAATGCTGCTGCAGCAAAAATTATAACTACAACATATTTTCTTCTTTTCTTTAAAAATTCAGAATCAACAATACCTATTCTAGCCAATAAACTTAAGACAACAGGTAATTGAAAACTAATACCAAAAGCAAAAATAAGTTTCATGACTAATGATAAATATTCATTTACTTTAGCCTCTAATTGAATTGGTAAACTTGTAGATAAACCCGTGCTTTCAAATGATAAAAAAAACTTTATCGCTAAGGGCATAATCAAGTAATAAACCAACATCCCTCCTAAAAAAAAAAGTACAGGAGTCAGTATAAGGTAAGGTAAAATTGCATGCTTTTCATGTTTATATAAACCAGGCGCTATAAATTTCCAAATTTGCATCAATATAAATGGGCATGTAACAAAGAATGCTGTAAAGAAAGAAATTTTTAGATATGTCAAAAAAGTTTCCTGAAGAGCAGTAAATATTAATCGTCTGTCAGTTCCATCGTCTTTAACAGCTTGAGCGAAAGGATCCACTAAAAAACCATACAAGTGTTCTGCAAAAAAATAACATCCAATAAAAAAAACTATGAGAAAAATAAAACTATGTATAAGTCTTTTTCTCAATTCAGCTAAATGGCTTACAAAACCACTTTCATTGTCATTCTGACTCATGTTTTTTTTCTTCTTTTTTTTCTACTTTATCATTTTCAATATCAATATTAGAAACTTCATTCTGGACATTATTGATATAGTTCTTAATCGTGCCAATCCATGATCCGACTTTTTTTAACATTATTGGAAAGTCTTTTGGTCCAAGAACAATGATAGCTATTGCAACAATAATTAAAATCTCAAACCAACCAATAGTAGGCATGTGATTTAATCTTTTTTGTTATTATCTTGATTATCTTCGGAAATATTTTTAGGCTCATTGTCATCAGTAACATCTGATGCCATGCCCTTTTTAAAGCTCTTAATTCCTTTAGCAACATCTCCCATCAGACTTGAGATCTTACCTCTTCCAAAAAGTAAAACCACAAGTATAACAACAATTGCTATTTGCCAAATTCCTATGCTCATAAAAAAACTATATATCTTTTAATCTCAATTTGAAAGTGACTTTTTAACTTAAGTTATGAATTCTTATTTTTCTCCTCAGAGTCTAGGGTGCTACTTAACATTTCATCAATATTCGAATAAATATCCTCTTTTTTATCATCTTGTTTTTCTTTATAAAATTTACCAGTCCCAAAAATTGCATTATCAATATTTGTACTATCAATAAGACCAGCAGCTCCCAATTCATCAACAGTTGGTAAGTCAGATAACTTTTGAAGATTAAAATGACTTAAAAAATCATCAGTCGTAACATATTGAATAGGTTTTCCAGGGACATCTTTTCTCCCACCTGGTTTTACCCAGTTTAACTCCATCAAAATTTCAAGAGTATTAGTGCCAAATGCAACACCTCTAATCTCTTCAATTTCAGCACGCGTCACTGGTTGATGATAAACAATAATTGCAAGTGTTTCAATTGCAGCTCTTGATAACTTTTTTTCAACGGTTTTTTCTTGCTTCATGATCTCAGAAAGATTTGGGGAGGTTCTAAATGACCATTTTTTTGAGATACATACTAAGTTAATACCACGATCTTTATATTCACTCTGTAATTTTAATAAAATCTTTTCAACATTAGTTTTTTTTGAAATCTTATTTTCTATAGTCTCTATATCAAGAGGCTCCGCAGCTGCAAAAACTATTGCTTCAATTTCTTTTTCAATTGAAGATAACTTTTTAGGAAAATCAATAATATTATTCTTTTTTATATTTTTTTTGTCCATTACTTTTCCTTAATAAAAATGTCATCAAATAAATTTTCTTGTTTAATTCTTAAATTACCTTCTTTAACAAGTTCAAGTGATCCAGCAAATATACCTGCTGTACCGGTTTTCTTATATTTAGTAACACTTTTGAAATTTTTAGGTATTAAGTCCTCTAATTTTTTCCAATCTGTTAATTTTCCAAAAAAATCTCTAATTGTTTTAATCCCCTCTTCAGTTGTGAAGACAGGTAGTTTTGGAATATTTATTTTTTGAAAATCTTTGGTCATAATGATTGTTGAATATGTCTTTAATAATTCAAATAAATTTACTTTAATTTCACTGTTGTAGATCGGTCTAATGCCTGATTTGACACCTCTTGTTCTAATTTCACGACCTAACCTTTTACGTTTTAACATTTGTTCTGATAGTAGTCTTATTAACTCTAATTTTTTTAGTTGGAGTTTTAATTTTTCTGCTACTTCTTGAACTTTAAATTCCTCTTCTGGTGTTCCAGGTAAAAGAAGTTTAGATTTTAAGTAAGCAAGCCATGTAGCCATAAGCAAATACTCAGATGCAATCTCTAAATTCAAATTTTTTTGATTGGTTATAAACTCATGGAATTGATCTGCCAGTTTTGTGATAGAAATATTTTCTAAATTTACCTTTTGAGATTTTGCAAGGTCTAATAATATATCTAATGGACCATTATAATTTTCAATATCAACACTAAAAAGTGAGGAATCATTTTCTGTCATAAATGAATACTAGCTTATTATCTTGTAAAATTGTGATGTTTTTTTTATTACAAATTTGCTTAAGAAAGGTGAATTTTGAGCAACAATTTCCATCTCTTTTTCTTTGGCATTACAATGTAAAACTAGATCACAACCTGCATTAAACGCATTGATTGTATTTTCTTTAATTTTACCTTTTAAACTTTTCATAGATATATCATCAGAAATCAAAATATTTTTAAAACCTATTTTATTTCTTATTAATTTTATTATTTTTTTAGAATGCGTTACTGTATTTTTTAAATCAATCTTTTTGAATATGATGTGGGCTGTCATTGCAAAAAAAGAATTTTTTCTTTTGAAAGGAAAAAAATCATTTTTTAATAAGTAATCTAAATTTTTACTAATTACGGGTGTAAAATGGTGGCTGTCAACTTTTGCTAAACCATGTCCTGGTATATGTTTAATAACAGTTCCTATGCCATTATTATGGTGATAGTTGATGCAATAATCACCAATTTTAGAAACTATTTTGGGATTACTAGAGAAAGATCTGTCTCCAATAATTGATGATGAACCTTTCTTTCTAAGATCTAAAACAGGACAAGTATTAATATTAACTCCTATCAATTTTAATAAATATGAAGTTTTGTCAATAAAAAGTTTATAGAAAAAATTAAATTCCTTAGGTTTTTTTATAAATTTTTTACCAAAAAATTCAGATGTCAAATTTTCAAAAGATATAATATTTCTAAGTCGGTTTACTCTACCACCTTCTTGATCAATCAAGATTGGATATTTATTATCGTTAAAGATTTTACGAATAGATGTGGTTAACTTCTTCGCTTGTTTAATGTCTTTTATGTTTCTGGTAAATAAAATTACTCCCCATGGCTTATATTTTCTAAGAAAATTCTTTTCTCTATTACTAAGTTTTGTTGATTTAATACCAATAATAAAAGATCTTCGATTATTCATTAATCTAGAAGTTTCCAAAAATTAAATTTTTTCTTTTTATCTTTGTTAGATTTCTCTACATATTGGATGATATCTTTAGTATCATTTTCTAAAACTGGTAATTTTTCAGAATAAATATCAATTTTTTTGTCAATATTACTCAAAGATCTAAAAGAATTTTTTTTATTATTATCTGAAAAATAATACTTACCTGTAAAAAATATAAAAAAACTGATGAATAATAAAAATATCAAATATTTAATCTCTTTTAGCATCACATTTTATCTGGCGTAGATACTCCAACTATATTCATCCCAGATTTTACTACATTGGAAATAGCTTTAAGAAAAATCAATTTATCGTCAGTTATTTTTTTTTGATCATTAATAAATCTTTTGTCTGGATTTTCCTTACCTAAATTCCAATATGAATGAAATAAAGAAGCTAATTCATATAAATAAGTCGGTATTCTATGCGGCTCAAGCTTATTACAAGATACATCAATACACTTGGGCCATTCAGATAATTTTTTTAAGATTTTAATTTCATCTTTGGAATACTCAAAATCGTAATTAGTAATATCTAGATCTGATTTTAAATCTTTATCAAGATGTCTATATACTGAACATATTCTTGCATAACAGTATTGAACGTAATAAAGGGGATTATCTTTTGATTTTTCTATAACGTTATCGAAATCAAAATCGAGTTCAACATCACTACTTCGGTTTAGCATTATAAATCTTGTTGCATCTTTTCCTACCTCATTAATTAAATCTTCTATAGTTATGTAGTCTCCTTTTCTTTTAGACATTTTAAAGGGTTTCTTATCTTTAATAAGTTTAACAAGTTGGCTAACTTTACAAATTAATCTATCTTTGGAGTTTGATAGAGCTTCAACAGATGATGAAATTCTTTTGATATAACCAGCATGATCTGCGCCTAAAATATTAATAAGCCTATCAAATTTTCTGTCTAATTTATTTTTGTGGTATGCAACATCACTTGCAAAATAAGTCCAAGCACCATCAGATTTTTGTAATGCTCTATCTTTGTCATCTCCAAAATCGGTTGATCGGAAAAGCAACTGCTCACGTTCAACCCAATTACTGTCATCTTCACCAGCAGGCGCCTTTATCTTTCCTTTATAAACAAATTTGTTTTTTTGAAGAAACTCAATAACTTTTTCTACTTCTTGATTTTCAACTAATTTTTTTTCACTGACAAAGTTATCATGATTAATACCAAGACTTTTAAGATTATTTTTGATTAATTTTAATGCTTCGTTAATGGCTAAAGAAGTTAATTCTTTGGATATTTTGTCAAAATTTTTAAAATCAATATTTTTATTTGAGTTTAAAATGTTTTGAGCAAAATCAATTAAATAGTCTCCAGGATATAAATCTTCATTATCAACTGGAAAAGGTTCATTAAAAGAAATCTCTCTTATTCTATAATAAACTGACTTTGTAAAATTTATAATCTGATTACCGTAGTCGTTTATATAATACTCTTTTGTAACTTTATTATTATTAAATAATAAAAGATTAGCCATCACATCGCCTAATATTGCACCTCTACAATGACCAACATGTAAAGGACCTGTTGGATTAGCAGATACAAATTCTATTAGGTAATTTCTTTTAATATTTTTATTTGTTCCAAAAGATTTAGAATTTTTAATCATCTCTTTGATAAAATTTGTCCAAAAAATAGGTTTAAATTTAATGTTGATAAAACCAGGTTTTACAACTGATATCTCTTCAATAAATTTATCTTCTTTTTTGATTTTTTCTGCCAAGATTGACGCCAGATCTGATGGAGATTTATTATTAATCTTAGAAAGAACCATGGCTACATTGGTAGAAATATCACTATCAAATTTTGAAGGTGGAATTTCAGCGGTTACCCCGTTTAGTGAGTCTGGTAAAATTAAATCTCCACTTGAAGAAAGTGTTGAAAGGATTTCTTTTATTTTATCTAAATACTGTTCAAAAATATTCATTTAAAGTTTTTGTGAAGGTTGATTGCATATCTGTCTGTCATTCCTGATATAAAATCTGAAATTGCTCTATATTTATCCTTTGAGAGATGATTTTTTGAAATAAATTTTTTAGGGTTTTTTTGTATTTTATTAAACAGTTTTTTAATTATTAATTTGCCATTATCATTTTTTTTCAGAACTGCATTATTATTATACATCTTTGTTTTTAAAAAAAATCTTATTTCATTAACAGAATCTTTGACTTTTTCAGAAAAATCTACCATTGTTAAATTTGCTTTAGTAATATCTTTATAATTTTTTATTTTGTTAATCTTCAAATTGGTTTTGGTATTTTTAATTAAATCTCTAATCATTTGATCAATAGAATCTCTTATAATCTGATATGTTGCAATTTTATAGTTTTGTTTGTTTATCTTTTTTTTATATTTTTTATAAATATCTTTAAAAAAGTTAATTTCAATTAACTCCTCTAGTTTAAATAAATTTGCATTTATACCATCTTGAATATCATGATTATTATAAGCTATATCATCTGAAATAGCTGAAACTTGAGCCTCTAATGATGGATAAGTTTCAAAATTAATCTTATGATTGAATTTTTTTACACCAATAAGACTATCAACTAAATCTAATTCATAAACGGGACCATTGTGTTTAAGCAATCCTTCTAAGGTTTCAATTGAAAGATTTAATCCACTATACTTTAGATATTTATTCTCCAAAAACATAACCACACGAAGAGTTTGTAAATTATGGTCAAAGCCTCCATAATTTTCCATACATTCATTAAGAGAGTCCTCACCAGCATGACCAAAAGGTGGGTGACCTAAATCATGTGCTAAACTTAAGGTTTCAGCTAGATCCTCATTCAATTCAAGATATCTTGCAATTGATCGTGCAATTTGAGCAACTTCCATTGAATGGGTTAATCTTGTTCTGTAATGATCACCTTCTGTGTTTACAAATACTTGTGTCTTGTGTTTGAGCCTTCGAAATGAGGCGCTGTGAACTATTCGATCTCTATCTCTTTGAAATGGCGATCTATATTTTGATACAGATTCTTTGAATATTCTTCCTTTGCTTTTGGTAAGAGCAATCTTTGAGTATTTTTTCATCCTTTAAAATTAAAATTTAAGTATTATATTAGTAATACCAGTGATCAATAATGATTAAAGAAATTAAATTTACTGATAAGGCTCTAAAACAGATCAATGTTTTGCTGTCTAAAAAAGACAAAGGGTCGTTTTTTAGAATCGCTATCAAAGGTGGTGGTTGCTCAGGCTTCCAATATGAATTTACTTTTGACAAAGAAAAAGCAGCAGATGATTTAAATTATGAAAATATATTGATAGATAAAACCTCTGCAGATTTATTAAAAGGATCAGAAATAGACTATGTTTCTGAATTAATTGGTGAACAATTCAAAATAACTAATCCGCAAACCAAATCTTCTTGTGGTTGTGGTGTTTCGTTTTCTCTTTAATGATTATTTCCTCGTGGAATGTAAATTCTGTGCGAGCACGTATTGAAAATATCAAAAGTTATCTACTAAAATACAAACCTGATGTTGTGATGATGCAAGAGATTAAAACTGAGGATGTAAACTTTCCCTATGATGATTTTTCCTCAATGGACTATGAAAGTCATGTATTTGGTCAAAAAAGTTATAATGGTGTTGCAATTATTTCAAAAGGAAAATTAAAAAATATCAAAACAGATTTAATCAAAGATAAGCTTAAACAATCAAGAATAATCTCAGCTGAACTTGAATACAAAAAGAAAAATATTCAATTAATCAATATCTATACGCCAAATGGTAATCCTGTTGATACTGATAAATATAATTACAAAAAAAAATGGCTTGATGATTTAATTAAACAATTAAAAGCTTTAACTAAAAAAAATCAAAATATAATTCTTGGTGGTGATTTTAATATTATTCCTGCAGCTGAGGATGTCTATAATCCAAAAAGCTTCGAAGACGATGCTCTATTTAGATTGGAAATAAGAAAAAAATTAAGAGAAATGATTAATCTAGGTTTTAATGATGTTTACCGACATTTTAATGAAACTAAAGAAGGATATACTTTTTGGGATTACATGAGAGGTGCATGGCAAAAAAACAATGGAATGAGAATAGATCATTTTTTAGTATCAAATTCTTTAATAGACCAAGTTAAAAGTATTAATATTAATAAAGATCCAAGAGGTCGAGAAAAACCATCAGACCATACTCCAATAGAAATTACTTTAGCTTAAAGATTTTATTTTATTAACCAGCTCTTCATTAATATGACGAGGGCCCTTATCTAATCTATTTTTGTGTCTTCTTTCCCCTGGAAGTCTAACTCCTTCAAAGGATTTCATTTTGTTAAAAAATTCATCAGCATGTTTCTGCCAATCAGTTCCTGAAGTTTTATCAGGTGAAATTGCAAGAATAAATTCTCCACCGCTAGGAGGTCCACCGTCATTATTATCTTTTGCAGCTGTCTCAAAACTAAAATTATCACCAACTAATGCGCCAGCCATTAATTCTACCATCATTGCTATAGCAGAACCTTTATATCCCCCAAAAGGAAGTAATACACCTCCATCCGCTATTGCTCCTGGGTCAGTTGTTTCTTTACCATCTTTAGTTAAACCAGTTCCAAGTGGAACTTTATGCCCTTCTCTTTTAGCAACTTGAACTTCACCCATGGCCATTGATGCAGTTGCCATATCGTAAACTACAGGAGTTTTTCCTGGACGTGGCCAGGCAAAAGAAATTGGATTTGTTCCAAACAATGGTTTGATAGCTCCAGCGGGTGCTACAGCAGGCTTGTATGATGTGCAAGCAAAGGCAACTAAACCTTCCTCTGCTAATTTTTCTGTTTCAGGCCACATCGCAGCCATATGATGAGAATTATTTATAGCAAGTACAGCCACACCATTTTCTTTTGCAGCTTTTGCTAATTCAGGTAACCCTTTATTTAAAACTACAGGGGCTAAACAATTATTCCCTTGAACTTTTATCACAGATGCTGAAATTTTTTTTACCTCAGGTTTTCCTTTACCATTAATTTTTCCGCTTTTTAAACCACTCACATATGCAGGTAACCTAAACAAGCCATGAGATAAAGATCCATCTCTTTCAGCATTTCTTATTAAATCAGAAAGGATAGATGCTGTTTCATCATCACAGCCATTAGCTAGTAAAGTCTTTTTAGCTAAATCAAAAATTTCATCTAATGTAAGGGAAACTGTACTCATCCCAATATTAGATATTATTAATGGTTAAAGATCAATTTTTATTTAACAACCTTTAAAAGATTTAGACATATTCCCAATTAAATCGAAGTATAAATCTTTGCCAGGGTTAAGAGTAGCTCCTAATGGATCGATAACCCCTGTTGCAACATTAGTATCTTTTGCTACAGCTTTAATGATATCAGGATTAAATTGAGGCTCTGAAAATATACAGCTTACTTTATCATGCTCAATTACTTCTCTAATTTCAGCTAATTGCTCAGCACCAGGCATTACGTCTGTATTAACTGTAAAAGCACCTAAAACATTAATGTCAAACCTTTTTTCAAAGTATTGATAAGCATCATGAAAAACTATCGATTTAAAATCTTTATTTAATTCTGATTTTACTTTTTTAGTAAGCTTATCTAAATCTTTATGACCTTTTTTTAAATTTGCCTTATATTTAGCCTCATTTTTTGAGTCATTCTCAATTAAATGCTCTGCCATTTCGCTTAAAATTACTTTTGCATTCATTGGATCTAACCAAATATGGGGATCATGTTCACCGTGTGCATGTCCTTCATGACCATGTTCATCGTGACCATCTTCTTTATGCTCATCGTCATGTCCGTGCTCATCATGACCATGTTCTTTCTCTTTTTTGTCATGATCGTGATCGTCATGATCGTCCTCTTTCTTGGCATGATCATCGTGATCATCTTCTTTATGTCCATGGTCGTGTTCCTCGAAAATATTTCTCTCTCTAAATTTAAGTTTTGTTAACCCTTTAATTTCCATTAATTCAATTTTTTCAGCTTTTTTGGCAATCGATTTTAATGGTTTTTCTAAAAAATTTTCCAAGTCCTCACCAACCCAAAATACTAAATCAGCCTCTTGCAACATTTTCGCATGCGTTGGCTTAAGTGCAAATCCGTGAGGAGAAGCATAACCGTCCACTATTAAATCTGGTTTTGCCACCCCATCCATTAAATAACTAGCTAGTGAATGAATTGGTTTTATTGATGTAACTACTTTAATTTCTGCATTTGCAGGTACAAAAATAGTTAAGAATGATAATATTGTTAAGATAAATGGTAATTTTTTTATGTTTTTCGTATGTTGTATAATTTAAATGTTATAATATAACACTATGTAATAATATAACATTTATAAGTCAAGGAATAATATGAGCTCAAATCAGAATATACTTGTGAAGTTAAATGGAGCTGGTTTTAGTTTAAATAATAAGTGGCTTGTCAAAGGAGTATCACTACAAGTTGAAAAAGGGAAAATAGTTACTCTAATTGGTCCTAATGGATCAGGTAAAAGTACAACAGCTAAGATTGCACTAGGTATTTATAAAAAGATTGATGGTTCTGTAGAAAAATACACTAGTAAAGTTGGATACGTGCCGCAAAAAATCTCAATTGATTGGACACTACCACTAAGAGTAAACGATTTCATGGTATTAACAGAAAGCATTAATAATGAATTAATTGATGAGGCCTTGTCTTTAACTGGTGTTATTCATCTAAAAGATAAAAATTTAGGTGATTTGTCTGGCGGAGAGTTTCAAAGAGTGTTACTTGCAAGAGCCATTTCAAAGAAACCTGAGTTATTAGTACTCGATGAACCAGTTCAAGGTGTAGATTTTACTGGTGAAATTGCTTTATACGAATTAATTAAAAAAATTTCTGATGAATTAAATTGTGGTATTTTATTAATATCTCACGACTTACATACCGTAATGAGTGCAACAGATCATGTTGTTTGTTTGAATGGTCATGTCTGTTGTTCAGGATCACCAATGGATGTAGCGAAAAATAATGAATACAAAGCTTTGTTTGGTGAACAGGCTTCTCAAATTTTATCTAGATATGAGCATAGACATGATCATGTTCATACAAGTGAAGGTGAAATAAAGAAAAATTAAATGTTAGATGATTTTTTTATAAGAGCTTTAATAGCAGGTATTGGAGTTGCCATAGTTACTGGACCTCTTGGATGTTTTGTTGTTTGGAGAAGATTATCCTATTTTGGAGATACTTTAGCCCACTCTGCATTACTTGGAGTAACACTAGCTTACTCAATGGAATTCAATATAGCATTCTCAGTATTTATTATTTCGTCTTTAATAGCTTTAACTTTAATACAACTTCAAAAAAGAACTAATCTTCCGGGTGATGCTTTGCTTGGTCTTTTAGCTCACTCATCACTGGCAATAGGTCTTGTGGTCATTGGTTTTTTATCATTTATCAGATTTGATATTATGGGATTATTATTTGGAGATATATTAGCTGTTACAATTGATGATCTATTGATAATATGGATTGGAGGAGCATTAATCCTCTTAGTTCTAAAATTAATTTGGAAACCTTTGTTTGCATCAACAGTTAATTATGAATTGGCTGAAGCAGAAGGTTTAAATCCTGATCGTGCAAAAGCTATTTTTACTATTCTGATGGCAGCGATTATTGCTATTTCAATAAAGATGGTTGGTTTATTATTAATTACAGGAATGTTAATCATACCAGCTGCAATGGCTAGAAATATCTCTTCAAGCCCTCAGAAAATGGTAATGTATTCAATTATAGGTGGATTGTTGTCTGTGATTTTGGGATTATTTTCTTCACTTGAATTTAATACTGCATCTGGACCTTCAATTATAGCAGCATCTTTATTGCTATTTATTTTATCATTATTAAACATTAAACAGTCGATTAAATTGAAAAATTAATGAGGAATCGGTAAACTAAACAAAATGCATACTCTTTCAAAAAATCAGCGAATTATTTTCGATATAATTGATAAATCACCTGAACCAATGAAAGCCTATTCAATTCTTTTTAATGTTCAAAAAAAAGGAATTAAAGCTCCTCTACAAGTTTATAGAGCATTAGATAAGTTAGTTGAAATTGGAAAAATTCATAAAATTGAAAGTAGAAACGCTTTTATTGCATGTCAAAATTCGAGTTGTCAGGTGTCAAAAGCTACTGCTTTTTCTATATGTGAAAGTTGTGAAAAAGTAACAGAGATTAATAATTCTAGTCTCTCAAAATATCTATCAAATTTTAAAGATAAAGCTGGTATGAAATATAGTAAATATAATCTTGAATTTTTTGGTTTATGCAAAAAATGTATAACCAAATAAATTTGAATTATTAATGATATTTTTTACTTTAAAGATCATACTCGCAGCAATAATAATAGCATTCGCCAGTTGGCTTTCAGGACAAAATCCAAAACTTGCAGGTTTTATTATCGCCTTACCTCTTGTATCACTCATAGCTATAGCTTTTTCCTACTATGAACATAATGATATAGAAAAAACAATTCTTTTTACTAAGAGCATACTAGTAGCGGTACCTGTGAGTTATTTATTTTTTTTACCCTTCTTTTTTGCAAAATCATTTAATATGAATTTCTTCCTAATTTATGGCACAGGCTTAGGATTTTTAATTGTTGGTTTCTTTATTCATAAATATATAACAAATTTTCTCTAATACTGTTACATCTTAATAAATTTGTAACATTAATGTAATAATCAATAAGAAGGAGAAAATATGTTTATAAAAAAATATCTAAAGTGGATCAGTACTTTTTTAGTTTTAGTAGGAATACTTCTTACAAACTTAAATATATATCCTTTAAATATATATTTTCATGGATTAGGAGTTATTGGATGGACTATCGCTGGATTTGTTAACAAAGATAAGGCGATACTCACTAACTTTGGATTACAAATTCCATTATTTGTTATTGGAATTTATAAGATTATTTTTTAAATGAAGAATATATTGTTTGTTTGCACAGGTAATTCAGCAAGAAGTATTATTGCTGAAAGTATAATAAATAACGAGTATGACGATATGTATAAAGGTTTTAGTGCTGGGAGTAATCCAACAGGAAAAATTAATGAAGATGTGAAGAATTATTTATTATCAAAACATTATGATCTTTCAAATTATAGATCTAAAAATTTTAATGAGTTTATTAATGGTCAAATTAAAATGGATTATGTGATTACAGTTTGTAATAATGCCAATAACGAAGTCTGTCCTATTTGGCCAAATAAAGATCAGATAATTCATTGGGATATAGAGGATCCTGTTAAATTACTTAATGAAACAAACGACTTAAATAAAAAAGATGAAATAATAGAAAAAGTTTACAATAATATTCATAAAAGAATAAAGGAACTGCTTTATGAAAAATAAAAGTCGCTATTTTCTTGCTGAACTATTAGGAAGTTGTTTTTTAGTAATGATTATTGTTGGTTCAGGTTTAATGGCTGAAAACTTAACTAATGATGTTGCTGTGATGTTAATAGCTAATACTATAGCAACAGGAGCAGGTTTATTTGTGCTTATTACAGTTTTTGCTGATGTATCAGGAGCTCACTTTAATCCATTTGTAAGTATCGCAATGGCAATAACAGGCAAATTAAAAAGGAAACTATTACCCTACTATATCATTGCTCAATTGGTTGGTTGCTTGATTGGTGTTGGTTTAGCTAATTTCTTTTTTGAACATGAAATTTATGAATTATCTACTAAGTCAAGAGATGGGGTTTACATATTCACGTCTGAGGTAATAGCAACATTAGGACTAATAATAATAATTTTTGGTTCAATGAAGTCAGGCAAAATTGCTGTTGCAGCTAGCGTTGGTCTTTATATTACTGCTGGTTATTGGTTTACTTCTTCAACTTCATTTGCCAATCCAGCTGTTGCTATTGCTAGAACATTTACAGAGTCGTTTACTGGTATTAGTTATTTAAATACTCCTTATTATATTTTAGCTGAGCTTATTGGAATGTTAATTGCTGTATTTATTGTTAAAAAGTTATTTTTAGAGAAAAATTGAAAAATATAAAACTTACCAATCGAATAAGTTTAATTAACAAAAAATTTAAGAAAAAAGAGTTTTATCATTATCTTAAAACTTCTAATCTTTCATTAGTAATACCTAAGCTTAAAGACAAATATATAGTAGTATCTCAAAAAAGAGTTCCAATTAATAAAATTAATTACGAGTTTCCTTCTGGCATAGTGGAAAAAAAGGAAACAACTCTCCAATCAGCATATAAGGAATTAAGAGAAGAAACAGGATATAGATCAAGATCAAAATTGAGTAAAATAATAACTTTTTATAACGAACCTGGAAGACTAACTACTAAAATTACTGGTTATTACACAGAAGACTTAATTAAAATTTCGAAACCAGAACAGGGTATTAGAATTCATCTTTTTAATCAAAGAGAGATATTTAAATTAATATTAAATCAAAAATTCAATAATAGTTCTCATATAGCAATGTTTTTTTATTTAATAACAGTTCTTAAAAAACTATAAAGTAAAGGTTGTATCAAAATATCTTTTTTATTTAAGGATTATATGATTAAATCAAATATTAAATAATTCGGAGGCATTAATGAGAAAAAAACTAAAAAAAAATGAAAAGAAAAAAACAAAGATATTAAAATCAATAGACAAACTTAAAAATAAAATTACAGCAAAAGAAAAAAAATTATCAAGCCTTAATATTAAAATTGCTGGTCTAGAAAAAAAGGTTGCAGAAAAAAAAGCAAAAAAGCTTGCTAAGAAAAATGCAGAGCAGTCTCCTGCATCTATAAATAATTAATTCCAAATCGTCTTTCTCCCTTCTCATTTAAGAGAAGGAAGAAAGTAGTTAATCAACAAAATTTAAACAGGGGAAAAAATAATGAATATTTAAACTTTGATGGTGCTTTATACATAAACTAAATTACAAAATTATTTACTTATTGTTAAAGTTAAATGAATTTAAATTAAAATAATGTTACAAAAAAATATCACTCAATTAAAAATAGAATTAAATTTAATTTATCTTGAATTATTTGAGTAAATTACTCTTGGTTCTAAAAATAATTCTCTAGCAAGAGCTTTAAATCTTTTAGTAACTTGTTTTGAGATTATTTCTTGATGTTGTGATGGAATTTTTAAAAATACAGCATTACCTCTTTTATACAATTTAAACTCTTCAAGAAATATCGTAGATATCGAGGTCAATGATTGTGAAAATCTCAATGCTGCTCCAACTTGTTTGCTTGAAAAAATTTCATTATTATTTAAAAAAGTTAGATACTCCATCTTTGGATTATACTTGATACTACAGTACCGCCAATAACATGACAAAGCTAATTGTATTCTTTCTTTATGAGTCAATCTAAGTAAAGGAGTATTTATTGTTTCTTGAAATACCAATTCAGCTTTTTGAAATGCTCCTAATCCCCAATCCATATGACTTAATACACATGCCAGATATAATAATTTCTTATTAAAATGTTCATTGCCTTCAAAAACTGGCTGAATAAAATCATAATATTTTTTATAGTTCGATCCTAGATCACCTCTTTTTTTTGCAATATTCTCAAGTGCTTTATGAAAAATTTCTGATTCTTTTACATCTTTAAAATAGTCAATTGATAAAGAACCTTCACGCAAACCGCTTATAGAACAAATTATATTTCTTGGATTTGTAACTCTCATAATTTCATCAAGTATAATGCAACTATAAGGTAAATACGCTGTTCTAGATTTTGAAATATACTCAACTGTTTTAAGTTTAGATTTATTAAAAGATGAAATTTTTTCAACAAACTTAGATAAAACATTGTTATCAATACTATATTGATGAATTATATGTACCGGATGATTATTTTGAAAAAGATGTAATTTAAATAATGCTCGCCAGGTACCTCCAACTAAATATAGATTATTAAATTTCTTTTTTGAAAGCCATTTTTCTTCTCTTAATAATTTTTTGATATATTTTGCTAAATTTCTTTTTTTAACTATAGGATTATTTAATAATCTTAAAACTCCAATAGGTAATGAGGTTTTATTAGTAACTATATTATTTTCAACTCGAGCTAATTCTAAACTTCCACCTCCAAGATCAGCAACTAATCCATTGACATTTTCAAAGCCTATTTTTACTCCCTCAGCTGAGCATTCAGCTTCTTCTTCACCAGATAATATATTAATCTTAGTTTTAAAAAGTTTTTCAACTTCATTAATAAATGGTTTTGTATCAGTCGCTTCTCTTAAAACTGCTGTTGCAATGATTTTAAGATTTGTGATTTTTGAAACATTTAAAATTTCAGAGAATCTTTTTAAAACTTTTAAAGCATATTCGGTACCAGATCTGTGAAGTTTTTTGGATTTATCTAAATTTTTTCCAAGTTCACAAACTGCTTTTTCATTAAAAAAAGGCACACGAGAAGAACTGAAATCTTCATAAATTAGCATTCTTATAGAGTTTGATCCAATGTCTATTATAGCTAATTTTGCCTGATTTAATTTTAAACTATTTTTACTTTTAATTACTTCCACTTTTAATCAATCTTAAGTGCAGTTGTTTAGGCTGCATTCTTAGTTTAGCTTTACCTCTTCCAGATAAGCTCGGATTATTCATAAAATATTCATGAGCTGAAAAGGAATCGCTCTTACTATATTTAATTTTTTTATAATTACCATCAGCTTCAAGTTCCCAGCTCTGATTAGTATCAAGATAATTTGCCAACATTATTTGATCTAAGATCTGTTCATGAACAGTCTCATTTTCAATTGGGACTAGAAGTTCTACCCTTCGATTTAAATTTCTCGGCATTAAATCAGCTGACGAAATATATACTTTTGCATTTCTATTAGGCATTTTTTTTGTACCATTACTAAAGCAGTAAATTCTAGAATGCTCTAAAAATCTTCCTATGATACTTTTTACAAATATGTTTTCTGATCTATCTTTTACTCCTGGTCTTAAACAACAAACACCCCTTACAAATAAATGAATTTTTACACCAGCATTCGAAGCTTCATAAAATTTATCAATAATTTCTGGATCTACTAAAGAGTTCATTTTTGCCCAAATAGCTGCAAATTTTCCATTTTTAGAATTTTTAATTTCAGCATCAATATTTTCATTTAAGGTTTGCCTCATATTTACTGGCGAAATAGAAATTTTATTTAAATTTTTTGGTTTTGCGTATCCTGTTACATAATTGAAAAACTTTTCAACATCTGATGCCATTTTCTTATCACAACTAAATAAAGACAAATCAGTATAAATTTTAGCATTTACTGGATGATAATTGCCAGTTCCTAAATGAAAATAAGTTTGTATTTTACCCTGTTCTCTTCTTAAAACTAATGATGATTTTGCATGAGTTTTATATTTAGCAAAACCATAAACAATTTGAACACCTACTTTTTCTAAACTTCTTGATAGTTGAATATTAGCTTCCTCATCAAATCTAGCTTTAATTTCAATTAAAGCGGTAACTGTTTTTCCGTTTTCTGCAGCTGTTATTAAAGCTTTAACAATAGGTGAGTCTAGAGTTGTTCTATATAGAGTTTGTTTTATAGCTATAACTTTTTTATCATTTGCTGCTTGGTTTAAAAATTCAATTACTGAGTCAAATGTTTCGAAAGGATGATGAACAACTAAATCTTTCTTTTTAATAGTTTCAAAAAAATTATCATTATATTCTTTTAATCTTTCAACTTCTCTAGGTGTAAAATGTTTAAATCTTAATTTTGGATTTTTTACTTTACATATTTGATCTATATCTTGAATTCCAACAAGGCCAGCAACATCATAAATATAGTCAGGATTTATATCTAATTTATTAGTTATAAATCTTATCAGTTCGTTATCACTATTTTCAAGAACCTCTAAACGAACAATATCACCCGTTCTACGTCTTTTTAAAGCCAATTCAAAAGATCTAACCAAATCTTCTGCTTCCTCTTGAATCTCTACATCGCTGTCTCTTATTACTCTAAAAATCATTTTCTTTTCTAAATCATGATCTGGAAAAATTTCATTAGCAAAAAAACTTATTACATCATCTAGAATCACAAATTTCTTATGATTTTTTGAAGACTCAATTTCAATAAATCTAGATAATGCTTTTGGTATTACTATTATTGAGTTTAAAATCCTTTTTTTATTTTTTTTTCTTAACTTCATTACAATTGCTCTTCCTTGATTGATTATAAATGGAAATGGATGTGCAGGATCAATTGCTGATGGTGTTAATAAAGGGTAAATCTCTTCTTTAAATATTTCTAAAAGTTTTTTTTTATCCTTAGTATTTAAATTAACTGGTTTAACTAAATTGATATTATTTTTTTTTAATTCCATAATCAGTTGAATAAAAATTTTGTTCTGTTTTTTTAATAGATTCTTAGTTTCAAGCACTACCTCATTCATTTGCTCTTCAGGTGTCAAACCATCAGAGCTTAGTGAGTCAACTTCTTGTTTTATTTGACTATATAATCCAGCTACACGGACCATAAAAAATTCATCTAGATTAGACCCAGCAATTGATAAAAACTTTACTCTTTCATAAAGAGGATTTTCGATATTTTGCGCCTCTAAAAGTACTCTATCGTTGAATTTTAACCAAGAAAGCTCTCTATTTATATATTTAGATTTCAACTCTTCTTTATGTTGTTTTTTTAAAGCAGTCATATATTTAGATTTTATGTATCAATTATACGTCATGAGACACGCAAAATCTAGTTGGGATGATTTAAGTATTAATGATTTTGATAGACCACTTACTAAAAGAGGCAAGAAAAATGCAAAAATGATTTGTGAATTTTTTGTTAAAAAAAAATTTGAATTTGATTATGCATTAATTTCATCATCAAAAAGAACAAAAAAAACTTTTCAAATTTTATCCAAGAAAATTAATAAGCCAAAAAAAGTTAATTTTTCAAAAGATTTATATTTAGTTGATGAGAATGCAATTGTAAAAAAAATTAAAGAAATATCCAGTGAATATAAATCAATTTTGATTATAAACCATGAACCATCAGTGAAAAATTTAGTACGAAATCTTACAAAAAATCATAATACGAATAATTTTAAACTAATGAATTATAAATTCCCAACAGCAGCATTTGCAAAAATTGAGTTTGATATTAAATCCTGGAATGAAGTTGAGAAAAAGGGAGTATTAAAAAAATTTATAAGACCCAAAGATCTTCAAGATTCTAAAGAATAACCAGCTGATCTTACTGTTCTAATTAAAGGTTTTGTATTTTGTATGTTAATTGCTTGTCTTAATCTTCTAATATGAACATCAACTGTTCTAGACTCAACATATATATTTTCTCCCCAAACATTGTTTAAGAGTTGTTCTCTTGAATAAACTCTTTTTGGATTTTTGATAAAAAAATCTAAGAGTTTAAATTCAGTTGGACCCAAAGTAATTTCTTTATCTTTTCTATAAACTCTTTTTGTAATCCGATCTATTTTTAAATCAGTAAATTCTACAATGTCTGATGATGATTGAGGTTTAGATCTTCTCAATAAAGATTTAATTCTAGCATTCAATTCTTTTTGACTAAAAGGTTTAGTTACATAATCATCTGCACCTGTATCAAATGCTTTTAATTTGTCTTCTTCCTCCCCTTTTGCAGTTAACATAATGACAGGAATATCATTAAACTTATTATCTTTTTTTAAGTTTTTACAAATTTCAACACCAGATAATTCTGGTAACATCCAATCCATTAATATTAAATCTGGCTGTTTTAATTTTATTTGTTTAAGAGCATCTTCTCCATTTTCTGAATGACTGACTTTATAACCTTCTTTTTCAAGATTGTACTTTAACAAACTAACAATTGATGCTTCATCTTCAGCTATGAAAACATGAGCTGACATAAATCATTTTTCTCCGGTTACAATTGGCTCTGTTCCCTTGGGTCTATCACCTTCTAAATATTCGCCTTTAACTAAATAATAAACTTGTTCTGCAACATTTGTAGTATGATCACCAATACGCTCTATGTTTTTAGTTACAAACAATAAATGGGTTCCATCTTCTAAATTTTTTTCATTTTCTTTAAGATATTTTATAACTTCTTGCATACAAAGATTTGTTAGATCATCTATTTGCTCATCACCTTCCCAAACATTTACTGCCATTGGCGCAGATCTTTCTAGATAAGCATCTAATGTTGATTTTAATTGTTTTTGAACATTGGTAGATACTCTATTCAATGAGTCTACCAAGTTCTTTGGAAGATTTTCGTTAAGCAAAAGTGTTCTCTTGGATATATTTTTTGCTAAATCACCTATTCTTTCTAAATCTGAAGACATTTTCAAAGCCGTTACTGTCTCTCTTAAATCAATTGCCATAGGTTGTCTTAAAGCAATTAAATTCACAACTTGCTGTTCAATTAAAGTCTCATATTTATCTATTTTTTCATCTTCTTGAATAACAGCTTCTGCAATATTATTATCTCTTGTTGTAATGGCTTGAATTGCTTTACCTAAAGAATCTTCACATGCACTTCCCATTTTAATTATATTAGCATTAAGATTTTTTAGTTCTTCTTCGTAAGATTTGACTGTATGTGGTGCTTCAGACATTATCCAAACCTCCCTGTTATATAATCTTGCGTTTTTTTATTATCAGGATTCTTAAATATTTTATCAGTAGATCCATGTTCAATCAATTGACCTAAATGAAAAAAACCTGTATTTTGAGAAACACGTGCTGCTTGAGCCATAGAATGAGTTACAATTATTATTGTGTGCTCTTTTTTTAACTCATCAATCAATTCTTCAATTTGTGCTGTTGCTATTGGATCTAATGCTGAACAAGGTTCATCCATTAATATAACTTCAGGTCTTACAGAAATCGCTCTAGCAATACAAAGTCTTTGCTGTTGTCCTCCAGATAATCCAGTTCCAGGTTCATGCAACCTATCTTTTACCTCTTCCCATAGTGCAGCCTTTTTCAAACTAGTTTCAACAATTTCATCCATTTCTTGTTTTGATTGAGCCATACCATGAATTGTTGGACCGTAAGACACATTTTCATATAAAGTTTTTGGGAAAGGATTGGGTTTTTGAAAAACCATACCAATTTTTTCTCTTAGTCTTACGACATCACAACTTTTATCATTGATATTAAAATCATTAATTAAAATTTCTCCTTTAACACTACAGATATCAATTACATCATTCATTCTATTAAGACATCTTAGGAAAGTTGATTTACCACAACCAGATGGACCAATTAATGCCGTTACTTGATTTTCCTCAATATCTAAACTTATATTAAAGAGCGCTTGTTTTTTTCCATAAAAAACATCAACATCTTTTGCTTTAATCTTTATCATTTTAACTCCATTTTTTCTCAAACTTATGTCTTATTATTTGGGCAAATAAATTCATTATTATTAAAAAACCAAGTAAGACCATTATACATGCCGAAACTTTTTCTACAAATCCCCTTTCAGCACTTTCAGCCCAAATATAAATTTGAACTGGTAAGCTTGCAGCAGGATCCATGGGTGATCCAGGTATCGTGTTAACAAAAGCAACCATTCCAATTAAAATTAAGGGTGCAGTTTCTCCTAAAGCTTGAGCTAAACCAATTATTGTTCCTGATAACGTGCCAGGCATAGAAAGAGGAACTGTATGATGCATTGTGGTTTGCATTCGACTTGCTCCCATAGCAAGTGCTGCCTCTCTTATACTTGGTGGAACTGCTTTTAAAGATGCTCTAGCAGCTATAATTATTGTTGGTAAAGTCATTAAGGACAAAGTGATACCTCCAACTAATGGGGTAGACCTTGGTAAATGAAATATAGCCAATAAAACTCCTAACCCTAATAGACCAAAAACTATAGATGGAACCGCTGCTAAGTTGTTTATATTAACTTCAATAAAATCAGTAAATCTATTTTTAGGGGCAAATTCTTCAAGATAGATTGCAGCTAGAACCGCAACAGGAAAAGCTATCATTAAACAAACAAGTATAGAAAAAATTGAGCCCATAAATGAACTTGCTATTCCAGCTAGCTCAGCTTCTCTTGAGTCAGCATTTGTAAAAAAACTTATATTAAATTTACTTTCAACCTTACCATTTGCAACAAGTTGATCAAAAATTTTTAATTGATAATCGCTTACTCTTCTTTGGTCTTCAGGTAAATCTCTTGGATAATTTCCTTTAAAGACTTGGTCTAAATCATCTGAAGCAGTTAGATAAACTTCCTTTGTTTTTCCTATTAAATTAGGGTCATTTAAAAGTTCATTTTTAATTTCTTTTTCAAAAAAATAAGACACCATTCTCTTCAATTCATTTTCTTGATCTTCATTGGCGTTTGGATCTAAATCAGCCATTGATTTTAATGCTATATCGTAATAATCAGCGTCCTGTAAATCTTCTTTAGAAGGATTTTGGTCTAACATCATTAATTCAGCATCGAAAGTTACTGGAACAATAAGCCATGTTTTTTGAAAAGCTGAATAGCCAGTTGAAAAAATTTTAAAAATAAAGATTGTTAAAAATAAAAGTGCCATAAAAATTGCACTCAGACCGTATAAGCGAAATCGCTGTTCAGCTTTATATCTTTTATTTAATAATTGTTCTTTATTTTTATTCATATTTTTCTCTATATTTTTTAACTACTCTCAAGGCCACAATATTTAAACAAAGTGTTACTAAAAATAATGACATACCTAAAGCAAAAGCAGCTTGCGTTTTTGGGTCGCCAAAAGCTTGGTCACCAATTAGAATAACTACAATTTGAGCTGTAATCGTTGAAGTAGACTCTAAAGGATTTAAAGTTAAATTAGCAGCTAAACCAGAGGCCATAACAACTATCATTGTTTCTCCAATAGCTCTTGAAACACCAAGTAAAATAGATCCAACTATCCCCGGCAATGCCGCGGGAAAAATAACTCTCTTAATTGTTTCTGATTTAGTTGCTCCCATAGCGTAACTTCCATCTCTTAAACTTTGAGGCACACTTGTAATTACATCGTCACTTAAACTTGAAATAAATGGTATAATCATAATACCCATTACCCCTCCTGCTGCTAAAGCACTTTCAGCTGAAACTTCAAGACCCATTGAAGTTCCTAATTCTTTCAAAAATGGTCCAACAGTTAGGGCAGCAAAAAAACCATAAACAACTGTTGGTATACCAGCTAAAATTTCAATTAATGGTTTTGCATATTGTCTAACTTTAGTTGATGCATATTCAGCTAAATAAATTCCACTCATTAATCCAATTGGGATAGCAACGCACATAGCAATAAATGCAATAAAAAAAGTACCTGCAAAAATAGGGACTGCTCCAAATGTATCTGAATACATTGTCGGATCTAAAGCCTCAGAAGAATCTCTAACAAAAGCTTTTGCTGGATACCAGTGAGTTCCAAAGACAAAATCAAATAATGGAATTACTTTAAAAAAATCTATAGTTTGAAATATAAGTGAGAAAACTATTCCAACAGTAGTTAATATTGCAGCTAAAGAAGCTGTAAATAAAACTGCGTTCAAAAATTTTTCAACTGGTTCTCTTGTTCTAGAATTAGATGAAATTCTTTTATACGCATAAGCAACAGAGGCAATAATTGCAGATAATACTATAACAACTTTTGAACTTTGAGCTATTGATCGAAGACTTAAATATTTTTCAGCTGAAGCTTCAATAAAAGGTGTAATTTCTCCAGTGAATTGCCCTCGAGACAATGCTTTTGATTTTTCGTATAATAAATTTAATTCATCATCAAGATAACCTTGATTTGAATAATCACTTAAGATTAATAGTTTTACAATTGTGGGCTCAAAAATTGCCCATAATGAAAAAATTATAAAGGCTGGTATTGCACACCAGATTGCAAGATAATAACCATAAAATTGTGGTAATGCGGTTAATCTTTTTTTTGTAGATTGAATTGTATATGCTTTTTTGCGTCCAAAATAATAGCTTGTGAAACCTAGAAGAACAATAAATGTAAATAATATTAAGTTCACAGAATCTCCTTAAGTGAGGACTTTACTCTTTTTTTAAAAAAAAGGGGTCTAAAAAGACCCCCTTTTTAATCATTTGTTAACTGAGGAATAATTAATTACCCATAGCAACTAGCTTCGTAGCATTAGTTCTAGTTGTTTTATACAACTTAGAGTCTAATGGCACTAAACCAATGTCTGCTAAGTAACCCCCTTTTCCAATAGCTTTCTTAGTTGTGAATTCTTTCACAAACTCATGTAAGCCTGGAATTACTCCAACGTGTGCTTTTTTCACGTAGAAGAATAAAGGTCTAGCAACAGCATAACTGTAGTCTTGAATAGACTTTAATGACGGTTGTCCACCATCAATACTTGCTGCTTGCAATTTATCTTTTGCAGCTAAGAAATAACTGAAACCAAAGAAACCAAACATTTCTTTATCTTGAGTTAACTTTTGGATGATTAAACTATCGTTTTCTCCAACTTCAATAGCAGCACCATCTTCTCTGTAAAGTTTTTCAGGTTTTTTGTATTTTTTATTTCCAGCTTCAAAACCAGCTTTATAAAGAGCTTTAGCTTCTTTAGTCATACCTTTTTTCATTACTAAAGAATTCCAAGCATCTCTAGTTCCTGATGTTCCTGGTGGGATCATCACTGAAATTTTTTGTTTTGGTAAGCTAGGGTCAATTTGGTCCCAAGTTTTATAAATATTTGGAACTAATTTACCATCAACAACTGTATGAGCAGCAAGTGCTAAATATAATTGTTCTTTAGTAAAGTTTACTGGTTTTGCATCTTTGCTGTAAGCTAATGTAATACCATCGTTACCAATTACGATCTCAACGATATCATTAACACCATTTTTCTTACATAGAGCTTTTTCTTTATCTTTCATAGCTCTTGATGCATTTGTAATATCTGGATGTTGTTCACCTACACCAGCACAGAATAGTTTAGCTCCACCACCAGTACCAGTAGACTCGATTACAGGAGTTTTAAATCCTGAACCACCAAATCTTTCAGCAACAACTGTTGCATAAGGGAATACTGTAGAAGAACCAACTATCTTAATTTGATCTCTTGCTTGAGCAACAGTTGCAATTGAAAGTGCAACTAAAGAAGCAATTACTATAGTTAGTTTTTTCATTATCTTTAATCCTTTCGTTATTTATTAATTAAAAGATGATTGACTCGTATAAATTTATTGAATCTTTAATATTACAGAATTGTTACACTTTTGTTAAAAAGGTAACTTTTTAGTTGTATTTTTTTGATATAATTATTTGATCAATATCAGTTTCTAAGCCACCAATACATGAAACAGGGTTTACCTGTTCATTAAGAGCTAGTTCTTTTGTTGGACGTAAAGTTATTTCTAGTTTTACTAAGTTTACTAATTCCTCTCTAATTTCTTCATCATATCTCCAGCTTGGCCATGAACTTGGGGTTGAAAATATAGAGGTTAAATAGCTTGTAGCCATAGTATATCTATAATTACTCAAATTTTCATTCCTCAATAAAAAATCTCTTACAGAATTAAAAATATTCCTACATCTAAAAGAATCTGAAAAATAATTTTCCTTCTTGAGATTTCTATTCATAGGAACAGAAACAATTAAATCAATTGAATTTTTAGAATACGAGGTAACTACGTCTGTATAAAATTCAGCTTCAGTAACTTCTAAATGATCTTTAATAGAAGGATATGAAGTTTTCAAATCTGCCTCTAATCTAAAAATTCCAATATCAAAAACTGTAAGTTGCTGATTTCTTAATAATGTTGTGATATCTTTAGAAAAAACACTTGTTGTTATAGAGCTTAATAAAAAAGCAAAAATCAAAATATTTTTAAATATTTTAACCATATAAAAAATTAATTAAAAGATTAACATTAATCAAGTAAAGAATTGTTAAAAAAACCTTCTAAAACTATTACAATATAATATTTTTTAAATTTAAGTTTTCGCTGGTAAATAAATTTGAATTTCAGTTCCTTGGTTTTCCTCACTTAGAATCTCATAGTGTCCACGATGTTGAGTAACTATATGTTTAACAATAGCTAATCCTAAACCAGTTCCACCAACCTTGTTACTTTGTTCAAGATCTACCCTAAAAAATCTTTCTGTAATTCTAGAAATATATCTTTGAGGAATGCCAACACCTTCGTCTTTAATACTGATCATAAAATTTTTTTCTAACAATTTACCATCGCTAATTTTGCTTGATATAAAAATAGACTTATTTTCCTTTGAATACTTAATTGCATTATCTAAAAGATTAGAAAAAACAGTTTGTAATTTTTTTTCATCTCCAATAACAACTGTTGGATTGGCGAGAGATAAATTAATATTTAATTTCTTTCTTTTTAAAACAATCTCAAAATTACTGATGATTGTTTTGAAAAGATCATTTATATCAACTAAAGAGTTTGGCCTTATGTGTTCTTCTAATTCAATTCTTGTGAGTATTAAAAGATCATTAATTAAATTTTCCATTCTATTTGATTGATCAGTCATTATTTTCATAAATTTTTTTTTAGCCTTTTCATCATCAGACGCTGGGCCCTCAATTGTTTCTAGTGATCCTTTGATTGCCATTAAAGGTGTTCTTAATTCATGGCTTACATTTGCTACAAAATCAGTTTTAAATTTTTGTGCTTTTGTAATTTCAGTAAAATCTTTTAAAAATAACACAACAGAATCTGGTTCAGTAAATAAATGAGTTGGGCCAGGAATAATATAAATTTTATAGAATTGATATGATGGGAGGTCTATTTCAACATCGATATTTTTTGTTTTATTTTCTACGATAGCTTTTTCAATATTTTCTATTAATTCTGGTTTTCGAATTACAGAGGATATGTTTTTATCAATTAAATTACTTCCAAATCTTTTTAATGCACTTGGATTAGCATATTTAATTATGTTAAATTTATTTAATGCAAAAAACTGATCCTCAAGTTCATCAATAATTACTCTTTTGGTTTTTTCCTCTCTTTTATTAACTATTGTAGCAGTATTTATTGATTTATTTTTTTTTTGATTAAGTAAATAGAGGAGATAAATTATAACAACTATAAGTAGAATGACGAAATATTCCATAAATTTAGATGGCTTAATTTTGCATCATTACACTTTTTAATGCAAATAAATTAAGGAAAAATTAACTAATGATTTGGTGAAATATTGTTAAAAAATATTTTTGCTGTTTCTTCCCAAGTGAATTTTTTTGCAAATTCAAGACAATCATTTCTGTCAACTTTTAAAGCTTTTTGGGCTGATACTTTAAGATCATCATCTAAACAATTTATTTTGGATCCTTCAAATATATCTTTAGGACCTGGAACAGGATACGCAGCAACAGGTGTTCCACAATTTAAAGCTTCTGTAACTACAATTCCAAATGTATCTGTTTTACTAGGGAATACAAAAACATCGGAAGATGCAAAATGTGATGCTAATTCACCATTTGTTTTTTCTCCTAAAAAAATATCTTTAGGAAATTCTTTTTTCAATTTTTTTAAATCAGGTCCTTTTCCTATAATTATCTTTGTACCTTCTAAATCACATTCTAAGAAAGCTCTTATGTTTTTTTCAACTGCAACTCTTCCAACATAAATCCAAATAGGTCTTTTATGAGGTAAATCAATTTTTTTAGGGTTCTTAAAAGCTCCATGATTTCCTCCTCTAGTCCAAGTAATCATTTTATTGTCATCTATACCTATATCGATTAATTCTTTTCTCATAGACTCTGTAGTTACTAAAATTCTCTCAGCCTTATTATGAAAATTTGCTAAGAATTTTTCAGCCCATTTTGCTGGTATAATAGGAAAGTAAAGTTTTAGATATCTATCAAATCTTGTATGGAAACTCGTAGTAAACTTTAGATTATTTTTTAAACAATATCTTCTTGCCATAGTGCCTATCGGGCCTTCGGTAGCGATATGAATTGCATCTGGATTGATTTTCTTTATTAAACTACCAACTCTGGGCCATACATTTATAGACAACCTAATTTCATTATATTTCGGCATCGGAAAAGTAAAAAATAAGTCAGGTGTAATATATTCTATTCTATGACCTTGTTCTTTTAAAATTTTACCTGTTTCATGTAAGGTTCTTACGACACCATTTACTTGTGGAAAATATGCATCTGTAGCAATTAAAATTTTCATACATTATGAAGCTTTTTTTAAGTCTTCAGTTGTAATTGGTTTAATTATTTCTTTATTATCTAAATATTGTTCTCTTATTTTATCCCAATATAATATTTCAAAACTACCATCGTAATTTTCGGCTAATGCGGTACAAGATTCTACCCAGTCTCCACAATTCAAATAATTGACCCCATTAAAATCTCTATCCTCGGCATGGTGGATGTGGCCACAAATAATTCCATCAAATTTTTTTCTTTTTGCATAATCTGAAAGTGTTTTTTCATATTCACCAATATATTTAACTGCATTTTTGACTTTATACTTTAAAAATTTCGCAAGAGACCAATATTCTTTTCCTCTCAATCTTCTAAAAAAATTAATTATTACATTTAATTTTAATAGTAAATTATAGGCTATTGATCCAAGTTTAGATAACCATTTAGCATGTTTCATAACACCATCCCAAGCATCACCATGAACAACAACATATTTTTTTCCTGCATTTGTTTCATGAATAACTCTATTAACCATATGGATGTCACCAAAATGCATTGGAATAAATTTTCTTAACATTTCGTCATGGTTGCCCATAATATAGAAAACTTTAGTGCCATGTCTTGCTTTTCTTAAAATTTTTTGGATTACATCATTATGTTCTTGAGGCCAAAAAAAACTTTTTTGCATTTCCCAGATATCTATAATGTCCCCTACAAGATAAAGATTTTCGGATCTTGAGTTTTTAAAAAACTCTAAAAGTTTATTCGCCTGACAACCTTTGGTACCTAAATGCACATCAGAAATAAAAATACTTTTGTATTTAAGTATGTTAGGCATTTAAAGACCTATAATTTAACACAACTGTAACACGAATCATGTAATTCTTATCTCATTTGAATGTTAAAGATTTGTTAAAAATTTTTTAAGGATTAATTATGTTATGCTGTTTGATTTATAATCTTAATTCTTCCTCTGGAAGAAAATCTAAATTCATAAATAGGATTTTATCTAAGTTAAAAGAGAATATTTCTGTAGACTACTTTGAAACAAAAACTATAAATCAAGCTAAGAAAATTTTCAAAAATTTTAATCAAAAAAATTATGATCGACTAATAGTCGCTGGTGGAGATGGATCAGTATCTTTTGCAATTAATGAATTAATTAAAAATAATTTTGATTTTAAAGACGATTTTGCTATAGGCTATATACCTGCTGGGACTGCAAATTTATTGCAAGCTGAATTATCAATGAATAAAAAAGTTGATGATATAGTAAATGTGTTGGTTTCTGATAATTATAAATCCTCTAATCTTGTAAAAATTAACGATAATTATTTCTTTTTAATGGCTGGCATAGGATGGGATGCAAAAATTGTTCATTCAATTAATTCAAAAATTAAAAAGATTCTAGGTAAAATTATATTTGGTATCAAAGGTTTTCAATATTTCTTATTTATGAATAATAAAAAATTAAATGTAACTTTTGATGGGCAATTTTATCAAGCAGACTGGATATTATCCTCAAATACCAAATATTATGCTGGACATCATAAAATAAATAAAACAAATATTTTTGAAGATAAATTAGTCACCTATATTTTTAAGGATTTGACTAGGATCAGTTTATTATATTCTATATTCTTAATAATTCTTAATGGTGATTTAAGTAAAAACAAAAATGTTATTACTACTTATTCACAAAACATTACTATTGATGGAAATGATTTGATACCAGTTCAAATTGATGGAGATAATTTTGGTTCATATAAAAAAATTCATTTAAATCTATCAAATAAAAAGGTGAATTTTCTTGTAAAATAATTATTTTACTCTTCCATATATATCCTGAAATCTAACAATATCTGTTTCTTTTAATATAGATCCTACTTGAGCTTCAATAATTTTTACTGGTTTTTTGTAGGGATTTTCTATTCTATGAATTGCACCTAATGGTATAAAAATAGTTTCATCAGGTTTCATAGTAAAATATTTCTTATTTAAAGTAATTTTAGGTTTACCATGAGTAACTACCCAGTGCTCAGCTCTATGATGATGTTTTTGAAGACTTAATATACCTTTGGGTTTTACATATAATTCTTTAATTAAGAATTCCTTACCATTGAATAGATTAACATAACTGCCCCAAGGTCTATGAAATACATTCTTCTTTTTATAATAATGTCTCTTATTTCTTCCATACATCTTACAGATTTCTTTCCAAGATCCTAAATCAGACCAAGGAATGTCTAATTTGATAGCGTTTATATCTTTGGTTTTTTCTAAAATTGCATAGTCAAAAGACTTAGCTGTTGCTTTGGTGAATGCTTGTTTGTTTAAATAATACACATTACTCTTATATTTTGCTTTTGTTACAGCTTTGTTGCAATTTCGGTAAATATTTGGTTGGTGTTTCTTGAAATTATTAATTATTGAATCTTTTCTCAAATAAAACATTCCAGAATTCCAATAACCTTTTTTACTAATTATTTGTTTAGCTTTAGCCTCTTTTGGTTTTTCTATAAATCTAGTTACTTTAGTATTTTTTGTTAAAAAATAGCCAAACTCACTTGAAGGCATTGTGGGCTTAATTCCAAAGATAAAGATATTGTTATGAGTTAATTTCTTCTGTTGTTTTTTTATGGCTTTATTGAATAAACCAACCTTCTCTATCAAATGATCAGCAGCTAAGAACATTAAAGGTTGTTCATTTGGAATATCTTTAATTAAAGCAGTGCTTAAAATAGCTGGCGCGGTGTTTCTTTTAGCAGGCTCTAAAACTATCTTGAATTTTTTTATTTTGTGTTTCTTTAGGTGTTGTTTTACTTGTCTCAAATATTTTGCATTAGTACTTATGATTGGAGCATCAAATATCGATGCTTTCACTCTCTCTAGGGTTTTGCCTAATAAAGTCCAATTACCGAAATCTATAAATTGTTTAGCTTGATGTTTTTTAGCGTTAGGCCAAAGTCTTGTTCCAGCGCCACCACATAAAATAACAGGGCGAATTTTCATTAAATTTTCGAGTAATCCTTAACTTCGTTTTTCTTACCTGGATGTGTTGGTGCTCCTAAATATGCAGGTCCTACAGTTTGTGCGTATTTCCAAAGAGTTCCTGATCCAAAATCAGATTTTCTAGCCTTCCATTTTCTTCTTCTTGAAGCTAATTGTGTTCTAGTTAGTCGAACATTAATTGTTCCCTTCTTAGCGTCAATATCAATAATATCTCCGTTACGTAATAGAGCGATCGGTCCACCTAATGCAGCCTCTGGTCCTACATGGCCTACACAAAATCCCCGAGTTGCTCCAGAGAATCTTCCATCAGTTATTAAAGCAACTTTTTCTCCTTTACCTTGACCATAAATTGCACCTGTTGTTGAAAGCATTTCTCTCATACCTGGTCCACCAACTGGTCCTTCATATCTAATAATAATTACATCACCATCTTTATATTTTCTGCTCTGAACAGCTTTCATTGCACTTTCTTCATTATCAAAACATCTTGCTCTTCCAGTAAATTGTAATTTTTTAAGTCCAGCAATTTTAACAATTCCTCCTTCAGGAGCTAAGTTACCCTTTAAACCAACTACACCACCCGTTGGTGATAAAGGATTTTTAAATGATCTCATTACTTTTTGTTTTGGATTAAATTTAATTCCCTTTAAATTTTCTTTCATTGTTTTACCTGTAACAGTCATACAATCTCCATGAATATAACCACCTTCATAAAGAGTTTTTAAAAGCATTGGTACACCACCTGCTAACCACATATCTTTAGCAACATATTTTCCACCTGGTTTCAAGTCCGCAAGATATGGAGTTCTTTTAAATATTTTCGCAACATCCATTAAATCAAATTTAATACCTGCTTCATTTGCAATTGCCGGTAGATGTAAACCTGCATTAGTTGATCCACCTGTTGCAGCAACAATTGTTGCAGCATTTTCTAAAGCCTTTCTTGTAACTATATCTCTTGGTTTAATTTTTTTAGCCAATAATTCCATAACCATTCGCCCACTTGCTTTTGCATACTTATCTCGTTCTTCGTACGGAGCTGGTGTTCCAGCTGAATAAGGTAGTGCTAAACCAATAGCTTCTGATACACATGCCATAGTGTTAGCAGTAAATTGCCCTCCACAAGCTCCTGCTGTTGGACATGCAACTAATTCTAATTTTCTTAGTTCTTTAGCAGACATTTGTCCTGATGAATGTTTTCCAACTGCCTCAAAAACATCTACGACAGTCACGTCTTTACCTTTGTATTTTCCTGGTAGTATTGAACCACCATATATAAATACACTTGGAACGTTTAATCTAACCATCGACATCATCAAACCAGGTAAAGACTTATCACAACCTGCAATACCTACTAAAGCATCATAGCAGTGCCCTCTAACAGTTAATTCAGCACTGTCAGCAATAACTTCTCTTGATATTAATGAGGATTTCATTCCCTCATGCCCCATAGCAATACCGTCTGTTACGGTAATTGTACAAAACTCTCGTGGTGTTCCACCTGATGCTCTAACACCCTTTTTAACAGACTGGGCTTGTCTCATTAAGGCTATATTACAAGGTGCCGCCTCATTCCATGTTGATACAACTCCAACAAAAGGTTTAGCAACATCCTTTTCTGTTTCTCCCATTGCATAATAAAAAGATCTATGAGGAGCTCTGTCAGGTCCTAAAGATGTGTGTCTACTTGGTAATTTTTTTTTATTAAATTTGCGCATTATAAACTTTCAATAGTTAAAGATATTTTTTTGATATCATTTTTTAAGTTACTATAGTTAGTTTTTTCTTGTTCAACAATATTTTTTGGTGCCCTATCGACAAATCCTTTGTTTGATAATCGTTGTGAAATCTTATCTAATTCATCTTGGTATTTTGTTTGTCTTTTTTGCAAATTTTCTTTAATTAAATTTAGATCAACATTTTCATCAAAATAAATCTTGAATATATCACCAGAAATTACAAGAGTTGCAGAAGGTCTATCTTGATCTTTTTCAAAAAAATTATTGATACGACCAAGCTTTTTTAAAATTATTTCATTATTATCCATCAAAGAACGATTTTTTTTAGCTATTTTATTCATAGAGAGATCTACAAATGAACCTGGGCTGACATTTAACTCATTTTTAAAGGATCTTAGTTCTGAGATAATATTGATGATTTTCTCTACATCCTTTTGAGATTTATCTTTTTTAACTTTTCCTGATGGCCAGTTTTTATACATAAGGAAATTCTTATTCGATTTATCAAACTTATTTTTTAACCATATTTCCTCAGTAACAAACGGGATAAATGGATGAAGCATAATAAGTATTTGTTTAAAAACATATGCAGATACTTCTTTTACCTCTTTTTTTGATTTTTCATTATCTGAGTAAAGGATTGTTTTGGATAGTTCAATATACCAATCACAATACGAATGCCAAGCAAATTGGTAAGCATTTTTGGCTGCCTCATCAAATCGATAGTCTTTTATATTCTTTTGGATTTTATCTTTTATTTCTATCAATTCACAATAAATCCATTTATTGATATTTAAAGTAGTCTTAGGAATTTTATCAGTCTTATTAAAATCACAATTATTTGTGATCAAAAAATTATTAGCATTCCACAATTTATTTAAAAAATTTCTATAACCTTTTACTCTATCCTCAGAAAGTTTTACATCGGTTCCAGGTGAAGCCATTGAAAGTAAAGTAAATCGTAAAGCATCTGCACTATATTTTTCGATTAAGTCTAAAGGATCAATAACATTACCTTTAGATTTAGACATTTTTTGTCCTTTTTCATCTCTTACTAAAGCATGAACATAAATATCTTTAAAAGGTTCTTTATTAAGAAATTCCATTCCAAACATAATCATTCTTGCAACCCAGAAAAAAATTATATCAAAACCAGTTACTAAAACTGTGGTTGGATAAAATTTCTTTACAAAATCTTTTTTATCTGGCCATCCTAAAGTTGCAAACGGCCACAAACCTGAAGAAAACCAAGTATCTAATACGTCAGGATCTCTAACTAATTTTACTTCTTTTTTGTAATACTTCTTAGCTTGCTTGCTTGCCTCTTTTTCATTTAAAGCAACAAATATTTTATTGTCAGGTCCATACCATGCTGGGATTTGATGACCCCACCACAACTGTCTAGAAACACACCAAGGCTCAATATTATTCATCCATTGAAAATATGTTTTAGACCAGTTATTTGGAAAAAAATTTGTTTTTTTTGTTTTAACAATTTTTTTTGCTTTGATAGCTAATTTTTTTGCATCAACAAACCATTGCTCAGTTAAAAAAGGTTCGATAACAGAATTAGATCTATCTCCATAAGGAACTTTATTTTTTATATTTTCCTCTTTAACAAAATAATCTTTTTCTTTAAGTTCATTTAATATTTTTTTACGAGCATCAAATCTATCTAAACCTACATAATCTTTCGGCGCATTTTCATTTATTTTACCCTCTTCAGTAAAAACATTTATTATTTCGAGTTTATTTCTCTGTCCTACGTCATAATCATTAAAATCATGTGCTGGTGTAATTTTTAATGCTCCTGTTCCTTGTTCTGGATCCGCATAATTATCTTTTATTATTTTAATTTTTCTTCCTACAATAGGTATAGTGACTGTTTTGCCGACAAAACTTTTATATCTTTTATCTTTTGGATTAACTGCAATAGCTGTATCTCCAAGCATAGTCTCAGGTCTTGTGGTAGCTATAGTGATAAATTCTGATGATTTATCTATTGGATACCTAATATAGTAAATCTTAGAGTTCATTTCTCTTTGATCTACCTCTAAATCTGAAATTGCAGTTTTTAATACTGTGTCCCAATTTACTAATTTTTCTGCTTTGTAGATTAGTTTTTTTTTATGTAATTCAACAAATACCTTAATTACAGATTTTGATAAATTTTCATCCATAGTGAAAGCATTTCTGGACCAATCACATGAACAACCTAGTTTTTTTAATTGATTGATAATTATATCACCATACTGATTTTTCCAATCCCAAACCTTCTCAATAAATTTTTCTCTTCCTAATATATTTTTATTTTGATTTTCTTTTTCAAGTTTTCTTTCAACAAGTGCTTGGGTTGCAATACCAGCATGATCTGTGCCTGGTTGCCATAAGGTTTCATAATTATTCATTCGATAATATCGAACCAACATATCTTGGATTGAATTATTTAAAGCATGACCCATATGTAAACTTCCCGTTACATTGGGTGGTGGAATTACAACTGAAAATTTTTTAGAGTTTTTTTGAGGTTTAAATAGTTTATTTTTTTCCCAATACGAATAGATCTTATCTTCTACATTAGAATGTATATATTTATCACTCATCTTGGATATAGTTAGTTTATAATTTATTAATCTAAATTAACAATAATCAAATACAAACGTTATTTGATAGACTAATCTTAAAAATTTTATATAAAACTGATGTAGCTATCATCTAAAACATAAGGCAACGTGGCGGAATGGTTACGCAGAGGATTGCAAATCCTTGTATCCCGGTTCGATTCCGGGCGTTGCCTCCAAAAAAAATCTTGTTTTAGTTAAAAAAAAAAGTAAGTTTGCTTTTTATATTCCTCGGTAGCTCAGTTGGTAGAGCAGTTGACTGTTAATCAATTGGTCGCAGGTTCGAGTCCTGCCCGAGGAGCCAAATTTTACCCAACTTTTGAAATATTGTTTGAAACCTGTAACGATTTGTTAAATTTCAATTTTTGATCAGCATTAAGTTCAGAGTATAATTTAACTAAGAAATTATAATTCACATTCATATGACCCTCTTGAGATTTTTCTAAATTAACTAAGTATTCTGAAAAATCTTCAAAGAAATAGTTTATTGGAACTTTAAGATAATTTGATAACTGTAATAATCTTATTGAACTAACTCCGTTAGTACCTTTTTCATATTTTTGTATTTGTTGAAATGTGACGTTGATAGCTTTTGCTACTTTTGTTTGTGTTAAACCTAAAGCTAACCTTCTAAGCTTAAGCTTATTGCCTAAATGCTTATTAAAATTATCTTCCATTAAGACCCCTCTTAATTTTTATTAAAATCAGATTGAACAAGTTTTTAATCTTTACTGCAACAATATTATTTTTTTATTTTTTTGGAAATACCTGCTATTCCAAAAATATGTCAAGCAATTCTTAGGGTATAATTTGAGAAAAATTCCTTGAAATTACTGGTATCTATAGTATCTGGCTGAGAAAAAGTTTAGTCCTATCACTCTTAGGATTAGCAAAAAATTCCTTAGTATCTGCTTTTTCTACTATCATTCCTTCATCCATGAATATCATTTGATCAGCAACTTCTTTAGCAAAACCCATTTCGTGTGTTACAACAATCATAGTCATACCTTGTTTTGCAAGATTAACCATTACATCAAGCACTTCTTTAATCATCTCAGGGTCTAAAGCTGATGTAGGTTCATCAAAAAGCATTATTTTTGGCTCCATACATAAAGCTCTTGCTATTGCTGCTCTTTGTTGTTGTCCTCCAGATAATTGGCCTGGGTATTTTTGTGATTGATCAAGAATTTGTACTCTTTCTAAATGTTTTAATGCTAGTTCCTCAGCATCTTTCTTCGGCATTTTTTTTACCCAAATAGGAGCTAATGTACAATTATCTAAAATTGATAAATGAGGAAATAAATTAAATTGTTGGAATACCATACCAACTTCAGCTCTTATTTGCTCAATATTTTTTGTATCTTCTGTTAATTCAGTTCCATCAACAATAATATTTCCCTCTTGATGTTCCTCTAATCTATTGATGCATCTAATTAAAGTTGATTTTCCAGATCCTGATGGACCACATACTACAATTTTTTCTTTTGGTTTGACTTCTAAATTAATCTTTTTTAGAACTTGAAAGTCACCAAACCATTTGTTCATATTATTAATTTGGATGATGCTATCTGACATATTTCTATCTATCTGTTTTATATTTTTGTTCTAAATTATAGCTATATTTACTCATTGCATAACAAATAATCCAGAAAATTATTGCAGCAAAAACATAACCTTCCATAGCAAAACCTAACCATTCTGGATTAGTTTTGGCTAAATTTAACATTCCAACTATTTCTAGTAAACCTACAACAAATATTAATGGTGTATCTTTAACTAAAGCAAGGAATGTATTGGCAATTCCAGGAATTACTAGTTTAAGTGCTTGTGGAAGTATAACAAATATGTGCATTTTCCAATAACCCATGCCTAATGATTTTGCAGCTTCATATTGGCCTCTCGGCAAAGCTTGTAAACCACCACGTATAACTTCTGCCACATAAGCAGCTTCAAATAATGAAATTGCAATAATTGCTCTTACTAATTTATCTATGAAGAAATCCTCTGGTAGAAACATCGGAAACATTACTGCTGACATAAATAGTACTGTTATCAAAGGTACGCCTCGCCAAAATTCAATAAAGCCAACTGAAATATATCTAATTAGAGGAAAATTTGATCTTCTACCTAAAGCAAAAGCCATTCCTATTGGAAAACAGAAAATTAAGCAGAAAAAAGATATTATAAATGTTAAAGATAATCCTCCCCAGGCACCTGTCTCTACCCAATTTAGACCATCTAATTTACCTAACTCAATGTATTCCTCAAAAAATATAAAATACTTCAAAGTTATATACAGAGCTAAGGGTACAATTAAAAAATAATAAAACTTATATTTAGCAGGTATAAAAAAACCAATAATAATAGATAAAATAGCAGCAATAATCCCATATGAAAAATCAAAAAATACAGGGCCACCAGATATAAAGAAAAAGATAAACAAAAATGCAATCAGAGGATAAATAACGACATAATATAGTGTTAAATATTTCTTAAATCTATCAGTAGCAAAATAACCAACTGAACCCATTAATACTAAGGCTATAAATGATAAATTTATTCTCCATTGCTCAGCATTAGGGTACATGCCATACATAAATCTTCTCATCCAAACCTTAATATATGTCCAGCATGCACCTGAGCCAGTACAAACATCTTTTGTATCGCCTGCAAAACTAGCATCTATTACAAACCAACTAAGAATTGGTGGAATGGATTTAATAATTACAAATATTATAAGTAATGATAGAAGTGCATTAAAGTTATTAGTATTTATATGCTTATTTAAAAGATCTAATTGTTTTATCCCGCTAAATTCTATCCTTATGAAATAAAGTCCAATAAAACCTAATATTAATGGAAATAAAAAACTTAAAAAACCTGGTAAGAAACCTGTTAAATTTAAACTAAAAAATGAATTAAAAAAAACATCCAATACACTAATAAAAAATAAAAAAGAGCCTAAGTATAAAAAAGTATTTAAGTTATCTTTATCAGGTCTTAAAAAATTTATTTTTGACATCATTTTTCCTGTATTGCAATTTTTTTGTTATACCAATTCATTAAAAGTGAGATTGAAATACTTAAGGTTAAATAGGTAAACATAGTTATAGAAACTATTTCTATAGCTTTACCAGTTTGCATTAATGCAGTCCCTGCAAACACCAAAACTAAATCTGGATAAGCAATCGCTGCCGCTAATGAGGAATTTTTTGTTAAATTTAAATATTGATTTGTTGTTGGTGGAATTATTATTCTTAAAGCTTGAGGCATAATTACAAGTTTAAGTACCTGATTTGGAGTTAATCCTATTGATGCTGCCGCCTCTTTTTGTCCTTTACCCACACCTTGAATTCCTGCTCTTACGCATTCTGCTATAAAGGTAGCTGTGTAAAGAGATAAAGATAAAGTAAGAGCTATCAATTCTGGAGGTAAACTTACTCCTCCATCATAAATAAAAGATGTTGTTGCCAACTGTTTTAAAACAGGAACCTCAAATGAAAGACTTACTCCACCAATTAAAAAACTTAAAAGAGGTAAAATGAATATTAATCCTATTGATATCAAAAATACTGGTATTTGTTTTCCTTGATTTTCTTGAACTCTTTTAGCCTGAATGCGAATAACAATTATTGCAATTATTGCTGCAAGTATTGAATAAAAGAAAACATTAAAATTTTGCCAAATAAATGCTGGAACATATAATCCTTTAATAGTTAAGAAAAAAACACCAAACATTGCTTCTGCATCTTGTGGGAGCGGTAAAGCTCTTAATGCTGCAAAGTACCAAAAGAATATTTGAAGTAGTAATGGAATGTTTCTGAAGAATTCAACATAAAAGGCTGCAAATTTATTTATTAAATAGTTAGGTGATAATCTTGCTACACCAACTATTACACCTAAAATAGTTGCAATAATAATACCAATAACTGAAACAAGAATTGTATTTAATAATCCAACTAAATACGCTCTAAAATATGAATGTGAACCATCGTACTCTATTAAAGAAAATTGAACATCGAACGATGACTCTTGAGATAAAAATCCATAACCAAAATCAATACCTCTATTTTCCATATTGATTTGTGCGTTATAAGTAAAAAAACCAAAGACTAATACAACAGCAGTGACTGTAATTAATTGTGGAAGAATATCTTTAAGTTTAAAATTCACAATAGTGATAATATATGAGTTTATAAAAAAAAGGGCTAGAAAAATCTAGCCCTTTTTAAATGTTTTAAACTACAATTATCTTGCAGGTGGAACGTAAAGTATTCCGCCCTTAGTCCATAATTGGTTTGGACCTCTATCTGGTAAAATTCCAGTGTCAGCTATATTTCTCTTATAACTTTCACCGTAGTTACCAACTTGCTTGATAATTCTCAAGCTCCAGTCATTATCTAGACCAAAAGCAGCACCTAATTCACCCTCAGCTCCAACTAATCTTTTAATAGCTGGGTTATCAGAAGTTTTCATCATGTCTGCATTTGCTGAGGTAATACCATACTCTTCAGCTTCGATCATAGTGTTCAAAGACCATCTTACGATATCTTCCCAAACTGCATCACCCTGTCTAACAACTGGTCCTAAAGGTTCTTTAGAAATAGTTTCTGGTAGAACAATGTGTTCATCAGGATTCTTCATTTTTGTTCTTTGAGCAGCTAAACCAGATTTATCAGTAGTGTAAGTATCACATCTACCTGCATCGTAAGCAGCTACAACTTCATCAGCTTTTTCGAAAGCAACTGGCTCATATTTGATTCCTTTTGAATTAAAGAAATCTCTCATATTCAACTCAGTTGTTGTACCAATGTTAGTACAAGCTGAGATACCATCTTTGAATTGGCTTGTTGAAGTAATACCTGAACTTTTTCTTACCATGAAACCTTGTCCATCGTAAAAGTTAACACCTACGAAAGTAAGTCCGATATCAGCATCTCTAGAAAGAGTCCAAGTTGTGTTTCTTGATAAGATATCAATCTCACCAGAAGTTAAAGCCGTAAATCTTTCTTTAGCACTTAGTGGTGTAAACTTAACTTTGTTTGCATCACCTAATACTGCAGCAGCTACCGCTCTACATACGTCAACGTCAACACCAGTCCAATTTCCTGCAGCATCAGCATTAGAAAATCCTGGAAGACCTTGAGATACTCCACATCTTACAAAACCCTTTTTTTGAGTGTTTTTAAGTGTTTTAGATTTTTTAGCGGCCATAGACTCTGTTGTAAAAGTGAACAACACAGCTACCATAGCAACTAAAGAAGTTAATTGTTTTAAGTATTTAAACATATTTCTTCCTATTGTTTGTTTATTTGTTAACAAATAATTCAAAATTACTTTTGAATATTCACAATTTAAGCATGTTCAAAAATACTCTTCAAGAGGAATTTATTAGATATTTTGACCCTATGAAATTCAAGTCAAGATAATAATTATATAAAAATATCAGTGAAAAAATGGTGTCTGGCGCGCCCTGAAGGATTCGAACCTACGACCCTCGGTTTAGAAAACCGATGCTCTATCCAGCTGAGCTAAGGGCGCATCAAAAAAAATAATCTTACATATACAATAATAAGTTAATTTTTAAAAAGGAATTTTTTTATTAAAAGTAAAATTGTTAATAACTCTATCCTACCCACAATCATAAAGAAAATAAGACAATATTTACTAAATAATTGAAGATTATAAAAATCAAATTCCTTTAAACCATAGATTGAGGAGTTGACAGTGTTCATTAAAGTTAAAATTGCTAACTTGAAAGAGTTAACAAATGTTATTCCACTTAAGCTTAGTAATGATGTTAATATGAATAAAGATAAAATAAATATTAATATTGTTAGAAAATATTTATTTATTTCATCAAGATTAAAATTAATTTTTGTGAAAATTAACTTGTTCATAAAAACATTTTTAGGTCTACTAAAAGATAAAATTTGATTTAGAGAAAATTTAAATAGTGAATAGATTTTAATAAATCTTAAACCAGAACTTGTTGAAAAGAAAGATCCACCTATAATTACTAAGATCAGATATATAAAGTTTAAATTTTCTTGGCCAGAACTTAATGAAAAACCAATATTACTCATACTGCTAATTATTGCAAAAAGATTTATAGAAAAATCATAATTGAAACTAAAAAAAAGAAAAAAAACAGTAGTTACAATAATTAAATAAACAAATAAGTGTAGATCTTCATAAAAAAAATTAACATTTTTTTTTCTTAGAAAAATTAAATTGTATGAAAAGAAAAGACTAAAAAATGAAAAAAGCATCAACAATGAAAATATAATTATTTGAGCATTTTCTTTGATTATAGTTGATAATTCGTTGACAGGTAAAAAACCACCTGATGAAATTATTGTTAAAGATAAATTTAATGAGTCGAAAGTTCTTATAGAAAAAATATTTAATACTATAAATATTAATATCGTCAATGATGAATATAAAATAAAAATTTTAGCTGCTTGTTTCAAAATTTCTGAGCTATTAAATGATATAAAATTTGTTAAAGTTTTTTTAAAACTGTCATCATAAATATCTATTAAATAGATTATAGAAAATAGAAAATAAAGACCTCCTAACCATTGAGTAGATGATCTCCAGATAATTAAACTTTGATCAATAAGTTTTATATTTTCAAAAACTGTAAACCCTGTAGATGTAAATCCTGATATTGCCTCAAAAAAAGAGTTTGAAAAAGTTAAATTGTAGATGCTGAAATAAAAAGGAATTGATAAAACTAAAGGTATTAACAAATAACCTAAAAAAATGGTTAATATTTTTTGAAAAATATTTGATTTGATATCATATTTTCCAAATTTAAAAAAAGTTATAAATAAAATAAATGATGCTAGTAAAGTAAAATAATAAGTATCTAAATTTAAATATAGATTAAAATAGTAGGAATAAAGAATATTAAAAAAAGAAAGTATTGAAACAATACCAAAAAAAAAACTTAAATATTTGATCTGTAATTTAAACATTCAATTAAACAGAGCTAAGTCTAAAAAGATTTTCTACGACTCCGATTGCATCTTTTTTCACAATTAAAACAATTTGATCATCTTTTTTAAAAACAAAATCAGACTTTGGGATAATTACCTTCTTTTCTCTTAAAACAGCTCCGATTCTTATTTCATCTGGTAAGTTTGAATTCTTTAATTCTTTATTAATTAATTCTGAAGACTCAATTATCTCTGCCTCAATTACCTCATACTCACCATTTGAAATTGTATAGGCATTTTCAATTGTGCCTTTATGGATATGTTTTAAAATACTTGAAACTGTATTCATTCTTGGGTCAATTAAATCATCAATTTTTAATGAAGACTGTAAAAGAGAATAGTTTGGTTTATTGATGAGAGCCATTGTTCTTTTATCTTCAATATCTTTTTGATCTTTAGCAAATTTTTCAACAAGAACACTCACCATCAAATTATCTTCATCATCATTGGTGAGTGCTAGAACAGTTTCTGCTTCATCCAAATTTGCCTCTGATAAAACTTCTTCATCTAATCCATTACCATTAATCACAATTGTATTATTGAGTTCATTAGCAAGGTATTCTGATCGTAATTTATCTTTTTCTACAATTTTTACTCTCACACCCTCTAACGTGTCCTCAATATTTTTAGCAAGATTATAGCCAATATTACCTCCACCAATTATCAAAATCTTTTTAGATATTTTTTCAGTATGACCAAAGGCCTCTAAAGTTTCTGCCATTTGCGATGAATTTATTATCACATAAATTTTATCATTTTCTTTTATTTGATCAGTTTTTTTTGGAATAAAAGATTTATCCTCCCTAATAATTGCAATTATATTTGCATCCAAATTTGGAAATTTATTTGTCAATTCATTTAACTTTAAACCTATTAATTTACAATTGTCTTTGATTAGTATCTCTAAAAGTCTAATTTGTTTTTCTGCAAATGGGACGCTATCTAGAGCTCCTGGCGCTTCTAATTTTCTTTGGATTGATCTTGCAATTTCAATTTCCGGCGAAATTATTACGTCAATTGGTAAATTTTCTTTATTATAAACTCTGGTAAATTTTGGATTTAAATAATCTTGAGATCTAATTCTCGCAATCTTTTTTGGGATATTAAAAATAGAGTATGCTATTTGACAAATTAACATATTAATTTCGTCATTTCTTGTAACTGCTATTATCATATCAGTTTCAGCTGCATTAGCTTTTTCGAGTATTGAAGGATAAGTCGCTTTACCAACTATTGCTTTTACATCAAGTGAGTCATTTATTTTTTGTATATCTTCACTTGATTGATCAATTACAGTAATAGAGTGACCCTGTTCACTAAGTAATTTAGCAATGGTGAAACCTACTCTACCAGCACCACAAATAATAATATTCATTTTAATTAAATTCTTTAATCCCTAGACCCTTCAATTTTCTATGTAGTGCACTTCTCTCCATACCAACGAAAGTGGCTGTTTTGGATATATTTCCATTAAACTTTTTAAGCTGAAGACTTAAATACTCTTTTTCAAACTTTTCTCTAGCCTCTTTTAAAGGCACAGATAAGCTATTTTCATTAAATCTGCTACTATTTACTCCAGATTTTAGAGACTCCTTAATAATATTCGAAACTTTTTCTTGAGTATTAGGTTGTAATATTGCAATTCTCTCAATTAAATTTCTTAATTCTCTTACATTTCCATGCCAATCATGATTTAAAATATAACTATTGTTTTCATCAATTTCTAAATTTTTAATATTATAACTTTCAGAAATTTTTTTTGAGAAATACTTTATAAGTAATGGTATATCTGAAATTCTCTCACTTAAAGGTTTAATATTAATTTCAAATACATTTAATCTGTGAAATAAATCTTCTCTAAAATTGCCTAATTCTACCTCTTGTTTAAGATCTTTACTAGATGAACAAATTAGTCTTACATCAACATTAATATCATTATTGCCGTTTACTCTTTTAAATTTTTGATCTGTTAAAACTCTCAAAATCTTTGATTGTATTGCAAGTGGTATTTCTGAAACCTGATCTACTAGTAGTGTTCCTTTATTTGCTTTCTCTAATGCACCGTAAGATATAGATCCATCATTTTTTTCTTCCCCAAATAACTCTAAATCATATTTATCATTATCTAGTAAAGCACCATTAATTATTACAAAGGGTTTATTCTTTCTTTTTGAATTTTTATGTATTTTTCGTGCAATCAGTTCCTTTCCAGAACCTGAGGGACCATTAATAAAGATCCTACTTTCAGTAATAGAAATTTTTTCAATTTGGTCCTTTATATTTATAATATTTTTACTGTCACCGATTAATTCGTAAGAAGAAAAAAGTTTATTTTCGTATTCTTTGTTCTGTGTTTTCAAATTTAAATTTTCAACAGCTCTACTTACAAAATTTAATAATCTTGCTTTATCAAAAGGTTTTTCAACAAATTCAAATGCCCCATGCTTTAATGAGTTAACCGCCATCTCTATATTTGCGTGTCCTGAAATCATAATTACAGGCACATCATTATTTTTTGATTTTATATGTGTTAAAAGTTGTATACCATCAATGTCGCCTTTATCTAACTTAACATCAAGTATTGCAACATCTGGCATTTTTTTGTCAATTTCATTTAACGCTTGATTGTAGTTTGCAGCTAATCGCGTTTTATAGCCTGCATCTTCAATGAGATCATTCAAGATATTTCTTATATCTGAATTATCATCAACAATTAATATTTCAATACTCATTAATTAAATATAATTTCTATTTTTGCTCCATTTGGAATCGAAACAAAATTTATTTCACCTTTATGATCATTAATAATCTTATTTACTATTGAAAGACCTAATCCTGTACCATTTTTTTTTGTAGTAAAGTAAGGATTTAAAATATCTTTAATATTATTTTTTATATTTTCAAAACCTAACCCACTGTCTTTAATTATAATATAAATTTGGTTATTTCTCTCAAAAATTTCAATAGTAATAATTTTATCGAAATTACTGGTGTTTTCAGCTTTTTGCTGAATACTTTCAACAGAGTTTTTAATCAAATTAAATATTACTCTGCTAATTTGCTCTTTATCACACTTCAATAAAATTGAAGGTTTTTTATTATATAAATTAATTTTAATCGAATTGTCTATTTCTGACAATAATCTAATATTTTCATGAATTATCTTAATCAGGTCATTTTCTTTTAAGACTGGTTTTGGCATTCTGGCAAAATCAGAAAATTCATTAACCAAATTACCTATTTGTTTGATCTGATTATTTATAATTTTCAAATTTTCCTCAAAATTATCTTTCTCATTTTTATCAACCTGATTAATGTATTTTTCTTTTATTCTATCGATTGATAATTGAATCGGAGTAAGAGGATTCTTAATTTCATGGGCTAATTTTCTTGCAAGATTACCCCATGCTTCATATCTTTCATTAATAATCAATTTATCTTGCTGATTTTTTAATCTAACAATCATTGAATTAAAATTCTTATTTAAAATTTCCAAATCTTTATCTGTTTTTATCTCAGGAACTTTTGTAGTTAAATCACCTTCTCCTATTGCGGTAGATGCAGAAATTAGATTATTTATAGACCTAAAAAATCTTGAGGAAAATCTAATAGCAATAGTAATTGATATGAAAAGCAAAAGAGTAACTATAATTATATATATTATTGCAAAGGAAATTTTTATACCTGTGCTTCTTTCCTCAACAGTATAATAAAAATTAATTGCCTCTTGAGACTCATTTAAATATTTTGATATATCTTTATCAAGATATTTTACAATATATAAAAATCTATTGTCAAAAGCTTGAAGCCTCATTATAGCAGCTGAGATGTTTTCAGGAGCATTTATTATTTTAAGAGGTCTATCATCATCTATTACGAGTTTAAGTGTTTTATCTATTGGAGGTATATATTTTGTACGATCATCTAAATTGGTAAATAGTAATTTTTTATTTTGATCAATGATATGTATTTCATCAATATCTCTAATCAATCTTTGAGTTTTTAAAAACCTTATATATTCATTTTTATTGTCATTTAAAAATTTAGAACTTTTGTTTGTATCAAAAGCAATCAATATTATATCAGATTCAATTTTATTTCTTACTTCCTCAACATAACTTTTGGCAAGTTCATAGGAATTATTTACGACAGTTGTTACTTTTTTATCAAAATATTTTTCAAGTGCAAAGGAAAATAAAAAAAGTGAAAAAATTGAAATTAATATTGAAGGTATTAATGTGAAAAGTGAAAAATAAGTAATATATTTTTTATTCGATTTTAAACCATCTTTATCAATGTCATTTCGAATAGATTTTTTAACCTCAAAGAAAACGAATGCGAATAATGATAAAAGTAATAAAATATTTACAAGCAATAAATATTGTAAATTATTTTGATTTAATTCAATAAAACTTCTGTCTATAAATGTTAAAAAAGTTAAAAATCCTAAAAATAGTGTAATACTAGATAGGAAAATTATGAAAATATTTTTTTTCAAAAATTCAACCATATTTAAGAATTATAGTATTTAAAGGAATGAACAACTATTTTGTAATATTAGCTGCTGGAAAAAGTAAGAGATTTCATAAAAAAATACCTAAGCAATTCTACAATTATAAAAATAAAGAAATTATTGATCACTCTATTGAAAAATCAGTTAATTCTAGGCTATTTAAAAAAATTTTAGTTGTAACTAACAACATTAAACATCTTAAAAAAAAACAAATTCATAACTCGGTCAAAATAATAAAGGGTGGGAAAGAAAGATCTGACTCATCTTTAATAGCTTTAAAATATCTTAAAAAGTATAAGCCCAATAATGTTCTTATTCATGATGCTGCGAGACCAGATTTTACTATAAAATTGTTAAAACAACTATTAAATCATTTAACAAAAAATATAGCTGTTATTCCATATATAAATTCTAAAGATACAATAAAATATAAAGTAAAAAATGAATTATATAATCTTAATAGAGAAAACACTTATCTAACTCAAACACCACAAGCATTTAAATTTAAAAAATTATACGAACTTGCAATTAATGAAAAAAATAAAATTACAGATGAGGCAACTCTATTTATAAATAAAAATAGAAAAATAAAATTTATAAAAGGAGAAAATACTAATAATAAGATTACTTTTAAAAATGATGTAAAATTAAATAAAACTTTTTTTGGAATTGGTTTTGACATTCATAGATTAGTTAAAAACAAAAAGCTTTATTTAGGTGGTGCTAAGATACCTTTTCACTCAGGATTGAGAGGACACTCAGATGGAGATGTTATTTTACATTCAATCATAGATGCTATTTTAGGTGCAATGAGAAATAAAGATATTGGATCCTTTTTTCCTAACACAAAAAAATATAAAAATATTAGATCTCCAAAATTATTAAACCCAGTAATTGAAAGTCTTTATAAATCAAATTTTTTTATAAATAATTTAGATATAAATTTGATTTGTGAACAACCTAAGGTATCAAAATACAGAGATCATATCATTAACTCTATATCCAAACTCATGGGTTTGAAAAAAGATTTAATAAATTTAAAAGGTAAAACAGTTGAAAAACTTGGTTTGATTGGAAAAGAAAAAGCTATTGCGTGTGAAGTAATTATTTCAATAACAAAATATGATTAAAACTATTAATACTTTGTTCGTTACAATGTTTGGTTTGGGTAAAGTTCCAAAAATTCCAGGTACTTTTGGATCTTTAGCCACAGTAATTATTCTTTACATTTTTTTTCACACATTTAATTTATCTTCAAACTTAGTATTAATATTTTTAGTAGTTGTTTTCATTTTATCTTTTCCGGCTGTAGCACATCATATTAAAGATAATGAAAATAAAGATCCCAAAGAAGTAATTATTGATGAGTTTATTGGTCAATCAATTCCGATTTATCTTTATGAAATTTCACATGGCACAGAAAAATCACCAAATGAGGCTTTAATTTTTTACGGTATTTGTTTTGTGTTATTCAGATTTTTTGATATTGCAAAACCATTTCCTGTAAGTTTTTTTGATAAAAACTTCAAAAATAGTTTTGGTGTAATTATGGATGATGTAATTGCAGGATTTTATGTTGTTTTATCTTTAATTTGTTTTATGGTTTTAAGTAGTTATTTTGTATAATGAAATCATTAATCAAACTATTAATTAGAAAAAAAATTAAAATATCGGTTGCGGAATCATGCACTGGTGGATTATTAGCAAGTGCTATAACTTCAATAAGTGGTGCATCAAAAATATTTAACTTAGGTTTGATCACCTACTCTAATCAAGCAAAAATGAAGATTTTAAAAGTAAATAAAAATATTATTAAGAGATTTGGAGCTGTGAGCTACGAATGTTGTTATGCAATGGTTAATAATTTATCTAGAATTTCAAAAACCAATATCAATGTTTCAATTACTGGTATAGCGGGACCTAGAGGTGGTACCAAAAATAAACCTGTGGGCTTAGTTTATATTGGGCTTAAAAAAGGAAATAAAATCCAAATAATTAAGTGTTTATTTAAAAGTAAAAAAAGATCCTTAATACAAAAAGCTACTGTAAAAAAGGCCTTAAATCTAGTTCTTAGAGCTGCTAAATAACTTTTCTGCTCTTTTTTGAAATGCATCAGCTATTTTCTCTAATCCAAATTGAAAAGATACTACCATTAAAGAGTTTAAAAATTTATTTTTGATTTCAAAATCAATATCAAAAGTAACTTCGGTAATTCCATTCTCTTTATCTACAAAAATCCAATTATTGGATAAATGATTCAGGGGCCCCTCTATATTCTTAACAAATATTGAGTCCTCCTTTCTATTAAAAACCACATCGCTTTTATAAGTATCTTTAAATGGTCCTTTGCCTATTGTTAAATCTGCAATTATTTTTGTTAAATCACCTTCATTTTTATTTTCATATATTTTTGCATCAAAGCAGAATGGGACAAATTCTGGGTATTTTTCAATATCCAAAACTAAATCAATTAAATCTTTTTTTTTACATTCAATTAATCGCTTAACTGAAGCTTTTGGCATTAATGGTTTTTTAATCTATTTTGTTGAAGTTTAGCGAAGTCTTCATCTGCATGATATGAAGATCTTGTTAAAGGAGATGAGGAAACTAATAAAAAACCTTTTGCTTTTGCAATATCACCCAATTCTTTAAACTCCTCGGGTTTATAATATCTATCTAATGGAAAATGCTTTACGGATGGTTGTAAATATTGCCCGATGGTTAAAAAATCTACATCAGCAGATTTTAAATCATCCATTACTTGTAAAATTTCATCTCTTGTTTCACCTAAACCAACCATTATTCCAGATTTAGTAAAAACCCTATTGTTCATTTTTTTCGCATTTTTTAAAAGTTCTAGAGATGCAAAATATCTTGAACCTGGTCTAACCTTTAAATAAAGACTAGGAACAGTTTCAATATTATGATTAAAAACATCTGGATTAGCTTCTAGTACTTTCTTATAAGCATCACCTTTTCTTAAGAAATCAGGTGTTAAAACTTCGATAGTTGTATTAGGATTAGTTTTTCTTGTTTGATTTATAACTTCATAAAAATGATTTGAGCCACCATCATTCAAATCATCTCTATCAACTGAAGTAATTACAACATGTTTTAGGTCTAATTTTTTAACTGCTTGAGATATTTTAATTGGTTCTAACTTATCTAATTTTTCTGGTTTACCAGTTTTTACATCACAAAAAGCACATGCCCTTGTACATGTATCACCCATTATCATAAAGGTTGCATGTCTTTTACTCCAACACTCAGTTATATTTGGACAATTTGCTTCCTGGCAAACTGTTACGAGATTATTTTTATTTACAATTGATTTCGTTAAAAAAAATTCTCTACTATTATTTAATTTAGATCTAATCCATTCAGGTTTTTTCTTAATAGGATTAATTGGATTTTTTATTTTTTCAGGATGTCTTGGTTTAATTTTTTGTGTCATCTTTTTTTATAATATAGATTTTTTCATTTTTTTTACCAAATAAGAATCTTTCTCTAATTAAAGTTTCAATATAATCAAGATCTAGATTGTCACTTAATAATGAATTCTTAAAATCCAAGTCATTTATTTGATTTTTTAATGATAATTGCTCAATTTTTAAATCATTTAAAATTTGTTTTTTTTCATAGTAGGAAATTAATCCTCTTTCACCTGATAAAAGATTGAAGAAAAAATATACGATTAGAAAAACTGATATAAGTAGAAAATAATTTTTTTTTAATCTTTGAAGCATTAATGAATCTTATTCATTCTAGCTTTTTTTCCAAGTTCTTCTTCTATACGTAATAATTGGTTATATTTAGCAACTCTTTCTGATCGAGCTAAAGATCCTGTTTTAATTTGGTTAGAATTAGTACCCACTGCTAAGTCAGCAATAAATGTATCTTCACTATCGCCAGATCTATGCGAAATGATTGTTTTAAATCCTATAGTTTGAGCAAATCTAATTACATCTAAAGTCTCTGAAACAGTGCCGATTTGATTAAGTTTAACTAAAATTGCATTTGATGATAAATTTAAAAAACCCTTCTTAAGTCGCTCAAGATTAGTGACATAAAGATCATCACCTACAATCTGCACTTTTTGTAGAGATTTCATTAACTTGCTCCATGACATCCAATCATTCTCTGCGAAAGGATCTTCGATTGATTTAATTTTGTATTTATTAATAATTTTTTTATATTCTTGAATAGATTTTTCTACAGAAATATAGCTTTTAGAATGAATAGAGTACTTATTTTTTTTATATAATTCATTTGCAGCTACATCCAAACAGATTGAAACATCTTTACCGTTTACAAAACCTGACTTCTTAATAGCTGAAACAATTAAATCTAGCGCTTGATTATTATTGTAAATCATTGGTGCAAATCCACCCTCATCTCCAACAGATGTAGATAATCCTTTATTCTCAATAATCTTACTTAAATTTTTAATCACCAAAAAACAAATTCTCATCGCATCAGAAAAATTTTTTGCACGATCTGGTCTAATCATAAATTCTTGAATTCTCAAACCATTATTAGCGTGTGCTCCACCATTAATTATATTCATAAGTGGAAAAGGTAATTTATAATTATTTTTTACTAGGAAAGTTTTATACAATGGTTGTTTGTTAATTTTTGCTGAAAGTTTTTTTGCTGCCATTGATACAGCTAATATAGAATTAGCTCCTAACTTTGTTTTTTGTCTAGTTCCATCTAAATTAATCATTATAGAGTCTATTCTCTCTTGATTATGTACACTTTGACCTTTAAGTTTGTTTGAGATTTTAGTGTTGACTAAATTAATTGCATTCAGAACACTTTTTCCTAAGTATCTTTTATTGTTTTTATCTCTTTTTTCGAAAGCTTCATAAGTTCCTGTCGATGCACCTGAGGGGCAAATTGCAATTGCACTTTGGTTTTTGACAAAAACCTCAGCTTCTATTGTTGGATTACCTCTACTATCGAAAACTTGTCGGGCTTTTACTTTTGAAATTTTACTCACTTATTTTTATTTTTTAATCAAATTATCTATGTCAGTTAATTGTTCTAATAGACTTTCTAATTTATTTAACGGAATCATATTTGGACCATCGGAAGGGGCATTATCAGGATCTTGATGAGTTTCAATAAAAACTCCTGCAACACCCACTGCAACTGCTGCTCTTGCTAAATGTTCTACAAACTCTCTTTGTCCACCACTTTTTTCACCAAGACCACCTGGTTGTTGAACAGAGTGAGTAGCATCAAATATAACTGGGTAACCATTTTTTGCCATTATGGGTAATGCTCTCATATCCGACACTAAAGTATTGTAACCAAAACTAGCACCTCTTTCAGTGACTAAAATATTTTTATTTCCAGAGTCTGAAATTTTTTTTGTAACATTAACCATATCCCAAGGCGCCAAGAATTGACCTTTTTTTACATTAATGACTTTATTTGTTTTAGCAGCAGCTACTAATAAATCTGTTTGACGACATAAAAATGCTGGTATTTGTAAAACATCTACATGACTTGCAACAATTGAGCATTGTTCAATATTATGGATATCAGTTAAAATCGGAACATTGAGTTCTTTCTTTATTTTATCAAAAACTGGAAGCGAAGCATCTAAGCCTGCTCCTCTTTTACCTTTAAGACTGGTTCTATTAGCTTTATCAAATGATGTTTTATAAATAAAACCAACTCCAAATTTCTTAGTGATATCTTGTATTTTACCAGCCATATCCATAGCATGTTGTTCAGTTTCAAGCTGACAAGGACCCGCAATAATGCATATTTTACTGTCGTTTGAGATTTCTATTTTATTACAATTTACTTTAATACTACTCATTTATAATTTTTTGATGCTTTGATAAATGAAGAGAATAAAGGATGAGGAGATAAAGGTCTAGATTTAAATTCAGGATGAAATTGAACTCCTATAAACCATGGATGATTTTGAAGCTCAATTATTTCTGGTAATTTATTATCTGGTGACATTCCTGAAAAAATTAATCCTTTATTTTCAAATTGATTTTTAAGTTTATTGTTAACTTCATATCTGTGCCTATGTCTTTCTTTAATAGAACTAGATTTATAAATTCTATTTATGGCAGAATTATTTCTTAATTTAGCTTCGTATAAGCCTAATCTCATTGTTCCACCTAAATCTTTATCTGTTCCTTTTATTATTTTTCCATCTTTATCCCATTCGTTGATTAGACCAATGACTGGATAACATTTTCTATCCAATTCAGTTGATCCTGCTTTTTTAATCTTTAATTTATTTCGCGCAAATTCAACAATAGCCATTTGCATTCCAAAGCAAATACCAAGGAAAGGTATCTTATTTTCTCTAGCAAATTTAATTGCAGAAATTTTTCCTTCAGTTCCTCGCTTACCAAAACCACCTGGTATCAATAATCCAGATACATTTTTTAATTTTGTTTTGATTTCATTATTTTTTAAGTTATCAGACTCAATTCTAACTAGATTTACTTTTACGTTATTTGCAATTCCTCCATGGACCAGGGCTTCATCTAAAGATTTATAAGCATCCTTCAAATTTACATATTTTCCAATTATTGCAATGTTAACCGATTTTTTTTTATTCAATACAATTTTAGTTATTTTTTTCCATGGATTTAAGTTTGGTCTTTTTTTTGGTTTAAGTTTAAAGAATTTTAGAACTTGTTTATCCAGTTTTTGATTAAAAAAACTAATCGGTGCTTCATATATTGTTCTCACATCTACTGTTTCAATAACATTATCAATTGGGACATTGCAAAATAATGATATTTTTTTTCTTTGGTCTAAAGGTATAGATTGTTGAGATCTACAGATAATAATATCAGGTTGTATACCTATGCTTCTTAATTCTTTGACTGAATGCTGAGTTGGTTTGGTTTTGATTTCATCTGATGATTTTAAAAATGGTACAAATGTTAAGTGAATAAATAAAGTTTTTGATTTTCCATGTTCATTTGAAAATTGTCTTATAGCTTCCACAAATGGCAAACTTTCAATGTCTCCAACTGTTCCACCAATTTCACATATTACAAAATCCTCATTTGTAATATCCTTTTTAATAAATTCTTTTATTCGATTTGTAATATGGGGTATAACCTGAACTGTTTTTCCAAGATACCCTCCCTTTCTCTCTTTTTTAATAACATCACTATAAATACGACCAGTTGTTATATTGTCTGATTGTTTAGAAGATATGTTTGTAAATCTTTCATAATGACCTAAATCTAAATCAGTTTCAGCTCCATCATCAGTAACAAAAACTTCACCATGTTGAAATGGGCTCATTGTTCCAGGATCTACATTTAAATATGGATCCATTTTTCTTAATCTAACCTTGTATCCCTGAGATTTTAGCAAATAGGCTAGTGATGCAGATGAAAGACCTTTTCCTAATGAGGAGACCACGCCGCCAGTGACAAATATATATCGCGCCATGGAAGTATCTTATAGCTAATAAAAAAGTAAATGAAAAGTATTAATTATTATTTTCTGGGATCGTTGGTGTATCTTCTTCAACTTGATCTAAAACTGAGCTAGAAGGTGTTAAATCACCTCTAGATACGATCGTTAAAGCTAAACTACATATGATAAACAAAGTTGCAACAACACCGGTTGCTTTTGTCATGAAATTTCCTGCTGACTTTGAAAACATCATGTTTTCCTGAGAAACTCCGATTCCAAGAGCTCCACCTTCAGATTTTTGCATTAAAACTAATAAAACTAAAACTAAAGCTAGAATGATATTTAACACTAACAATATGTTTTCCATGAGGGTTAATTATATGTTTTTTTGATTATATCAATAAATTTTTTGGGATCTTGTGAAGCTCCTCCTATTAGAAATCCATCAATATTTTTTATTAATTTTAATTCATTTATATTTTTTGGATTTACCGAACCACCATATAAAACTTTGATATTTTTAACTTTCTTTTTAATAAAACTAATAGTTCTAAATAAGTCATCTGATTTAGGTATAACACCTGTCCCAATTGACCACATAGGTTCATAAGCAATAATAATATTTTTTCTTCTCTTAACTTTTTGCAGACCTAATGTAATTTGCTTTAATAAAATTTTGTTAGTAATTTTTTTTCTTTTTTGACCTAAAGTTTCACCGATACAAAAAATAACTTTTAAACCTGATTTAGTTGCTGCTTTAATCTTAGTATTAATCAATTTATCTGTCTCACCAGACTCACGATTTTCTGAATGACCTAGAATAACATATTTGGCTCCAACATTCTTTAACATCGTAGAATTTATAGAACCGGTTGAAGCACCATATGTAAGACTTTCATGACAATTTTGAGCTCCAACTTGAATTTTGGAATTCATGACCTTCTTAAACATTGGGTGAATTAATGTATTCGGTGGGCAATAAATTATTTTAGTATTTTTTGACTTTTTAAAAATTTTCAAAAATTTGATTACTTTAGTAAGTGAATTTAATGTACTTAATCCACCAAACATTTTCCAATTTGCGATAAAATACATATATTTATTTGTCATCTACTGAAATTTAATCTATAGGTTTGCTTTTTATAGATCAATAAATTTATATAGTAATGATAGGTAGTTTTAGAAATTTTGCCAAAACAAAGTTTGCTGGGATATTAGTTTTCATAATGATCATTCCTTTTGTTTTTTGGGGTATGGGAAGTATGTTCAGTAGTGGAAATACAAACTCAATTGTTAAAATAAATGAGTCTAACGTTTCTACGGAAGAATTTATTGATTACTTAAATAATTCTGGAATTCCTCAAAAGACAATAAGAGAAAACTTAAATAATAATATTATTGAGGAATTATTGTCTGGATTGGTTTCGACAAAAATTTTAGATCTAGAAATTAGGGAATATGATTTAATTATTTCAAAAGAAACACTACTTAAAATGATTAAAAAAAATAAAAATTTTTTAGATGATCAAGGAAATTTTCAAAGACTTAAATATGAAAAATTTTTACTTGAAAATAATCAATCAGCACCGCAATTTGAATTACGTCTTAAAAATCGTGAATTACAAAAAAACTTGTTCAGTTTTGTAGGTGCCGGAACTGTTTCACCAAAGTTTTTAGTAAAAAAGCTTTATGAAGATGAAAATAAAAAATTAGAAATAGATTTCATTAACTTGGATAAATTCTATAAAAAAAAAGGTGATTTTACTGATAATGATTTAAAAAAGTTCCTAGAGGAAAATAAAGAGAATTTAAAAGTTGATTATCTTGATTTTGAATACTCAATAATTAATCCAAAAAATTTAATAGGTGTAGATGAATTTAATCAATCTTTTTTTGATAAAATTGATCAAATTGAGATTGATATTTCTAACGAAGTTCCATTCAACTCGATTGTTTCAAATCTTAATCTTAAATCCACAAAGGTAAAAGATTTTTTATTTTCATCTGATAAAAATGAAGTTGAAAAAAAAATTTTTGAATTAAAAGGAACTGATTTTGATATTTTTGAATTAGATGATGATTATGTTTTATACAAAATTCAAAAAAACGAAAGTAGAGAGCCCGATATAACAAACAGTCAAACTAAAGAAGAAATTTTAGATTTAATTTTTCAGAAGAATAGATTTGATTACAACACTAATTTAATAGAAAAAATTAAGAATAATGAATTTAATGATAACGAATTTATACAAATGGGCCAACAAAATATCAAAACAGCAAAATTAAATTCAATAAGAGACAACAAAAAATTTGATATTAACGCAGTCAAAATTTTATATTCTTTACCAATTAATTCATTCACTTTAATAAATGATGAAAAAGAAAATATTTACTTGGCTAAAGTCAAAGATTACCAAGTTGAACTAACTGATAATAACAATGAAATTATAGATTATACAAATAAACAAAATTCGAATTTAAAAAATAATATGTTAAAGTCTTATGATCTATATCTTAATAGTAGATATAATGTTACTTTAAACCAAAAAACAATAGAACGAGTTAAGAATTTCTTTCAATGAACATAAATCGAAGCTTCAAAGATTTTAAGTTTCGACATAGAAGCAATAAAAATCAGATTATATATACTTCAAAAAAAATCAAAGGTGATGAAGAGATCTCGAATTTAATAGATAATTTTTTAAGTGAAAAAAATAGCTTTATATTTGAGTCAGTAGAAAAAGGTAAAATCAAAGGAAGATACACTATATTTGGAAAAAATCCTGATAAGATATGGGAATTTAAGAATAATAATTCTTATTTGATTCAAAATAAAAAAAAAGTCAAACTTAAAGATAAACCAGAAAATTTAATCGAAAAAATTATTGAGGAATTTAAATTTGAAACACCTAAAAGTTTACCAAAAATTTGTTCTTTAATTTCGGGATATTTTTCTTATGACTCTATAAGATATATCGAGAAAATTCCGAACAATTGTAAGGATGATCTTAGTATACCTGATGTAAGACTTCTAAGACCAAGAATACTTATAATTCATGATAATTTAAAAAAAGAAATTTTCTATATAAGAAATATCTATAAGGATGAAAAAAATTATAGATTATCAAAAAAAATATGATGAGGTAAAATCAGATCTTTTTAGATTGCTTATTCAATCATCAATTAAAAATATAGATAATAGAACTCAATTAAAATCAAATAATATTAAAGTTAAATCAAACACTTCTAAAAATAGATTTTTGCAAATGGTCAATAAAGCAAAAGAATATATTAAATTAGGAGATATATTTCAGGTAGTTTTAAGTCAAAGATTTGAAGCTAAGCTAACAAAAAAACCAATTGATATTTATAAAAAACTTAGAGTGACTAACCCTTCACCTTTTATGTTTTTTTTCAATTTCAATGATTTTCAAATTATTGGTGCTAGCCCAGAAATACTGGTGAGACTAAGGGATAACAAAATCACTGTAAGACCAATCGCTGGAACAAGACCTAGAGGTAAAACATTGAGCGAGGATCGTTTTTATGAAAAAGATCTTCTTCAAGATAAAAAGGAGCTTTCAGAGCATTTAATGTTATTGGATTTAGGCAGAAATGATGCTGGTAAAGTTTCAAAAATTAATACTGTAAAAGTAACAGAGAGCTTTATTATTGAAAAGTATTCTCACGTAATGCACATAGTATCTAATGTTATCGGTGTATATGATAAGAAGTTTTCAAAATTTAAATCACTTCTAGCTGGTTTTCCTGCAGGAACTGTTTCTGGCGCACCAAAAATTAGAGCTATGGAAATAATTGATGAATTAGAGACAACTAAGAGAAAAGTTTACGCTGGTGGTATTGGCTATTTTTCAGCAAATGGTGAATTTGATACTTGTATAGCTTTAAGAACAGCTGTAGCTAAAAAAGATAAATTCTATGTTCAAGCTGGTGCTGGAATTGTTGCTGATAGCAAACCTTTAAAAGAGTATGAAGAAACTGTAAATAAAGCGAAAGCTTTGATTAATGCTTTAAAATGAAAAAAATAATTCTTATAGATAATTACGATAGTTTTACTTTCAATCTTTATCATTACTTATCATCATTGAAAGTGAAGGTAGATGTTATAAGAAATGATCAGATTACATCTAATCAAATATTAAAAAAAAGATATAATAAGATTGTAATCTCACCAGGTCCAGGTAATCCTAATCAATCAGGTAATTGTTTAAAGATAGTAAAATCTTTATATAAAAAAATCCCAATACTTGGAGTTTGTCTTGGGCATCAAATAATAGGACAAGTATTTGGTTCTAAAATTATTCAAGCTAAAAGACTAATGCATGGTAAAACAAGTAAAATAATCTCAAAAAAACTGGGAATTTTAAAAAATCTTCCAAAATCATTTGAAGCAACACGCTATCACAGCTTAATTATTGATAAAAAATCACTATCAAAACACCTTGAAATCACGGCTGAGAGTAAAGATGGTTTAATTATGGGTGTTCAACATAAAAAATATAATGTTCATGGAGTGCAATTTCACCCTGAAAGTATTAAAACTAAATTAGGTATTAAAATTTTAAAAAATTTTATTAAAATTTAAAATCAATGAAACAATTCATAGATAAAATTAAGAATAAAGAAGACCTCTCTTTTGAAGAAAGTAAGGCAGCTTTTGAATTATTGATGGAGGGTAAAGCAAACGAACAGGAAATATTTGATTTTTTAACGCTCTTGTCAGCTAAAGGTGAGGTTTCAGATGAAATTGCTGGTGGTGTTTACGTGCTTAGAGACAAGTCAAAAAGAGTTAATGTAGATAATTGTGTTGATACATGCGGAACTGGTGGTGATGGAATGAATACACTTAATATTTCTACTGCCTCTGCATTATTACTCGCCAGTATGGGTGTTAAAGTAGCAAAACACGGAAATAAAGCAGTGTCCTCTAAATGTGGATCTGGAGATGTTTTAGAAGCTCTAAATATTAACATTAATTTAGAACCAGAAAATATTGAGGCTCAAATTAATAAAAATAATTTTGGTTTCATGTTTGCTCCTAATTACCATAGTGCAATGAAGTATGTTGGCCCCACTCGAAAAAAAATTGGCAAAAGAACAATCTTTAATATGATTGGACCTTTAAGTAGTCCAGCCTTGGTAAAAAGACAAGTTGTTGGTGTCTTTGAAAAAAAACTATTAAAAACATTTGCTAATGCTTTAAAAAATTTAGATATTAAATTTGCATGGATCGTTAATAGTGAAGATGGTTTAGATGAAATTTCACCATATGCTAAAACAAATATTATTCAATTAAAAAACAACGTTATATCTGAAATTATCATTGATCCGAAAGAATTTAATGTAAATGCAGATAAATTTGAAAATCTAATTGGAGATGATGCAAAATTCAATGCAAATAAAATGATTGAAATATTTGAGGGGAAGGATAATGATTTTTCTAAAGCTGTATGTCTAAATGCTGCAGCAGGATTAATTGTAAATGAAACTCATGAAGATTTTAGCGAAGCTTATAACAACGCCAGAAAACATATTTTATCAAATAAAGTAATCCAACATTTAGAAAAAATTCAAAATGTCTGAAAATATACTCGAAAAGATTATTAAAAAAAAAATAGAAAAAATTGAAAATTCTAAAAAAAATTTTTCAATAGACACATTAAATGAATTAATAGAAAAAAATAAAACTTTTGTTAATTTTAAAGAAAAAATTAAAAAAAATATTAAGGAAAACAAATTTTCAATTATTGCTGAGATCAAAAAAGCTAGTCCTTCTGCAGGTGTAATCATAAATGATTATGACCCTGTTAAAATAGCTAATATATATAATGACAATAAAGCTACTTGTTTATCAGTTTTGACTGAAGAAAATTTTTTTTTAGGAAATTTAACACATATAAATAAAATCAAACAAAATGTTAATTTACCAATTCTTTGTAAGGACTTTTTTGTGGATAAATTTCAAATTCCATTAGCAAAAAGTCACGGAGCAGATGCAATATTGATTATATTAGCTGGTGTAAATGAAAGCATTGCTAATGAGTTATATGAGGAAGCATTAGAATTAAATATGTCTGTAATAGTTGAGGTACATACAGTTGAGGAGGCAAAACAAGCTTTAAAATTTGAAGATGCATTAATTGGCATCAATAATAGGAACTTAAAGACACTTAAAACCGATATAAATACAACTTTTGATATTCATGATGTTTTAGTTAATCATAAAGGTCCATTAATTTCTGAAAGTGGAATTAAAACTAAAGATGAACTATTAGAGCTCTCAAATAAAACATCTATTAAAACTTTTCTAATTGGTGAATCACTTTTGAAAAATTTGGAAAATAATTCTATTTTCTCAGTTCTTTAGTTAAATAGCTCCCTATTTTATTGACTTTTTTTACTATTGTGAATTGAAAAGAACTTTTGTAGAACAGTTTTTGTACGATATTTGTTCTTATGCTAACAAAAAAACAAAAAAACCTGCTTTTATTTATCAACAAGAAGTTGAGGAGCTCTGGTGTATCTCCATCTTATGAAGAAATGAAAGCTTCATTAAACCTTAAATCGAAGTCTGGAATTCATAGACTTATAAGTGCTTTAGAAGAAAGAGGTTTTATTAAAAGACTTGCTCATAAAGCAAGAGCATTAGAAGTAATCAAATTGCCAGAAACGGCCTCTGCAAATGACATTTATAACAGTTTTTCACCAAGTGTTATTAAAGGTGGTTTAGATGAGGAAAATTTATTATCAGATGATGCTGAAGTGCCAGTTTTAGGAAAAATCGCTGCTGGAACACCTGTTGAAGCTATTCAAAATGAGGTTTCAAGAATACCTTTGCCAAGTAATTTGGAGAAAAATGGGGACTATTTTGGTTTAAAAGTTCAAGGGGACTCGATGATTGAAGCTGGAATTCATGAGGGTGATACAGTAATTATTAAAAGAACAGATACAGCTGATAATGGAAAAATTGTTGTTGCTCTAATTGATGAGCATGAAGCAATGTTAAAAAGAATTAGAAAAAAAGGTAAAGTTGTTGCTTTAGAAAGTGCCAACAAAAATTACGAAACTAAAATATTTGGACCTGATAGAGTTAAAGTTCAGGGCGTATTAGTATCTTTATATAGAAACTTCTAAAAAAATAGTCTAAACCATTTTAATGAAAAAAGTAGCAACTAGATTTGCTCCCTCGCCTACTGGTGCATTACATATTGGTGGTGTTAGAACGGCTTTATTTAATTGGTTATACTCTAAAAATCACAATGGTAAATTTTATTTGAGGGTGGAAGATACAGATAAAGAAAGATCTAAAGATGAATATAAAGATCAAATAATACAATCTCTTAAATGGATTGGTATCAACTACGATGGAGATGAATATATTCAATCAGAAAAGATAAACAACCACATTAAAGTTGCAAATGAACTTCTTAAAAATGGTCATGCATATAAATGTTATTGTTCAAGTGAAGAAATAGAAGAACAAAAAAAAAGAGCTAGACAAAAAAAGATTCCTTATATTTATGATAGAAAATGGAGAGATAAAAAAGAATCTGATGCTCCAAAAGATATTAAACCTGTCATAAGATTTAAAAGTAAGATTGATGGGACATCAATTTTGAAAGATTTGGTTCAAGGTGATGTTGAGATTGATAATAATACAATCGAAGATTTTATTATCTTAAGAAATGACGGGACCCCTACATATAATTTATCTGCATCCGTAGACGATCACCAAATGAATATGACACATATTATTAGAGGTGACGATCATAAAATAAACACCTTCAAACAAATACAAATTTATCAAGCCATGAAATGGGATTTACCCTCATTTGCTCACATACCATTGATACATACAATAGAGGGAAAGAAACTATCAAAGCGAGATCAAGCTTCTACATTAGATGATTATTCCAAAATAGGTATCATGCCAGATGCTCTTCGAAACTACCTTTTAAGACTAGGCTGGTCTTACAAAGATAAAGAAATATTCACATTAGAGGAAAGTATAAAATTTTTTAATTTAGAAGGTATCGGTAAATCTCCCTCTAAACTTGATATGAGTAGAATTTTATCAATGAATGAACACTATATTAAGAATATTGATGAGGATGATTTATTCAACCAATTAACTGAATATTGCAAATTATATAAAAGTGAAATTCAATCAGATAAAAAAGATAAGATTAAAAAATCTCTTACCTTCCTAAAAAATAAAGCAAAAACTTTGGAGGATATATTTAATAATGGTCAATATATTTTAAAAGATGAGGTCGATTTCAATAAGGATGATCTTAAATTAATTGACAACAAAGCAAGAAAAGTAATTTCTGATTTTAAGGGTCAGTTTGAAAAAATAGACCTGCCCTCTAGAGAAATTTTAGAACCAATAGTAAACGAGCTTATAAAATCGCATGGCACAAATTTTAAAGGTGTTGGACAACCACTAAGGATTGTACTAACTGGTTCAAAGTTTGGACCTGGTATATATGATATTATTTTATCATTAGGAAAAGAAGAAGTTCAGAAAAGATTAAGCGCTAAGATAGCTTGAAACTACTGCCGAAGCTTCTGAGGATGAAGAAGTTTTAGATTTGATTTCATTTAAAGTATTGCTCACGTCAAGAATTTGTTTTTTCATAAGCTCGGGGTTTTTTAAAAAATATGCTACAGATCTAAAAATTTCTTTTGAATTACATTCTTTTTGAATTAATTCTGGAATTATTTCTTTTTGGTTAATTATATTAATTATATTTGCATATTTTGTTTTTACTAAAAATTTTACAACTAAAAAATTAATAAAATTCATTTTATAAATAATAATAGATGGAACTTTTGCATTACAAATTTCAAGAGAAACAGTTCCTGATTTTGCTACAGCAAATATAGAATTTGACAGTATTTTTAATTTTATATTCTCGTCAGATATAACTTCAACATTGTTGTAGTTTTTTTTTTTAATCTCATTTTTTATTAAATCTTTGTTTTGATCGGTCGCATGAAAAACAAAATTATATTGATTAAATTTTTCATTCATTAATTTAATAAAGTTTACTAAAATTGGTAAAAGAATATTGGTTTCAGATGATCGGCTTCCAGCGAATAAAGATATAATTTTTTTATTGTCATCAATTATATTTGATAAATTTGTTTTAACATTCTCTTTATTTTCAAGTAAAGGATGACCAACGAAAGTGTTCTTTATATCTTCTTTATCAAAGTATTTCTTTTCAAAATTGAATAATAATAAAACATGGTCTAAAAACTTTTTAAAATTCTTAACCCTACTTTCTCGCCATACCCATACTTGTGGTGCAACATAATGTATTGTTTTAATATTAGGATTTATACTTTTTACTTTTTCAGCAACTCTTAGGGTGAAATCTGGACTATCTACACTAAATAGAATATCAGGATTAAATTTAATTATTTTTTTTACAGTTTCATTTATTTTATTTCTGATTTTAAATAAATTTAAAATTACACTTGTAAAACCAATGTAAGTTACTTCCTCAAGATCATATATTGATTTAACACCAAGTTTGTTTAAATGAGAGCCTCCAACACTTAGATATTCTATATTTGAATGATTTTGTTGAAGCTTAGAAACAACTGTAGATGCTAATTTATCTCCAGAAGGTTCACCAGTTAATATAAAAATTTTTTTCATTTCACTGAGATAAACATTTTATTCTTATTAGCAAAGTTAATACATTTGTTCTTGTCTAAAAATATATGTTGTTTACTTTTTACAACAATACCTTTTAATCCTGCCGTCTTACTTTGTTTAATAGTTTTTAATCCAATAGTAGGCAAGTCAACTCTAAGATCCTGTTTTTTTTTTGGAAATTTAACTAAAACCCCATAATTTCTAAATTTTTTGCTTCTACTTTTTTCAAGCATTTTTTTAGTTCCGCCTTTACCTTCTATAGAAACAACTTTTTTATTTCTAACTACAACTCCTTGACTAAAATTATAGTCTCTTAAACTATTTAAAGTTTTGATTGCTTTTTTAATATCCAATTGATCCAATTTATTAGGTTTAGTTTTTGAATAATTACCCTTTTTAAGAGACAGCTCTGGATTAAATTTGAGCGAATTTTCGGTTTTAATCTTATTTTGAGCAAGTATTTTGATAATTTCTTTCAAAATTGCAGCATCACCGAGCTTGGATGCTTTGATAATTCTTGGAATATAATAAATTCCTTTAAGATCTAATTTTAATTTTGAAAAGTTTGGTTTGTTAACTTTCCCTGCAAATAGGACTTTTTTACAGTTATTTTCCTTAAGAATATTAATTATTTTACCAAATTGACCTATAGAAACCAAATAAGATTTACTATCTTTTTTAAATTTCTTTGATTTAGATAAATCAATTATTAGATACTTTATTTTTCTTTTTTTGATTGTTTTAAGTATTTCATTTGGAAAATCTGTATCACCAAAAATTAATCCTATCATCTTATGAAAATGGGGTGCAAATAGATCTTTTTTTATCCTTAGTAATGAATTCTATTACTTCTTTAACTAATGGATTTTCCTTAAATGAACCGTTTAATTTACTTATATTTTCATTGATATTTTTGGTAGCGAAAATCTCTTTATATGCCTCACTCAATCCTAAAATATCCTTATTTTCAAATTTAGCTCTTCTTAAGCCTATTAAATTTAACCCTTGTAACGAATTTCTATTGCCCGTCGATAATCCATAAGGAATAACATCGTGTAGCACTCCGGTCATTCCTCCAATCATTGCCATTTTACCAACTCTTGTAAACTGTTGAACAGCTGAATTTCCACCTATAACTACATTATCCTCAATAATAGCATGACCTCCTAAAGGTACATTATTTGCTATAATTACATTGTTACCTACCTGACAATCATGAGCTACATGAGATGAAATCATAAATAAACAATTGTTTCCAATTGTAGTTATGCCTCCACCACCAATCGTGCCAGGATTTATTGTTACATACTCTCTTATTTTATTGTTATCTCCAATAGACAAGCTTGTTTCTTCACCATTATATTTTAAATCTTGGGGGTCGTTTATTGAAACAAATGGATAAATTTTATTTCCTTTTCCAATTTTAGTATTTCCAGTAATGTTCACATGAGATTGAATTTCTGTATTCTCTCCAATTTCAACATTAGGACCAATGACAGAATAAGGCCCAATCTTTACACTTGAATGAATTTTTGCATTTTTATGTATTATAGCTGTTTTATCTATCATTTATTTTCTCTAATAAAGTTTTTTAAATCTTTTGCTGGGTAGCCCATCACTTTAGAGTTATCAGGAATGTTTTTTATTACACCACTACCACCACCTATTTGTACATTATTACCAATCTTAAGATGTCCTGAAATACCTGCCTGACCTCCAATCATAACATTATTTCCTAAAGTAGAGCTTCCTGCAAAACCTACTTGTCCAGCAATAATACAATTTTCACCAATTTTAACATTGTGTGCTATATGTATTTGATTATCTAAATATGTATTTTTTCCTATAATTGTATTTGAAAGAGAACCTCTATCTATTGTGGAACCACAACCTATTTCTACATTATCCTCAATTATTACAATGCCTATTTGGGGATATCTAAAATTAACATCTTTATTTGGAAAAAAACCAAACCCTTTTTTCCCAATTACACATCCATCTAAAATGTGAACGTTATTTTTAATTAATGAATTTCTAATAATTACGTTTGATCCTATAGAACAATTATCACCTATATTGACATTTTTTTCTATGATTGAATTATGACCAATTAAGCAATTTGCACCAATTTTTACATTTTCACCAATAAGAACATTTTTTCCAAATTTTACTTTGTCTTTAAATTTTGTCTCATTTATATCTTTAACAGTTCCATCATAATTATCAGTAATAGAGTCTGGATAAAAAATTTTTGTTATTTGAGCAGTATGCAATAAAACTTTGTCTGTAATAATAGGCTTACAGCTATCCGGTAAAAGTGATTGAAAATTTTCTGACGTTAAGCAATAGGAAGCTTTAGTTTTTTTTGCTAAATCAGCATATTTTTTTGAATGAAAAAAAGTTATTTCATTTTTTTGGGATGAATAAAGATCTTTAATATCTGTGATTTTATCATCAGGTAAATTTTCATAACTTAAATTAATTGTCTTAAGTAAAAAATTTATGTTATGGGGTCCTGTATTTTTAAAAAAAGGATTAATCATTAATAAGTTTAATATCAAAACTTATTTTAAAAGCTTATCAAGAATTATTGCTAATTATTTCCTATCAACAATAGTGGCTGACCATTGAGCATCTGACATTTTTTTGCCATCCACAAATGCCTCTCCCTTGTATTTCCAAACTCTACCGTGTGATCTTATAGCTTCAATATTCAATTCAAGTTTACAATCAGGTATAACAGGATTTCTAAATCTAGCCTTTTCAACACTCATTAAAAAAACTAATTTATTATCATATTCTTTTTTATCAATACCATGAGCAGTTAATGCAGCTGCAGCTTGACCAAAAGCTTCTACAATTAAAACACCTGGCAAAACCGGGTTTCCTGGAAAATGTCCATCAACATAAAATGAGTCTTTTTTAACGTTCATTATTGCTGTTGCTGAGTGAAGATGTTTTATATTAATCAACTCATCTATAAGTAACATTGGTTCTCTGTGAGGTAATAATTTGATTATGTCAGATTTTGTTAATTTATTTTTCGTCATTATTTCTTCTATTCAAATTTAATTTTTTTATGTTTATCATTAAATATTTTAAGAATTTCTTCTGTAATATCCAATTTATTATCTCCAAATATTATCTGTTCTTTTTGTAAAAGAATTTGGACTGACTCTTTTTTCATAAAAGCAGTAATGATTGGATTTAATGTTTCAATAATCTTTTTTTGTGAATTAACCCTAAATTTGTTAAAATCTTCGTTCTTTTTTTTTCTTATGTTATTGTACTTTTTAACTTCTTCGTCATAATCTCTAATTAATTTTTCATATTCATCTTTTTTGAGAATATTTTTTTGAGAAATAATTTTATTTTTTTTATTCTCAATCTTTTTACCCATATCATTTAATTCAGTTGTAATTTTTTTACTTTTATTTTGTACGATCTTGTTTAAAGATTTTCCTACTTCAGAATTATTTACAATATAATTAATATCTATAAACCTAATGTTTTCACTAGCGTTTGATATACCTGCAAAAAGAACAATAAAAAATATTTTAGCAAACAGAAATTTCATTAAAACTGTGTTCCAAGATTAAATCTAAAAGTTTCAGTCTTATCTGTTGAAGCTTTAGAGAGTGTATTTGCAAATGAAAAACTTAGCGGACCTATTGGTGTCATTAAATTAAGTGCTACTCCTGTAGCTGATCTCAATTTACTTTTATCATCAATAGAGCTATCATAATCTACACCCCATATATTTGCTGCATCAATAAAAACTCCAACATCAAGATTATCTAATCCTTGAACAATATTAGGAAGTGTTGCTGACAAATTTAGAGTAGTAACATGATTACCTCCTATATAGTCGTTATTTTCAATTGGTCCAACTTTACCCCTTTGAAAGCCTCTAAGTCTATGAGAAGGTACATTTAATCTTTTAGAGATTCTAACATCATCACTTAAACCTGTAATAGTTTTTCCAAAAAAACTTACTTTTCCAACCATGTCAGAAGTTGATGAAAGTTTTTTATAATTTGTTATTTCGAATGCATTAGATATTTCTGCATTATCTGACACTAAAGGTAATTCTTGTGAAAAAGTTGTAACGTATCCTTTCTCCGTTCTATATCGTTTGTCTCTTAAGTCCTGATTTATTGAATAGTTAAAATATAGATCTGTATAAGATCCCTCTTGTTTTTTTAGAATATTTGAGGCTTTATCTGAAGTTTCCAGATCTTCAATAAGGAAGTCTATTTCTGGACTAAGATATATATTTTTAAACTGTTCAAATCTAGTACCTAAAGAAAAACCAATATTAGATGTTTTATAACCTGAGTTTATTAATAAATCAGTCGTAGAGCTTTGTAATGATGTAAATAAAGTGTTATCGCTATAATTGAAATTAGGTTTTGCGTATATAAATTGACCTTTAATTGAGTCAGATGTCAATTCTAAATTAGTATTTAAATTTATCCCTTTACCTAAAAAATTTTTTTCTTTAATCCCTGCACCAATAGTTTCTCCGGTAGTACCAAAACCTGCTGTTAGAGAAATTTCTCCAGTAGGTCTTTCCTCTACGTCAATATCTATCTCTTTAAAAGATGAATTTGAACCATCCCTCACATCTGTTTTTACTTTTTTAAAAATTCCTAAACTTTTGATATTATTTACAGATTTGTTAAATAAAATTTCATTAAATGGGTCACCTTCGTCTACAATTAAATTATTTCTAACAACTTCTTCTAAAGTATTAAAGTTTCCCTTAATATTTATCTTTTCAATATAAAACTTATCACTTTCTGAAATATTTATATCAAAATCAATTTTGTCACCATTAATTTTTTCTTCAATAGATGCATCAATAAATTCATATTGTTTAGATAATGCAATTTCGTTTATATTGTCTAAAAGGTCGTTAACTTTTAGTAGGGAGTAAGTGTCACCCTTAAGTTTAGAAAATTTTTTTGTTATCTTGTTGAAAAATTTGACATCATAGTTGGGTGGTAAATTTAATGAAAAGTCATTAAAAAAATATTTTTTACCAGGCGTGATATTAAATATTAAATTAAAATTGGAATTCTTGTCAAACTCGACAAAGGAATTATCTATTTTTACGTTAAAGTAACCATTATTTTTATAATAATTTGAAAGGAGTCTTTTATCGAGATTGATCAATTCTTGATTTATATAAACGTTTCTTGAAACAAATTTCCAAAATTTATGTTCCTCTGAAACTATTATTTCTTTCAATCTTTTTTCTTTAAAAACTTTTTCTCCAAGAAATATGATTTTTTTGATCTTTGCTTTCTCTCCCAACAGAACATCAATTTTTAAATCAATAGAATTTAGTTTATCATCTAGACTTTTAGAAATTGTGATATCTGCAAAATAATACCCATTTGTTTTCAAAATATTGTAAATTAAATTAATGTCAGCTGATAATAATTCCTGATTAAAAGATTTCATTTCTGCAAGTTGTAATTTACCTTTAATAAATTCAACCAATGATTGTTTTTTAATCCCGGTAATCTGTAAATTTTCTATTATTGGGTTCTCTTCAACTTTTAAAAACAATGTTTGGTTTTCAAAACTTAAATTTATGTCTTTAAAAAAATTTGTTTTATAAAGTTTTTTTATTACTTCATCTAATTTAGACTTTGTAATTTCTTCATTGATTTCCATTTCTGAAAAAATAATTATTGTTTGATCTGAAATTCTTTTATTTCCTGAGATTTCAAATTTCTGTAAAGTCTCAGCTCTTACTAACGATAATAAGAAAAAAGAGATTGTAATTATTTTTATAATTAACTTATACATAATCAAAAGCTTTATATACCCAAAGCATTTAATTTTAAATGAACATAATCCCTTAAATCATATATTTGTTTAATATTTCTAGGCTTAATCCTCTTAAATTTTTGAAATTCTTTTGAATTTGAAAATTTATTAACTAATTTAATAAGATCTTGGAAATTAATTCTTTTATCTAGGAATTTATAAACTAGGTAGTCATTAATTGTTATTAAAACTGTCTCAAATAATGACGGATATTTTGGCAATTTGTTAAGTAATCCTACCAATGGAAATTTATTTTTTTCTACTTTATGAAGATTCAAATTATTTAGTGTTTTAAAATCTAGAGGACTTGACTTAATATTTTTGCTTTTTTCAAAATAAATAGAATTATAAATTGGTATTGTCATGTCTGGTTCATGAATTAAAAATTTACTTAAACCATTTTTGAATTTAATTATTGTATGAACATATGACTTTGGATGAGTAAGTATTGAGATTTTATCATAGCCAATATCAAATATATTTTTTGCTTCAATTACTTCAAAAACTTTATTCATTAAAGTTGCAGAATCAATTGTAATTTTTTTTCCCATTCTCCAATTTGGATGTTTTAATGCATCACTTAACTTAATATTTTTAAAATGACTTTTAGGTAAATTAATGAATGGTCCCCCTGAAGCGGTAATATAAATTTTTTCAATCTCATTTTTGTTAGTATCGTTAATAAGTGAAAAAATTGAAAAATGTTCTGAGTCAACTGGTATAAATTTAGTTTTGTTTTTTTTCAGTTCTTTTTTAATAAGTGGCCATCCACAAACAATAGCTTCTTTGTTTGCTATTGCTATCAATTTTGTTCTATTAATTATTTTATATGTAGGTAATAAACCACCAATTCCAGAGATAGCACTCATTACATAATCAATTTTTTTTGGCAAAATTCTTTTTAAACTTTCAAAGTTTTGAAAAATATTAATATTTTTATTTTTGCAAATTGTTTTTGTTTTTTTGAAACTATTTGGATCAGTTATAATTATATTCTTAACATTAAATCTTTTTGCTTGATTAATTAATTCTTTATAATTTGTATTTGCTGTTAGTAATTCTATCTTGAAATTTTTTTTATCTTTTTTAATTATATTTAATAAAGACTTACCAATTGAACTTGTCGAACCTAAAATAGCTATTTTTTTTTTCATTAAAATAATTTAAAAAATATGTAAAAGATTGGTATTACAAAAATTAAACCATCAATTCTATCTAGTAATCCTCCATGACCAGGAATAATTTTACCCGTATCTTTAACTTTCATTAATCTTTTGAAATATGAGATGATTAAGTCACCTATTTGACTAATTAGTGAAATCGATAAAATTAAAAAAAGATAATATAGCTGTGTATTAGTATTAAAACCAGAATAAATCTCATTCTCACTTAAAGTTCTAAGAGAAATTGGAAAATTATTTAACATTAATATCCCAATTATTAATGAACAAACAAAACTTCCAAAAACTCCAGCGTAAGTTTTATTGGGACTGATTTTTGTCAATTTTGGTCCTTTAAAAGTTTTTCCAAAAATGTACCCACCTAAATCTGTAAAAATACATATTAAAACTACAAATAAAAAATTATATAAACCAAAATTTTCTCTAAATCCAAAAGCATGTAAAAAAGATAAAAATAAAAAAATAATTCCAAAGATTTTAAGTGAATTAAATTTTTTACACATCTTTATCCACTCATAACTTGTTAGAAAAAATGCTATAATTAAAAAAAAGGCAAAAAAAACAGATCCTTGAATTATAAAGAATATTGCTAATGGAATCAAAATGAGTGAACTCAATATTCTTTTTTCAACCTCTTTGATCATTAAATATTCCCAAAATTTCTTTTAATATTCTTATATTTCTTAATTATTTTATAATAATCTTTTTCATTAAAATCAGGCCATAATTTTTTTTCAAAAAAAATCTCCGAGTAAGCTGCTTGCCATAATAAAAAATTACTTAATCTTTTGGTATTTCCTGTTCTTATTAATATTTCTGGATCTGGTATATCTTTTGTTTGTAAATATTTTTTTAAATTTTTTTCATTAATTGACTCTTTATTTTTTGCCAATTCTTTAAATGCGTATATTAGTTCGGTTTTTGACCCATAATTTAGGGCTAAATTTATTTGTAGTCTTTTATTTTTTGAAGTTTTTTTTTCTGATAAGTTTAATAGGCTATTCAATTTAGTTGAGAAATTTTTTCTACCAACAATCTTTAATTTAATCTTTTGTTTATTTAAATCCTCGATTTTTTCTTTAAGGAAATTTTCTAAAAGATTAAATAGAAAATTGATCTCTTTTTTTGGCCTTTTCCAATTTTCTGTTGAGAAAGCATATAAAGTAAGAAATTTTATATTATTTTTGATAGTTTCTTTTATGATTCTTTCTACTGCATTCAACCCAGCTCTATGACCAGCATTTCTTGAATTTTTATTTTTTAAACCCCACCTCCCATTACCATCCATGATAATGGCTACATGTTTTAAAGGGTTCATATTGTCATTATTTCTTTTTCTTTAGTTGAGATTTTTTCATCCACAATTGCAATATGTTTATCAGTAATTATTTGAACATTTTTTTCAAAAGATTTTTCTTCATCTTCACCAATTTCTTTTGATTTTAAAAGTTTTTTAAGTTCTTCATTAGCATCTCTTCTTATATTCCTGATTGAAATTTTACATTTTTCACCCATAGACTTAATCAGCTTTTTAAGTTCTGTTCTTCTTTCCTCATTTAGTTCTGGTATTGGTAATCTAATTAATTGTCCATCAATTTGGGGATTTAATCCTAGCTCCGATTTCTTAATGGCGGCATCTACTAAGTTCACATTATTTTGGTCCCAAACTTGAATATTAATCATTCTTGGCTCAGGCGTTGTTATACTGCCAACCTGATTAATTGGCATTTGTTGACCATAAACATCTACTTTAACAAGATCTAACATTGCTGCATTTGCTCTTCCAGTTCTCAATGACGATAACTCTTTAGAGAATACCTCAATAGCTTTATCCATTTTTAAGCTATGTGATTTTTCATCAAACATTTACTCACCTATTTTAATTCTACTAAATTCCTTAATTTTCAAATCGTTTACAGCAAGTTCTTTTAAAACATCTTGAACTTTCTTTTTAGGCTCCATTACCCAAGCCTGAGTCATTAGAGCATTTTCTTCTTTAAATTTATTCATTTTTCCTAAACTAATCTTTTTAGCTATGTCCTCTGGTTTACCTGAATTTTTAAGCTCTTCTGTAATTAATTCTTGCTCTTTATCAATAATTGCTTTGTCAATTAATGTAGACTCTAAAGCTAAAGGATTTGAAGCTGCAATATGCATTGATAATTGTTTACCAAATGTTTTAACAGTTTCAGAATTTTCTTTAGTTTCTAACGAGACAATTACAGCTAGTTTTGCTAAGTTATCTTTAACCACTGTATGTAAATATTGGTAATTAGTTGAAGAAGAGTTTGAGATAGTTTTTGTTTGTCCAATAGTTATTTTTTCTCCAATTTTAGCAATCAACGCAACCAAATTATCCTCAACTGAGGAACCATTTTTCATTTTAGCCTTATTTAGATTATCAAGATTAGAGTCATTTTGGTTATTCAATTCACTTAACTCTTTCACAAAATTTATAAAATCATCATTTTTTGCTACAAAGTCTGTTTCACAATTAACTTCTATTATTGAAGTCTTTTTTTCATCACCACTAATTGCAACAACACCTTCTTTTGCTTCTCTTGACATTTTTTTTGATGCTTTTGAAATTCCTTTTACTCTTAAAATTTCTACTGCCTTATCTAGGTCACCATTAGCCTCTTTAATTGCTAAATTGCAGTCTTTAAAACCAGCTCCTGTAGCAACTCTTAATTTTTTTACTTTTTCAACATCACTCATATTAATTTATCGTTTTTTTTTTTTTTTCACTAAATTTTTCCTCTAATTTTTCTCTATCTTTTTCTTGAACAGTCTTAGATGATTTAGTCTCTTTTTTTACACTCTCTTTTTTCTCAACTACAGGAATTGAGTTTTTTGCAGAAACAATTGTCTCTTTGATTAAACTACAATATAAATCTATTGCTCTTCTAGCATCATCATTTCCTGGTATTGGATAATCAATACCGTCAGGATTTGAATTACTATCTAATATTGCAACAATTGGAATTCCCAATTTAACTGACTCCTGAATGGCTAGTGACTCGTAATTTGTATCTATAATAAATACTAAATCAGGAACTTTTTTCATTTCTGCTATGCCACCCAATGATCTTTGTAGCTTGTCTTTTTTAACACTCATTTTAAGAAGTTCTTTTTTTGTAAAACCTCTATTTTCTGACACTAAATTTATTTCTAATTGTTTTAGTTTTTTTATTGAATTAGATATGGTTCCCCAATTAGTTAGCATTCCACCTAACCATCTATAATTTACAAAATATTGATCAGTTTCTTTAGCAACTTCCGCTATAGCCTCTGATGCTTGTTTTTTTGTTGAGACAAATAATATTTTTCCATTATTAGATATAACTTCGTGAACTTTTTCCAGCGCAACTTTTGTAAGTTCCAAAGTTTGAGTTAAATCAATAATATGGATTGAGTCTCTTTTGCCAAAAATATATTTTTTCATTTTTGGATTCCATCTAAGTGTTTTGTGTCCTAAATGAACACCTGCTTCTAATAATTGTTGGATTGTAACGTTAGGTATTTTCATATTTATTCCCGGTTAAGCCACCACAGTAATTTCCAATTAAGGACCGGAGGTATAAAACCAAAAACTGTGTGCGTTTTTGTTAATTTTAGTGACTATTTACAAAGATTTTTTTTATTTAACAAGCTTAAAATTATCGAATAATCGCAGAAATCTCTTTATTTCTAATTATATTTAACATTTTTCTGTCGATATTTCTCTTATTCTTAAGTGTAAAATCCAATTCATTATTTTGGTCTCGTAATTTAATTTTAACAATTGTATTTCCTTCGTCGGGGATAATTTTTGAGATTTCGTCCAATTCATTTAATGATTTTAAGTTAAAAAGTACCTCTTCAATTGGTTTATTCATCAACTCTGAAAGTGAGGCTATTTTCTGAACATTCGTTCTTTTAAAACGATTTTCTTCATCCGAAACAGATTTGGCCAAAGTTAATATTATTGATGATCCTTCTTGCAATATTTCACGATTTTTTTCTAAAACGTCAGAAAAAATGAATAATTCAAAAACACTAGTTAGATCAGTTAATTTTAAAACAGCATAAGGATTTCCTTTGGCAGTTTTTCTTTCTTGTATTTTTAATAAAGTTGCAGCGATATTTGAATTAATTATTTCATTATCATTATTAAAACTTAAGTAGTCTTTTATATTATAGTCTTCAAATATTTCTTTGAATTGATTTAATGGATGATCTGAGATAAAAAAGCCAACGGACTCAAATTCCTTGGACAACCTTTCTTCGAATTTCCAATCATCAATCTTTATTATCACTTCACTATCTGGGGTATTATTTTCACCAAATAAATCAATCTGATTGGCAGATTTATTTTCATAAATATTTTTTGATTTTGTTATAAAGCTTGGTATTGAATTAAATAACGATTGTCTATTTAGATTTATATTATCAAACGCTCCTGCTTTTACTAAACCTTCTAATTGTAATTTATTGATATCTTTTGGATTTACTCTGTTTAAAAAATCATTAATAGAACTAAATTTTCCATTTTTAATTCTTTCCTCAACAATATTTGAGACCGCTTCATATCCCACAGCTTTAATAGCTCCTAACGCATAATAAAATTTTTCTCCATCTGTTCTAAAATCCGCATAACACTCATTTATATCTGGTCTTACTATTTTTATTTTCAATCTTTTTAATTCCTCATAAAATTCACTTAATTTATTTTGATTAGAAATATCCATTGTCATTGATGCAGCAATAAACTCTTTCGGATAATAAGTTTTTAGATAAGCTGTTTGATAAGAAATAATTGCGTATGCAGCTGCATGACTTTTGTTAAATCCATATTCTGCAAATGGCTCAATTTTTAAAAAAATTCCTGCTGCAACATCTTTGCTTATACCATTGTTTACAGCACCAGAAATAAAACTTTGTTTTTGTTTTTCTAATTCAGCTCTTTTCTTTTTACCCATTGCTCTTCTTAAAATGTCAGCTTGACCAGCTGTAAAACCAGAGAGTTTTTGTGCAATTTGCATCACTTGTTCTTGGTAAATTATTACCCCATAGGTAGGTCGTAAAATATCCTCAAGTAAAGGATGTAAATAATCAGGTGTCTTTTTTCCATGTTTGCAATCATTATAAATTGGTATATTGCTCATTGGACCTGGTCTATAAAGTGCTACTAAGGCAATAATATCTTCTATATGATTTGGTTTCATTTGCATCAATGCTTCACGCATTCCCGCACTTTCAATTTGAAATAAACCAACAGTTTTACCAGTTGATAATAGGTCAAAGACTTTTTGATCTTCAAAATTTATGTTTTCAATATTAAATTTTTTATCTTTTTTTCTTATAAGTTTTTGAGTGTTATTTATAACTGTTAAAGTTTTTAATCCCAAAAAATCAAACTTGATTAATCCTGCATTTTCAGCTGAGTACATGTCAAATTGTGTTGAAGGTAATAATAAGTCAGAAGTTGCATCCTTATATAATGGAACTATTTCAGTTAATTTTTTATCAGCTATCACAACACCAGCTGCATGAGTTGCAACATTTCTATTTAATCCCTCTAATTTTAACGAAAGATCTGTAAGTTTTTTTACTCTACTATCCTCATTTATTAATTTTTGAAGTCTTGGTTCTCCAGCAATACATTCTGTAAGATTTTGTGGTCTCGATGGATCGAATGGAATCATTTTTGATATACTGTCAACAAAACCATAAGCCAGTCCTAAAACACGTCCAACATCTCTTATAACCATTCTAGCTTTTAATTTGCCAAATGTGATTATATGAGCAACACTATTTTCATATTTTTTTGTTAAATATTCAAAAACTAGATCTCTTTTTTCTTCACAGAAATCTATATCGAAATCAGGCATTGAAATTCTGTCTGGATTTAAAAATCTCTCAAAAATTAAGTTAAATCTTATTGGGTCAACATCAGTTATAGAAAGACACCAAGCCACTAGAGAACCAGCACCAGATCCTCTACCAGGTCCAACTGGAATATCATTTTCTTTTGCCCATTTTATATAGTCAGATACAATTAAAAAATAACTTGCATAATTCATTTTAATTATAATTTCTAACTCATGATCTAATCTATCTTTATATTTCAAATAATTTTTGTCAGATGCAAAGTCTTTATTTTCTAATTTAAATATGTTTATAAATTTTTCATTAAGACCATCTAATGAGTCTTTTTTTAAGATTTCATCTGCACTAATACCTTTGTCGGAACTTATATTAGGTAAAATAGGTTTAGAAGATAAAGGTCTAAAGTTGCATCGAAACGGAAAATTATAATTATTTTCTAATGCCTCTGGCAAATCAATGAATAAATCAACCATTTCTGAACTACTTTTAAGGTAATGATGGTTACTAAATCTAACTCTATTTTTTTCATTAACATAGGTCTTATTTTTTATACAAATCAATGCATCATGTGCTTCATGCATATCTTTATTTATGTAAAACACCTCGTTAGTTGCGATTAAAGGAATATCTAATTTTTTTGAACTTATTAAATTAAATTTTTCGAATTCTTTTTCATTTTGATCACCATGACGTTGAATTTCAATATAAAATCTATCTCCATAATTAGCTTTAAGTTTTGAAAAAATTTCACTAATTTCCGAAAATTTGCCCTTATTAAATAATTGTCCGAATAAACCGTTAATTGTTCCGGAGAATATTGCTACACCTTCAGTGTTATTTAATAATTCATTTATATCTAAATGAGGATCGGAAAGGTCATCATTTTTTAAAAAAGACAACGATGATAACTTTATTATTGTTTTGTACCCATCCTCATTTAAAGCAAATAAAGGTAATAGACCAGTTGTGTCATTTAATTTAAAATTGATTTGCGTTCCAATTATTGGTTGAGACCCAGATTTAGATAATTTTTCAGCAAACTCTAATGCACCACATAAATTAGAAGTATCGCACAAACCTAAAGCTTTTAACTTTTTATCTTTTGAAATATCTTTTAAATCATCTATCTTAATAGCTCCTTCGCAAATAGAAAACTGAGTATGTATTTTTAGATGATTAAAATTTTCAGAATTAGACTCTTGCATTAATGGTTTTTATACTACCATTAACTATTTCCAACATGCAATCTGACTTTTTAGCAAAAAATCTATTATGAGTTGCAAAGATAATCATTCTGTTTGCATTTATTTGTTTTTTTAAAAGATCAAAAACATTTTTTGCTGTAACAAGATCTAAACTTCCAGTTGGTTCATCGGCTAAAATAACTTGAGGGTCGTTTATCAAAGCTCTAGCTATTGATACTCTTTGTTTTTCACCACCAGAAAGTTCTGAAGGATAATGGTAAATTCGATTTGATAAACCGACTTTTCTCAATAATTGTTTTGATTTTGATATAGAAACTTCTTTATTTTTTTCTATTGATAGATTGGCTAAATATACATTTTCTAAAGCTGTGAAATCTGGTAGTAAATTATCTTGTTGGTATATAATTCCGATTTTATTAGCTCTTAAAATGTCATTATAATTAGAATTTTCAAAATCAATTTGTTTATTTCCATATTTCATTATACCACCTGATGGTCTATCAATTAATGATAACAAGTTTAATAATGTTGATTTTCCTGAACCAGAGGGTCCCATTAAAGAATAAATTTTTCCAAGTTTAAAATTATATGTGAGTTTTTTCAAAACTCTTAAATTTTTTTGGTGGGTAAAAGATTTTGAAATATTTGAAAGTTTTATAAAATTACTCATATTTTAATGCTTTAACAGGATCTAATTTTGCTGCTTTTAAAGCAGGGAAAATTGAAACAATAATTGTTATTATTATTGAGCTTAGAGATATTAATAAAATTGATGGTGGGTTTATTTCCGAAGGCATTGTGCTTAAAAAATAAATTTCCTCTGGAAACAAACTTATATTAAATAATGTACTTAAAAATTGTCTTAAATTTTCAACATATATTGAAAAAGTTACTCCAAGAATAATTCCAAAAATTGTTGCTGAGGTTCCTATTATTACTCCAACTAGAAAGAATATCTTTACAATTGACTTGTTAAGGACACCAATAGATTTTAAAATTGCAATATCTTTGGTTTTGTTTTTAACTAATATTGTTAAACCAGAAATTATATTAAAAGCAGCTACTATAATAATTAAAGACAATATTATAAACATTACATTTCTCTCAACTTTAAGAGCTGAAAAAAGAGCGCTATTCATATCTGACCAGGAATATACAAATTCATTTTTAAAAATTTTCTGTACGATTTCTTTTTGATCTTCAATTTTTTGGGGATTTTTAAGATAAATTTCTAAGTTTCTGTCATCTTTATCTAGATTAAAGAATTCTTCTAGCGTTGATAAATTAATAAATGCTATATTGTTATCAAAATCTACAAGTCCACTTTCAAAAATCGATATAACTGTAAAAGTTTTTTGTTTAGGTATATTGCCTATTATTGTTTCAATTCCACTTGAGGACATTATTGTAATATCATCCCCTATATCAAGATTTAGAGTAAAACTAAGCTCTTTTCCAATTGAAATAAAATTTTTACTTAAATTGTTTCTATTACCTAAAAAATTTTTATTTTTTACTAATTCTAATTTAGAGAAATCGTCATTTGCATAACCTCTTAGTAATATTCCTTTTGAGGTCTCACTTTTAATCATTATAGCCTCACCTGAATTGCTTAAAATTAATTCATTAGAAATAAGTTTTAAATTTTTTTGTTTTAATTTTTCAATTTCAATAATATTTTCATACGGTTTAACAGTAATGTGTGCATTAAAACCAATAATCTTGTTAATCAATTCTGTCCGAAAACCATTCATAACAGACATAACAATGATTAAAACAGCAACACCAAGACTAATACCAATGAATGAAAAGATTGAAATAACATTTAGAAAACCATCTTTTTTTCTGGCTTTCAAAAATCTAAATGTAATTTCTTTTTCTAAAGTAGAAATCAATTTTTTTCTTTTTGTTCTTTAATCTTTTTTATTATTTCGGTTATCTTTAATTTTTGAGTTTCTTTTCCAACTTCTTTAAACTCTATTAAATCACCATCAGTTTGTTTACCGATTATTATTTGAAATGGAGCACCTATTAAATTCATCTTTTTTATTTTGGACGAAAAATTTTCGTCTGTATCGTCAATTATTGCATCTATGTAGTTTTTTTTTAATTCAGAATTAATCTTATTTGCTTTTTCTAAAGCTGAATTATCATTTTTATTTATCATCGGTATTATCCCTATATCATATGGAGCAACAGAAATTGGCCATTTCATGATTTCATTTTTTTCATCATATTTTGCCTCAATTATCGCTCCTACTAACCTTGAAACTCCTATTCCATAAGAACCCATTTTTACAAAATCTTTTTTGCCGCCAGGAAGATCAACTGCTGCTCCCATTGGTTTTGAGTACTTATCACTAAAATAAAATATATGACCAACTTCAATACCTTTTGTTTTTAATCTATTAGTTTCTGAAACTTTTTTTTCAAACTCATCTTTATTGAATTTTTCATCAGTTACTGAATAAAATTCTTCGTATTTTTTTCTCAAATCATCTAAAGATTTTTTTTCTAATTTTGTACCGTCACTATTCAAATCAAAAATTCTTTTATCTGTAAAAATTTTACTTTCACCAGTTTCAGCTAAAATAATAAACTCATGAGAAAGATTACCTCCTATAGGACCAGTATCAGCAGCCATTGGTATAGCTGTTAGATCTAATCTTTTAAAAGTTTTTAAATAAGATAAGAAAAATTTATTATAAGAGAACAAAGCTTCCTCATCAGAGATATCAAATGAGTAAGCATCTTTCATATAAAACTCTCTACATCTCATTATTCCAAAACGGGGTCTAATTTCATCTCTAAATTTCCATTGAATATGATATAAAAGTTGCGGAAGAGATTTATAAGATTTAACTGATGCTCTAAATATATCTGTTACAAGTTCCTCATTGGTTGGGCCGTAAAGCATTTCACGATTTTGACGATCTTTTATTCTTAGCATTTCTTCACCGTAGTCCTCGTAGCGCCCACTCTCTTTCCATATTTCACTTGATTGTATGGTTGGCATTAAAATTTCTTGAGCTCCAATTTTGTTTTGTTCTTCTCTAACAATTTGTTCAATCTTTTTCATTACTTTGAAACCTAATGGTAACCAAGAGTAAATTCCTGCTGATGATTGTTTAATCATTCCCACACGTAACATCAATTGATGAGATTTTATTTTGGCTTCTGAAGGATTGTTTTTTAAAATTGGAATAAATGACTGTGAGATATACATTCTAAGTGATTATATTTCTTAAATTTAAATATTCAAATTTCATAAGTAGGTAAATAATTATAAACAAAACTGTTGTAATTCCAGTACAATAAACAAATTTCTTTAACATTTTTGGATTTTCTGGGGAGCCTGGATCTTCACCCTCAATTTTAATCACTTTATTTCTTTCTACATCTATTGGTAGAATTGCAAAAAAAACTATCCACCAAATAATTATATAGATAATTGCTAATCCTGTAGGGCTCATTAAATCTTCACCAAATTAATATTAGCGAAAGGTTTTTTTCCAGTTTTTTCTTTTGTAAATTTACGACAAGCAATTTTTAGTGCATCTATTAAATTGTGCTCTTGCTGTTTATTACCAAGTTTAAATGTTCTTGATGTTTTTTCAATTTCATCTTCTAATCCATATAAAAACTCCTCTTTCTCATAAACAGGCAATCCCCTGAAAGTGATTATGGGACTGTTGTGGATATTTCCCTTTGGCGTAATTAAAATTGTTATTTCCAAATATCCATTACTACTCAAATTTCTTCTGTCTTTTATTGACTGAGAGTCCTCTTCAACACTAACATTTCCATCTAAATATAATCTACCACTCGGTGCTTTATCATAAACTTCTGGTTTATCTCCAGGTGATAATTTTACAATATCTCCATTTTCAACTTGAACAGGATGAGGAACCTGCATTTCTTTTGCAAAATTGATATGTTCTATCATATGTCTGTGCTCTCCATGAACTGGAATAACACATTGTGGTTTGACCCATTGATACATATCTTTAAGATCTTCTCGATTTGGATGGCCGGATACATGAATAAATTCAGTTTCTTCCGAGATCACCTCGATACCATCTTTCACTAATTGATTATGGAGCTTATAAAGTTTTTTTTCATTACCTGGAATAATTTTTGATGAAAAAATAACAGCGTCATCTTTTTCTATAAATACGTCTGGATGAATATAATTTGCTATTCGCATCATTGCTCCCATTGGTTCACCTTGACTACCTGTGCATAAATAGAGAATTTTTTCTCTAGAGAACTTTTTGGCGTCCCTAGGATCAATAGGTTCAATTGTATTTTTTAAATATCCACATTGTCTTGCAGCCTTATAAATTCTATGCATTGATCTACCTACTAAAGATATCTGTCTCCCAGATTTTTCAGCACAGTAAAAAGCTGTTTCCATTCTTGCAACATTTGAAGCAAAAGAAGTAATGATAACTCTTTTTTTTAATCGGTTAACTATATTTAACAAATTTTTTCTTACATCTAACTCTGATCCTGATCTTCCAGCACTAAAAACATTTGTTGAGTCACAAATCATTGCTAAGACACCCTCATCACCTATCTCTTTTAATCTTTTAGAATTAATTTCATCTCCAATTAATGGATTTGGATCAACTTTCCAGTCTCCAGTATGTAGAATTACGCCTGCTGGAGTTTTAATTCTCAAACCATTTGGCTCTAGTATTGAATGTGTTAAAGTGATGTATTCAATCTCAAACTTTTCTAATGAAATATTTCCATTTAATTCAACAATTTGTAGATCTTTAGTAATATCAATATGTTTTTCTTTAAATTTTTCCTTTATCAAAACAGCTGTGAACGGTGTTGCGTATATCTTGCATTGTAGTTTTGGCCATAAATGAGCAATTGCTCCAATGTGATCTTCATGGGCATGGGTAAGAACTATACCTAATAAATTATCCTTCTTTTCAACAATAAATCCTGGATCTGGATAAATTAAATCTATTCCAGGAAGAGTATCATCTGCAAAAGTAACACCAATATCAACCATAATCCATTTGTGGTCACCTGGTAAACCATAACCAAACAGATTCATGTTCATCCCAATTTCACCAGATCCACCTAGTGGACAAAATAATAATTCTTCTTTCATCTATTTAATAATTTAGAAATTTTTATAAGACCCTTAACAGTGATATCTTTGTTTTCAATAACTTTTGTTTTAATTGAATTTTTAAATAAATCAGAAAAGCCACCTGTAATAACAACTTTATAAGATTTCCCAGTTTCTTTCTTAATCAAATTAATAATATTGTCAATTAAGCCTGCATAGCCCCAAAAAAAACCTGATCTAACAGCTGAATTTGTATCAATTCCAATTACTTTTTTTATTTTTTTAAGATTAATTTTTGGTATCAGAGAAGCTTTATCAGTTAAAGTATTTAATGAAATACTTATACCAGGAGCAATAACACCTCCTCGGTAAGTATTATTTGCTAATACATCGAACGTTGTAGCTGTGCCAAAATCTAAAATAATAAAATTTTTCTTAGGGCTCATTAAACTTATTGCATTTGCAAGTCTATCAGAGCCAACTTGTTTAAAGTTTGCTTTTATATTTAAAATAGATTTTAAATTGAGATCTTTTATTTCATAACACTTAACTTTAGTTTTTTTTGATATAAATCTTTTAATAAAATTAAAAGTTTTTGGGACAACGCTACAAAATAATATCTTTTCAATATTCTTAAAATCTTTTGTTAAAATTTTTAATTTTCTATTTAGAGTTGAGTTTGTTATTGATTTTGACGGTAAACTTATTTTTTTTAAGATCTTATCTTTAGAATTTACTAAAAATAATTTAGTTACTGAATTTCCAATATCTCCTAAGATTAGCATATTTAAACTCTTTTTCTAATTAATCTCTTTAAATTGTTTTCAAAAATCTTCTTTAGTTTTAATTCAAATTTTTTTTTTGATATATCTTTGTTTATGAGCTCTCTTAAATGAGTGGTTGGATAATTTCTTATAAAGGGACTTTTTATTAAATTTACACCAATACCAACAATTAAATAAGTATGATTAAATTTATTTACTTTTTCTTGTAAAATTCCACATATCTTTTTTTTTTGAATTAAAAGATCATTAGGTTTTTTGAAATAAATTTTTTTTTTATAATATTGTGAGATACATTTTTTAACTATTAAACAGTTAATTTTAGTTAATTTGTTTAAAGATATCTTAAAGTTTTTTAGATTATAAAAAAAACTAACGAATAAATTTCCTTTATAGGAGACCCATTTTTTTCCATATTGTCCTCTACCATTAACTTGCAAATCAGATAAGATCATACCAAAATCATAATTATAGTTTTTGATTATTCTTATAGCAGTGTTATTGGTACTTTTTACCTTATTAAATCTAAATATTTTAAACCTCATTAAATTATATTGATTTTTGAAACCGCATCAATCAGTTCACTTGGGAAAACAAAATACATCAAAATTAGCACTGTAGACACTGTTAAAGATAACTTCAGCCACAGGCTATGATCTTTGTCATAACTATCTTTTTCTTCATCGAAATACATTATCTTAATAATTCTTAAATAGTAAAACGCTGCAACCACTGTTGATAATAGTCCAACAATGGCTAAAAAATACATTGACTGTTCAATAACAGATTTAAAAATATAAAATTTTGCAAAAAAGCCTGCAAGTGGTGGAATTCCAGCTAAAGAAAATAAAATTATTAATAATGAAATTGAAAGTAGTGGATGATTTTTTGATAATCCTGATAAATCATCTATTTGCTCATAATATACATTATTTCTCTTCATCATTAAAAGACATGAAAAAAAGCCTAAATTCATAATAACATAAATAGTCATATAAATTACCGAACTTTGTATCCCATCATTTGAACCTGTTGCTAAACCAGCTAAAGCGTATCCAACATGACTTATCGAGCTATAAGCTATTAGACGTTTAAGATTTTTTTGACCTATCGCCGCTATCGCACCAAAAAGCATAGATGCGATTGATAGAAAAACTAAAATCATTTGCCACTGATCAATAAGATTTAAAAAAGGAACATACAAAAATCTTATAAACACAGTTAATGCTGCAATTTTAGGAACCATTGTAAAAAATAATGTTACAGATGTTGGTGAACCTTCATATACATCTGGCGCCCACATATGAAAAGGCACAGCAGAAATTTTGAACGCTAAACCCACTAAAATAAACACTATTCCAAAAGTAAGCGCATATTCATTCGTGTTGAATTGAGTTGCAATAACATTAAAGTTTGTCGAACCTGTAAAACCATAAATTAAAGAACAACCGTACAATAACAATCCTGAAGATAGTGCACTTAAGACAAAATATTTTAGTCCTGCCTCAGATGATTTTAATTGATCTCGATTGAATGTTGCCAAAACGTATAAAGCTAAAGACTGTAGCTCTAAACCCATGTAGAAAACAATTAAATCATTAGAACTGATCATAATCATCATTCCCAATACAGAACTTAGAATTAAAATTGGATATTCAATTTTAAAAATTTTAAAATTTTTTAAATAATTTGATGAAATTAATAAAACTACAAAAGCAGATATTAATGTAATAATTTTCATAAATGATGATAAGTAATCTATAACAATACTTTCATTGAAAATAATTGTTCTGCTTGTACCAATTGTTTCATTAAACGTAATTACCGCAGTAATAAGTAAAACTAACAATGAAATATTATGAATTATTTTTGAACTATTTTTTTTGAAAACTCCTAAAATTAGTAAAAACATTATTGATAATGAAATAAAAATTTCTGGAAATATTAATTCAATATTATTTATCATTTACTTGCTACACTATAGTTATATGTATTGATTAAATCACTTATTGAAACTTCAATAGTGTTTATTAATGGCTCTGGAAAAAAACCAAAGTATAAAGTTGGAATAGCTAAACAAGTAAGAGTGAATGCCTCTGATTTATTTAAATCAATCATTTTTTTTAATTCAGAGTTAATTAACTTTCCAAAGATAACTCTTTTATATAACCAAAGCATATATGCTGCTCCGATAATAACTCCTAAACTAGCTAATACTGCTACTAAAAAATTATCTTTGAATGCAGCCATAAGAATTAAAAACTCACCAACAAAACCACTTGTACCAGGTAATCCTAATGCAGCTAAAGTAAATACCATAAATAAAACTGCATATTTAGGTATGATAGTTACAATGCCTCCATAAGTATTAATTAATCTTGAATGCATTCGATCATAAACTACACCAACACATAAAAATAACGCAGCAGATACTAGACCATGGCTAATCATTTGAATAATACTTCCTTCAATTCCCTGTTGTTGAATTGTAAAAATTCCTAAAGTAACAAATCCCATATGAGCTACTGAGGAATATGCAATTAATTTTTTCATATCCTCTTGCATTAAAGCAATTAAAGAAGTGAAAATGATTGCTATAACACTTAATGCATAAATTAAAGGAGTAAACACCTCTGAGGCAGATGGGAAAAGTCCTAAAGAAAATCTTATAAATCCATATCCTGCCATTTTAAGTAGAATTGCTGCTAGTAAAACCGATCCTGCCGTTGGAGCTTCAACGTGTGCATCTGGAAGCCAGGTATGAACTGGCCACATTGGAGTTTTTACAGCAAATGAGCTAAAAAAAGCTAGCCACAATAAATTTTGATATTTTGCGTCTATACCTAGCTCATAAAGTTGAACAACATCTGTAGTGCCAGTGATCCAGTAAATTGAAATTATCGCAACTAACATAAGAACTGAACCTAAAAGAGTGAATAAAAAAAACTTAAAAGCAGAATAAACTCTTCTAGCCCCACCCCATATTCCAATAATTAAAAACATTGGAATTAATCCAGCCTCAAAAAATAAGTAAAAAACTACAAGATCTAGAGAACAAAAAACTCCTATCATGAAAGTTTCCATGACAAGAATAGCTATTAAAAATTCATTTAATCTTTTTGTAACTGAATTATTAACTGAAATTATACATAGAGGTGTAATAAATGTTGTAAGGACTATAAAAAGTATTGATATTCCATCAACTCCTACTTTATAATTAATTAAACCTTCAATCCAAACTCTTTCTTCAACAAATTGAAATGCAGATGTTGTTTGATCAAATAAAAACCACAAATAAATAGATAAAAAAAAGTTAACTAGGGATGTAAATAATGCAACATATTTTACAGTAATTTTATTTTCACTTTTGCTTCTTGTGAAAAATAAAAAGAGTGCTCCAATTGAAGGTAAAAGTATTAATGAAGAAAGAATAGGAAAGTTCATTATTTAACGATTAAAAAGGTTAAAAAAGCAGAAAAACCAAGAAGCATTACAAAGGCATATTGATAAATATAACCACTTTGAAATTTATTGGCTTTGATAGAAAATTTTTTAATTAACCCTGAAATTCCATCAGGTCCAAAACCATCGATAACTTTAATATCAAAAAATTTCCACAAAAATAATCCAAATCTTTTCGAAGATTTAACAAACAAAATGTCGTAAATTTCATCGAAATACCATTTATTAAATAAAAATTCATATAATGGTTTATTTATATTTACTAGTTGAGTTGGAAAATTTTTATTTTTTACAAATAGATAATAAGTAAATGGTATTGATAAAGTTACAAGCGTTGGAGTTAAAATTAAAAACCACAATGGAGGATGATCAGTGCTTAAAGGTTCTAAGAAAAAAATTGACTCATTCCAAAAATTATTAATTCCTTCATTACCTACAAATAAATCTTTAAAAATAAATCCAGCAAAAATTGCTCCGACAGATAATATTATCAAAGGTATTAACATAATTAGTGGTGACTCATGTGTCTCCTCAATTTTAATTTGCTTGTTGTTATATTGTCCGTGAAAAGTTTTAAACATCAGCCTCCAAGAATAAATTGAGGTTAAAAAAGCTGTTAATATTCCTATTCCAGCTGCGTAATATCCTGTAGTAGTGCCACTTAAATATGCAAATTCTATGATCGCATCTTTAGAATAAAAACCTGATAGCAAAGGAAAGCCTGTTAATGCTAAAGTTCCTATTATCATCAAAGCGTAAGTGTAAGGCAATTTTCTCCATACACCTCCCATATTATTTATATTTTGTTCATCTTTAAAAGCATGAATAACAGATCCTGAACCTAAAAATAATAATGCTTTAAAAAATGCATGAGTGAATAAATGAAACATTGCAACATTATATGCACCTACTCCAGCTGCAAAAAACATATAACCTAATTGGCTACATGTGGAATAAGCAATGATTTTTTTTATATCTGTTTGAACTAAAGCTACACTGGCTGCAAAAAAAGCAGTGCTCATACCAATTATAGTAACTATGTTTAAAGCCAACTCTGAATATTCATATATAGGAGAACACCTTACGACTAAAAAAACTCCAGCGGTAACCATAGTGGCTGCATGAATCAAAGCTGAAACAGGTGTTGGACCTTCCATTGCATCTGGTAACCAAGTATGTAAAAAAATTTGAGCCGATTTACCCATAGCGCCAATGAACAATAGTATACAAATTAAATCTATTGCATTAATTTGAATCCCTAAAAAATTTAATTTTTCATCTACGACTGTTGGGATTTGATCAAAAACCTCTATGTAATTAACTGTACCAAACAAATAAAAAATTAAAAATATACCAAGAGCAAAACCAAAATCTCCTACTCTGTTTACAACAAATGCTTTGATTGCTGCTGCATTCGCAGTTTCCTTTTTAAACCAAAAACCAATTAAAAAATACGAGCAAAGACCAACCCCCTCCCAACCAAAAAATAACTGAATAAAATTATCTGCTGTTACCAACATTAACATAGCAAATGTAAATAGCGATAAGTAGGCCATAAATCTTGGTTTATGAGGGTCATGGGACATGTATCCAATTGAGTAAATATGAACCAATGCGGAAATAAAAGTTACGACCACTAGCATTACTGATGATAACGCATCAATCTTCATTGACCAGTTTACCTCTAATGATCCAGAATTAATCCATGTAGCAATTTTGATATTTTCCTCGTATTGATTAAAAATTACTTCATAAAATACAATTGCTGAAAGGACAGCTGATATAGATACTAATAAACTTGTAACTATCTCTGAATTTCTGTCCCCTATGAATTTACCGAAAAATCCTGATATAATTGAAGCAATTAATGGTAATGCTAAAATTGAAATTTCCATTTTATCCTTTTAATTTATCTATTTCTTCAACCCGTATGGTTCCTGCATTTCGGTAATAGACTACTATTATTGCTAGGCCAATTGCTGCCTCAGCAGCAGCAACAGTTAAAATAAATAATGTGAAAACTTGACCAGTCAAATCATTAAGATAAATAGAAAACGATACTAAGTTAATGTTTACAGCTAACAATATCAGTTCAATACTCATCAAAATCACAATAATATTTTTTCTATTTAAAAAGATACCAATTACACCAATACTGAAAATTACTGCTCCTAAAGTAAGATAATGTCCTAAACCTATTTCAGTCATCTATCTTAACTCCTTTATTTGATGGAACCTCTAAAACTTCAATACCTTCAGATCTCTCTCTAGAAATTTGTTTCAAATAACTTTGTGTTTTAACACCCTCTCTTTGTCTAAAAGTAAGAACGATTGCACCAATCATCGCAATTAATAAAATCATTCCGCTAATTTGAAAAACATGAATATAATCTGTATACAGAACTTGGCCTAAGGAGTGTGTATTACTTATTTCATTAGAAATTTTTGTAGTATTTGGGTTTAACAATTCAGGTTTATATTTCCAACCACCTACAACAATGATTAATTCAAAAAAAATAATTGTGCTTATAATTAAGCCGATTGGAATATGGCCAGAAGTTGCTTCAGAATAGAACCATTGATTTTTTTGTTGAGCAACATTTAACATCATTACAACAAATAAGAATAAAACGGCTACAGCACCAACATATACTATTAACATTATCATTCCTAAAAACTCTGCTCCAATCATTATAAAAAGACATGAAATGCTAATAAAATCTAATATTAAAAAAAAAACTGAGTGTACGGTATTTTTTGAGACAGTGACCATGATAGCTGAAATGACTGCAATAATTGAAAATACATAAAAAAATACCGCATGAGCTATCATAAATTTATCTATAAGGATTATCTGATTTAATATTTGCCGCTAAAACATTTTCCCATCTATCTCCATTGTCTAATAATTTTTCTTTAGTGTAATAAAGTTCTTCTCTTGTTTCTGTAGAAAACTCAAAATTTGGACCTTGAACTATTGCATCTACAGGGCATGACTCCTCACATAGACCACAATAAATACATTTCATCATATCTATATCGTAACGAGTAGTTTTTCTACTTCCATCAGATCTTTCGGCTGACTCAATCGTAATTGCTTGCGCTGGACATACAGCTTCACATAGTTTGCATGCGATACATCGTTCTTCACCATTTGGATATCTTCTAAGTGCATGCTCTCCTCTAAATCTTGGGCTAATTTTTCCTTTCTCAAAAGGATAATTAATTGTTTTTTTTGTTTTAAACATTTCTCTTAAGGCGATTAATAACCCAGTTATAAAATCAACCATAAATATTGTTTTAAAAAATCTTGTTATTTTCATCTAGATTGTAGGTAAAAGGTTAAAATAAAATAAATAACTCGCGGTTAAAACAACATAAATTAGAGACAAGGGAAGAAATATTTTCCAACCCAATCTCATTAATTGATCATATCTGTATCTTGGCACAACTGCTTTAACTAATGCAAATAAAATAAATAAAAGTAATATCTTTAAAATTAACCAAATAGCCCCCGGAATCAAATTAAACGGATATAAATCAATAGGCGAAAGCCAGCCTCCTAGAAATAAAATCGATCCTAAAGCACACATTAATAAAATATTTGCGTATTCACCTAACCAGAACATTGCATACATCATACCAGAATATTCAGTTTGATACCCAGCAACTAATTCTGCCTCTGCCTCAGGTAAATCAAAAGGCGGTCGATTTGTTTCTGCTAAAGCGGATATAAAAAATATTACAAACATTGGAAATAACGGAATTATGAACCAAATGTTTTGTTGAGCTAAAACGATATCACTTAAATTTAATGATCCTACACATAAAAGAACATTAATAATGATTATGCCAATTGAGACCTCATAAGAAACCATTTGCGCAGCGGATCTTATTGAACCTAAAAAAGGATATTTAGAATTGGAAGCCCAGCCTCCCATTATAATTCCATAAACACCAAGAGATGAGACAGCAAAAATATATAGAATCCCAACATTTATATTAGCTAAAACTTGATCTTCTCCAAAAGGTATGACTGCCCATGCTATTAAAGCTAAAGTCATTGTAATGATAGGGGCTAAAATAAAAATAACTTTATTAGAACTTGCTGGAATTATGATTTCTTTAAAAATATATTTTAATGCATCAGCTAATGATTGTAACAAACCAAAAGGACCAACAACATTAGGACCCTGTCTTTTTTGAACAAAAGCCCAAACTCTTCTATCTAACCAAACAATCATGGCAACTGAGACTAAAACTGGGACAAGAAGAAAAAGGATTTTGTAGACTTCTTCAAAAACTAAATTTACATATTCCATTATTTACCCTTCAGTGCCAGTTCGTTTAACTTCTAATTTAGAATTGTTACAATTCAACATTGTTTTTGATGATCGTGCAATTACATTTGAAAAATAATAGTCCTTGTATGTTATTTTAAGGATTTCGTCCTTAAAATCACTTAAGTCTAATTTACTGATAGAGGGTCTTTCTTGTTTTTCTTTTTTTAAATTTATATAGTTGAACATACTGCTCTCTAATTCATCTCTATCATTAAAAAGTTTTCTATTATTCATAAATTCAGCAAGATTATTTATAATTTCCCAATCTTCTTTAGCATCTCCTGGTGGATATGATGCCTTATAAGCTTTTTGTACTTTGCCTTCTAAATTGGTGTAATGACCTGATTGCTCTGTGTAAGCTGCTCCTGGCAATATAATATCTGCAAGTTCTGCACCATTATCACCATGGCTTCCTACATATATTATAAACTCATCTTTTTTATTAAATTTTAAATTATCTTGACCCATTAAAAAAACTAAATCAAATTTGTGTTCATTCAGATTATCAATTAATTCATTTTTTTTATCAATTATATCGAGATCTAAACTTCCAACTGTAGCTGCATCGGAAGGTAAAAAGTTTATAGGACTCCAATCGTCTGTAAATTTATTGTTACTCAACAGAAAATTTTTAAAGGAACTAAATAAAAATTTAGCTGACTTAGATTTTAAAAATGACTCTCCAAATATAATCATTGGTTTTTGAGCTTCAATAACTTCTTTTGTAAGTTCATTTTTATTTTCAAAAATATCTTTAATTGTTTGAGTTTGTCCATCGAGGCTTTTGTAAGGATAGGTTAGATCACCTAAATCATTTAAAGAAACAATTTTAACTTTATTTTTAAGATAAGCCTTTCGAATTCGTGCATTTAGCATTGTAGCTTCAAATCTTGGATTAGTTCCAATTAACAGAATTAAATCCGACTCCTCAATACCATTAATTGTTGAATTGAATAAATAGTTTTCTCTTTTAGAGCTATCAATAAACATATTAGATGATCTAGACTCATAATTTTTTGTATCTATAGTTCTCTCTAAGAATTCCTTAAATATGTAGCTAGCCTCCATATTTATCAGATCACCCACAAATCCAGCTATTTTATCTTTATTAGTATTTTGTATTTTTGATTTTATAATTTTAAAAACTTCGTCCCATGAAGCTTTTTCAAATTTATTGTTATATTTTATATATGGCGTATCTAATCTTTGACTTAATAGACCGTCGCAAGCATATCTTGTTTTGTCTGATATCCATTCCTCATTTATATCTTCATTGATTATTGGTAATACTCTTTTTACCTCCCAATCATATGTATCTACTCTAATATTTGATCCAACAGCATCCATTACATCAATAGTCTCTGTTTTTTTTAACTCCCAAGGTCTTGCTTCAAATACATAAGGTTTAGACGTAAGAGCTCCTACAGGGCAAAGATCTATTACATTTCCTGATAATTCTGACTGTATTGATTTTTCTAAGTATGTTGTGATTTGCATATCTTCACCTCTGCCTATTGCACCTAGTTCAGGCACACCAGCGATTTCTGTTGCAAATCTAATGCATCTAGTACAATGAATACATCTGGTCATTTGGGTCTTAATAAGTGGACCCATGTTTTTATCAGGAACTGCTCTTTTATTTTCTTTAAATCTAGATTTATCGATACCATAAAACATTGACTGATCTTGAAGGTCACATTCACCACCTTGGTCACAAACAGGACAATCTAAAGGATGATTGGCTAATAAAAATTCCATTACGCCCTTTCTAGATTTTTCTATTTTAGGAGTATTTGTTTTTATAACCATACCCTCAGCAGCAGGCATTGCACAAGAGGCTATAGGTTTCGGAGATTTTTCCATCTCTACAAGACACATTCTGCAATTTCCAGCAATTGATAATTTTTCATGGTAGCAAAATCTTGGAATTTCTACTCCAGCTTTTTCACAAGCTTGTAGAACGGTCAAACCCTCCTCGACTTCAACTTCTATATCGTTTACTTTTAATTTAAGCATTCTTATCTAATAAGTGTTGATCTACCAAGTAAGGAATATTTTGGGTTTCTTTTACAATTGGATCAAAATTATTTCTTTTTTTTATTTCATCTTTAAAATGTCTTAACAAACCTTGAACAGGCCAGGATGATCCTTCACCAAATGCACATATTGTGTGACCTTCAATTTGTTTAGTTACATCGCCTAGCATTTCAATTTCATCTTTTGAGGCCTCTCCTTTTGCCATTCTCTCAAGCATTCTCCACATCCACCCTGAACCTTCTCTACATGGTGTACATTGACCACAGCTTTCATGCTTATAAAATCTTGCAATTCTTGCCATACATTTGATTATGTCTTGATCTTTATTTATCACGACCACTCCTGCTGTACCCAATCCACTTTTTTCAGCAACTAAAGAATCAAAATCCATAGTTAGTGTTTCACACTTTTCTTTTGGAATAAGAGGCATTGAGGACCCACCAGGTATGACAGCTTGTAAATTATCCCAACCACCTATGACACCTCCTGCATGAACTTCTATTAATTCTTTCAAAGGAATGTTCATTTCTTCTTCAACATTACATGGATTATTTACATTTCCAGAAATACAAAATATTTTAGTTCCAGTATTTTTTTCTCTACCCAAAGAAGCAAACCATTTACCACCTCTTCTTAGAATTGTTGGAACAACAGCTATGGTCTCAACATTGTTAATTATTGTTGGACATCCATACAAACCAATTAATGCTGGAAAAGGTGGCTTTAATCTTGGTTGACCTTTATTACCTTCAATACTCTCAAGTAATGCTGTCTCCTCTCCACAAATATAAGCTCCTGCACCATAATGTATATAAATATCTAAATCCCATCCAGTTCCAGCTGCATTTTTTCCAATTAATTTTTTTTCATAAGCTTCGTCAATTGCAGCTTGAAGCTTTTGTCCATCAACAAAATATTCACCTCTTATATAAATATAACAAACATGTGCTTGAATTGCATATGAAGCTATTAAACAACCCTCAATGAGTTTGTGTGGTTCAAACCTTAAGATGTCTCTATCTTTACATGTGCCTGGCTCTGACTCATCACCATTAATAACAAGGTAGTGAGGTCTAGATCCAACTTCTTTAGGTGCAAATGACCATTTTAGACCTGTAGGAAAACCTGCCCCTCCTCTTCCTCTTAATTGAGAGTCTTTGATTTCATTTATGATCCAATCTCTACCTTTTTCAGTAATTTCTTTTGTATTTACCCAATCACCTCTTTTTTGAGCTGAAGTTAAATCTGAACCCAAATCGTTATATAAATTTTTAAAAATTCTATCTTTATCCTTAAGCATTTTTTAATTCCATTAATGTTTTTCTTCCATTTTCTGGTTCATTGTTTATGCGTCCTCTATATGAACCTGGTTTAGGTTTTTCATCTTTTAAAATTTTATCTAAAATTTCTAAAGTTTTTTCTTTGTCTAAATCTTCATAATAATTATCATTAATTTGCATCATTGGAGCAGTGACACATGCACCTAAACACTCTACTTCCATCCATGAACAATTTTTACCTGGTAATAATTCAGATTCATTTTCAGATATTTTTTCTTTGCAGGCCTCAACTAATTTACCAGCTCCCCTTATCATGCAAGGTGTTGTAGTACAAACTTGAATGAAATATTTTCCAACTGGTGCTAAGTTAAACATACTATAAAAAGTCGCTACCTCATAAACTTTTATGTAAGGCATATCTAAAAGTTTGGCTATATATTTCATTGCAACTAAAGGTATCCAATTATTATTTTGCTTCTGGGCTATATATAACAATGCCATGACTGCACTTTGTTGTTTTCCCTTAGGATATTTTGAAATAATCTTATTGGCTGCCTCTAGAGAAGATGAATTAAATTCAAAGTTTTCTGGTTGGTCTTTGGCTGGTCTCTTTAAGCTCATCTATCAACCTCACCAAAAACTATATCAAGAGAACCAAGTACCGCAGGAACATCAGCTAACATATGTCCTTTAATTAAATAATCCATTGATTGTAAATGTGAAAATCCAGGCGCTCTAATTTTACATTTATAGGGTTTGCTTGATCCATCTGATATTAAATAAACTCCAAATTCTCCTTTAGGGGCTTCAACCGCTGTATAAATTTCATCTTTAGGTACACGATATCCTTCAGTAAATAATTTAAAGTGATGTATTAAAGCTTCCATTGATTGTTTTATATCTTTTTTTGATGGAGGCGTTATTTTTCCATCAAAAGTTTTTATTGGACCTTTTTCCATTTTTGATAAACATTGTTTAATTATTTTGATGCTCTCTTTCATTTCTTCAATTCTGCATAAATATCTATCGTAACAATCTCCATTTTTTCCTACAGGAATTTTAAATTCTAGTTGATCATAACAATCATATGGTTGTGATTTTCTTAGATCCCATGGAACACCAGAACCTCTGATCATAACACCACTAAAAGAATAATCGAGAGCGTCTTCTTTTGTGACAACTCCAATGTCTACATTTCTTTGTTTGAATATTCTATTATCAGTTAGTAAGTTTTCTAAGTCATTAATTATTTTTGGAAAAGTTTCGCAGAATTTTGCAATATCTGCCTCTAAACCTGCTGGTAAATCTTGATGTACACCTCCTGCCCTAAAATAATTTGCATGCAATCTTGATCCAGAGGCTCTTTCATAAAAAGTCATTAAAGTCTCTCTTTCTTCAAAACCCCATAAAGATGGTGTTAAAGCCCCAACATCTAATGCTTGTGTTGTAACATTTAAAATATGACTTAAAATTCTTCCAATTTCACAAAACATCACTCTAATAAATTGGGCTCTAATTGGAACATCAATGTCTAAAATTTTTTCAACAGCTAATGCGAAAGCATGTTCCTGGTTCATCGGTGCTACATAATCTAGTCGATCAAAATATGGGACTGCTTGCATGTAAGTTTTATTTTCTATTAATTTTTCAGTACCACGATGTAGTAAGCCAATGTGTGGATCTGCTTTTTCAACAACTTCGCCATCTAATTCTAATATAAGTCTAAGAACACCGTGTGCTGCTGGGTGTTGAGGTCCAAAATTTAAATTTAGGTTTTTAATTTTTTTTGTCATTACTGTCTGTTAATTCTTTAATGTATTTTGTTCCCTCCCAAGGACTTTCATAATCAAAGTTTCTATAATTTTGTTCTAGTTTCACTGGTTCGTTAACTACTTTTTTCTGATCTTCGCTGTACCTAACTTCAGTATGACCAGTTAAAGGAAAATCTTTTCTTAATGGATGACCCTCAAAACCGTAATCTGTCAAAATTCTTCTAAGGTCAGGATGATCTTTGAAACTCACTCCATACATATCAAAAACTTCTCTTTCCATCCAATTAGCTGATGGGAAAATTGAAGTTAATGATGAAATAACTTCATTTTCACTTATGTCATAACTTAAGATCATTCTTTGATTAAACTCATGACTAAGAAATAAATATACAATTTTAAATCTTTTGGATCTTTCAGGATAATCAACAACTGTAATATCTATAAGTTGTCTAAATTTTGTATCTTTATTAGTTTTTACAAATAGAACTACGTCAATTAAATCTTCACTATCTATCCCAAGATAAATTTGATTATGTTTTATTTCAGAACTATTAATTTTGGTACCAAGCTCTGAATTAATTTTTTTTTCTAAATCAATTAAGTTATTCATGTTATCTACTAATAGATCCTTTATTTCTTATTTTTTTTTGTAATTGCATTATTCCATATAATAAAGCTTCTGCAGATGGAGGACATCCAGGAACATAAATATCAACTGGTACTATACGATCACAACCCCTTACTACTGAATAAGAGTAGTGATAGTAACCGCCACCATTAGCACAACTACCCATCGATATAACATATCTTGGCTCAGGCATTTGATCGTAAACTTTTCTTAGAGCTGGTGCCATTTTGTTAGTTAAAGTACCAGCAACAATCATTACATCAGATTGTCTTGGTGATCCACGAGGTGCAGCACCAAATCTTTCTAAATCATATCTTGGCATGGCAGTTTGCATCATTTCAACTGCACAACAAGCAAGACCAAAGGTCATCCAGTGTAATGATCCTGACCTTGACCAATTTATTAGATTATCTAATGAAGTAGTAATAAATCCATTCTTACTAAAATCTTCAGCAAGTTGTTTAAACTCTTCTGGAATCTGATCTATCTTATTATTCATTTAAAAAAATTTTATTCCCAGTCTAAAGCGCCTTTTTTCCATTCATAAATAAATCCAATCGTAAGTATGAATAAGAAAATCATCATTGAGGAAAAACCTAAAATTCCTATATTTCCTAAAGAAATTGCCCACGGAAATAAAAATGCTATTTCAAGATCAAAAATTATAAAAAGTATTGCAACCAAATAAAAACGAACATCAAATTCCATTCTTGAGTCTTGAAATGGTTCAAATCCACATTCATAAGCTGATAACTTTTCTGGATCCGGATTTTTTGGAGATAGAATAAAATTAATTACTATAAATGCACAACTTAATCCTAATGCAATAATCAGGAACAATATTATAGGTAAATAATCCTTTAAAAATTCTGCAGTCATGGTGGAATATATATCATTTTTTAAACCTAGATGAAGTGGTGTTAGGTCACATTATTCAAAATATACAGTAAATTTGATAATGATTATCAGTGGTAAACATTCAAAGTGGCGGGAGTGAAGGGACTCGAACCCTCGACCTATCGCGTGACAGGCGATCGCTCTAACCAACTGAGCTACACCCCCACTTTTGATTCTTTTGGTGGGCAGTAAAGGACTCGAACCTTTGACCCCCTCGGTGTAAACGAGATGCTCTACCAACTGAGCTAACCGCCCATAACCAAAATAGGATGATTTATATCTTTTGATAAAATAACGTCAAGTTCTATTACTATAGAAAAAATGGCCTAAAAATAATTTTTATTAAAAATCTTTTATAAGTTAACAAAGATAATCAAGTGCTTTAAGTATTCCACCTTTTTTGTAAGGTATCTTTGACTTCATTAATCCCATTTCAACACCAGCTAAAGTTCCAGCTAACATCAATTCGTTAAAATCTCCTAAGTGTCCAATTCTAAAAATTTTACCTGCAACCTTTGCTAAGCCTGTTCCTAAAGACATGTTGTAATGATCTAAAATTATTTTTCTTAAAGAGTCTGCGTCATGTCCATCTGGAACCATCACAGCTGTTAATGAGTCAGAATATTCCTCTGGATTTTTGCAAAGAATTTCTAAGCCCCAAGCTTTTACTGCAATTCTAGTAGCTTCTGCAAATCTTTTGTGTCTTATAAAAACATTTTCTAATCCCTCCTCAGTCAACATATTTATTGCTTCATCTAATCCATATAATAAATTTGTTGCTGGTGTATATGGGAAATACCCTTTTTTATTATTTTCTAACATTGGTTTCCAGTCCCAATATGATTTCGGTAAATCAGAACTTTCATAAGCCTTAAGTGCTTTTGAACTTATTGCATTAAAGGAAAGTCCTGGAGGTAATAATAATCCTTTTTGAGATCCACCAACTGTTACATCAACTTTCCATTCTTCATGTCTATAGTCTATTGAACCAAGTGAAGAAATTGTATCAACAAATAATAAAGCAGGATGTTCAGCGTTATCCATTGCTTTTCTTATTTTACCAATTCTACTTGTTACTCCTGTAGATGTTTCATTGTGAACTGCACAAACAGCTTTAATTTTTTTTTCTTTATCTTCTTTTAATTTTTGTTCAACAATATTTGGGTCAACTCCCGTTCTCCAGTCACCTTTTACAAAATCAATTTCTAGTTTAAATTTTTCTGCAATATCATACCAGAGAGTGGAAAAATGTCCTGTTTCAAACATTAGAATTTTATCACCAGCACTTAAAGTGTTTACTATAGCTGCTTCCCAAGCACCTGTACCCGATGCAGGAAATATTATTACAGGCTCAGAAGTTTTAAAAATTAATTTTATTCTATCTAAAACTCTCAAACCAAGTTCCGCAAAATCAGGGCCTCTATGATCTATTGTTGGATAATCCATTGCTCTTAAAACTCTATCAGGAACGTTTGTTGGACCTGGTATCTGCAAAAAATGTCGACCCGGTCTTATATTGTTTGAAATTGCCATTCTGCTGTATATGCTAAAGAAATTACATAATCAAACTTATAATGTATGACAAATAGTAGTAATTTAATCGAGACTTTAGAAGTTTATGTTTTAAATAACCCTGATGAAGTTAATCCTCATTGGGTAAGCCATTTTATAGTTCCAACTGCAAATGAATTATTGATAAAAATTAAAACTAAAGATGGTAATTCTGGTTTTGGACTAGCGACAAGCTATACAGATATCAAACCAATTATCAAACCTTTCTCTAATGGATTACAAGATTTGATAATTGGGGAAGATCCTTTTTGTCCAGAAAAAATATATGAAAAAATTTTTAAATTAACAGATACACGCCAAAGTAATGAAAAAGGTTGGAGTAGAGAAGCTTTAATCAGAATTTCTGCAGCTTTAGATATTGCCTGCTGGGATTTAATAGGTAAAGCCTCTAAAATTCCACTTTATAAGTTATTTGGAGGTTTCAGAAATAAAATCCCAGTATATGTAACATGTGCTTATTACAGAGATGGTAAAGACGAAAAAGAACTTAGAAATGAATTACAAAAATTAATTAAAATTGGTCATCAAAGCTTTAAGGTAAAAGTGGGTGGATTAAGTATTAAAGAAGACGCAAAAAGATTAGAGATAATTCGACAAGAAATTGGTGACGATAAAGATCTAATGATAGACGTTAATAGAGCATGGGACCTAAAAACAGCTATTGAAGGTGTAAAAGAATTTGGAAGATTTAATCCAACTTGGATAGAAGAGCCAGTGAGATGGGAAGATGACAGAAGAAATTTAAAACTTTTATCCCAACAAACAAAAATTCCATTATCTGGAGGAGAAAGTGAAATCACGATTTACGGGTGTAGATCGATGATTGAGGAAAATGCTATACAAATTTTACAATTCGATTGCACTATGTTTGGTGGTTTTACAAATGGAAAAAAACTATCTGCTTTATGTGAATTAAATCATTTAGATATAGCTCCACATCATGATTGTTATATACATGCTCCTTTGGTTGCATCATCACCATCGGGAAGAATAGTTGAGTCATTTGATGATGAAAGAGATCCTCTTCAAGCTCAATTATTTGAAAATCCCCATAAAATGAGTAATGGCTGGATACATCTCAATGAAAATCCTGGATTAGGATTAGAAATTTCAGAAACCGCGTTAAAAAAGTTCGGTAAACTAGTTTACAAAAATAAATAAACCTTTAATTAAGTTTTATGCGGTTTAGTTCAAATCAGTTACAAAAAATAGAAAAAGAAATTAGTAATAAAGTTGACGGAAAGACTTTATTTGATGAATTTTCTCGAGGTCGATACAGTACAGATGCATCAGTTTATCAAATCAAACCTCTTGGTGTGGTTCTTCCAAAAAATACAAATGATGTTTTAAACCTAATGGAATATTCTCAAAAAAATTCTATTCCTCTTCTAGCTAGAGGCGGTGGAAGTTCTCAATGCGGTCAAACTGTAGGTGAAAGTGTAGTTCTTGATTACTCAAAACATCAAAACAAAATATTAGAACTCAATGTAGAAGAAAAATATGTCTGGGTTCAGCCAGGCGTTGTATTGGATCATTTAAATTCATTTCTTAGACCGCATGGTCTATGGTTTCCTGTAGATGTATCTACAAGTAGTAGGGCAACAATTGGGGGTATGTCTGCAAATAATTCATGTGGATCAAGATCTTTGTATTATGGAAATATGGTTCACAATGTACTAGCTATAGAAGCAATTTTAGATGATGGTTCAATCCATACTTTCGATCAAATTAATAAAAACTATCTAGCAACGACTAATAATCAAGATCGTTTTTATAAGATTATTGATAAGTTTTTACATTTAAGACAAAAAGTTAGTGAAGATATTGATGAAAATTGGCCAACTACTCAAAGAAGAGTTGGTGGATATAACATTGATTTAATAGATCCGAATGGATTTAATTCATCAAATCTATTAGTCGGTTCTGAAGGAACATTATCACTTTTTAATAAAATAAAATTAAAGTTATCTGAAATACCTAAAAACAAAATTTTAGGTGTTTGTTATTTTGATAACTTTCATCAAGCTATGGAATTAACAAAAGAGATCGTTAAATTGAATCCAACTTGTGTCGAATTAATGGATCAAAATTTATTAAATCTAGCAAAAGAAATTCCAATGTATGCTGGTGGTATTAAGAAATATATAAAAGGTAACCCAGAGGCAGTTTTGATGGTTGAATTTATCGACACGGATCAAAATATTTATGAGAAAAAAATAAAAGACCTTGAATATTTAGTTCTTAATCAAAATAATAAAAATCAATTTTCTTTTTTTACAGATTTATCAGAGCAAAAAGAAGTTTTTGAGATTAGAAAAGCTGGATTAAATATCTTGATGTCAATGAAGGGAGATAAAAAGCCAGTTGCATTTATAGAGGATTGTGCAGTTTCTTTAGACCACTTGGCAGAATACACTGCGAGATTAAATGAAATATTCAAAAAGTATAATACAAGTGGAATGTTTTACGCTCATGCATCAGTTGGAACACTTCATGTAAGACCAGTTTTGAACATGAAGTCTGATCAGGACATTAAAAATATGAGATCTATTTCTGAAGAGACTTTTGAAATGGTTAAAGATTACAAAGGTTCTCATTCAGGTGAACACGGAGATGGGATAGTTAGATCAGAGTTTCATGAGATGATGTTTGGAAAGAATATTACAAACGCATTCGAAGAAATTAAGGATACTTTTGATAATAAAAATTTATTAAATCCAGGTAAAATTGTAAGACCCTTTAAATCAAACGATAGATCATTGATGAGATATAAATCAGATTATCAAACAGAAAATATAAGTACTCATTATGACTGGTCTAACTGGGGTCAATTTTCAGATGCTATTGAAATGTGTAATAACAATGGTGCATGCAGAAAATTAGATTCAGGAGTGATGTGCCCTTCATACAGAGTAACGAAAGAAGAAAAAGATTTAGTTAGAGGAAGAGCAAACACATTAAGACTTGCACTTTCTAATCAATTACCAGAAGGATCTTTTGCATCTAAAGAAATGTATGAAACAATGGAGCTTTGTGTGAGCTGTAAAGCTTGTCAAAGAGAATGTCCAATGTCTGTGGATATGGCTAAGATGAAAAGTGAATTTCTCTCTCATTATTACAAAAAATTTAGTATGAGAATTAAAGATAAGATTATCTCTGATATGCCTAGGCTGATTTGGTTATATAAAATCATAAATCCAATAATTAATAAAATTAAAAATTTTCCAGTTATTTCTAACATTATTAAAAAATTTGGTTTTGCAACTGAAAGAAGCCTGCCTGAAGTCCAAAATCAAAAGGCTTTAAAAGATATATATAACAATCAAGAAATTTCAGAAAATAAAGTAATTTTATTTGCAGATACCTTTAATATAAATTTTGAGAATGAAAATTTGGTCTATACAATTAAAGTATTAAATAAATTTGGTTATCAAGCAGTGGTCCCAAGTTTTGGTAGTGATAAACTTGATAGACCACTCTGTTGTGGAAGAACTTATATATCGTATGGTCAACTAGATAAGGCTGCAGAAGAATTGAATAGATTTAATGACTACATTATAAAAAATAACTATTTTGAATTACCTATTGTAGGTATTGAACCGTCTTGTTTGCTTACTTTTAATGATGAGTATCAATCACTTAAGGGTATAAAAAATAGAGATAAAATAAAAAACAGATTTTATTTACTAGAGGAGTTTATTTTAGAACAAATTAAAAAAGATAAAAATGTTAAATCAAATAGTTTTAGTCAAAATGTTTTGATTCATGGACATTGTCACCAAAAGTCTCAAGATAGAATGAAAGGACTTAAAGATCTTTTATCTGAGCTAAATATAAATAATAAGATGATAGACTCTAGTTGTTGTGGGATGGCAGGTTCTTTTGGCTATGATAGTAAAACTTACGAAACTTCAAAAAAAATGGCTAATCTATCTTTAATACCTGCAATTAATAGTAGTAATGAAAATGATTTCATTGTTGCAAATGGTACAAGCTGTAGACATCAAATATCTGATTTATCAGAAAAAAAAGGTAAACATATTTCAGAATTATTGTTTAAAATTTTTGAGACTGTAAATTAAAGAATTATTTTTTTGTTATAGAGCTCATCTATATCTTCATCTTTATAGCCAAAATTTTTCATTACTTCTCTAGTATGCTCACCTAAATCTGGTGCACCTTTAGATTTTTCAGTTTTGCTTTTAGAAAATTTAATTGGCATTCCAACAGCTTTGCTTGTTCCAGCTTTTTTGTTGTTTACCTCAATAATCATCTCTCTTTCAATAGTTTGAGGGTCTTTAAACATGTCAGTAATTGAATTTATAGGACCACATGGCAAACCATTCTCATCAAATATTTTCAACCATTCTTGAGAAGGTTTTTTTATAAATTCTTTATTGAGTATTTCTACAAGTTCATTCAAATTTTCTTTTCTACTCGAGTTAGTTGAAAACTTTTCATCCTCATTAAGATCTAGACGATTGATTGCCTTTAATAACATAAGCCATGTATTCTGATTTGATGCACCAATAGTTATCCATTTATCTTTTGTTTTAAACGCTTGATAAGGTGCAGTTAAAGGATGAGCTGATCCAAGAGGACCTGGAGATACACCAGTTGCACCAGCAATTGCAGATTGCCAATAAGTATGAACTATACCTGCTTCATACAAAGATGTATCAACTTTTTGACCTTCACCAGTTTTCTCTCTATGAATTAAAGCAGCTAAAATACCGCTTGCAGCAAGTAATCCTGCAGTGATATCTGTAAGTGGCGCTCCTACTTTCATTGGTGGTTTATTTTTATCTTCACCAGTAATACTCATTAAACCACTCATACCTTGTGCTACTAAATCAAATCCTCCTTTATTTGCATAGGGACCTGTTCTCCCGTATCCAGAAATTTCACATAAAATAATTTTAGGATTAATCTTTGACATTGTATCATAACCAATACCTAGTTTTTCTAATGTTCCTTTTCTAAAATTTTCTAAAACTACATCAGAATTTTTTATCATTGTCTTAAAAATTTCAATTCCTTCTTTATCTTTTAAATTTAAAGCGATACCTTTTTTATTTCTATTCATCATTAAGTATGCTGCTGATACTCCATTGACATCTGGAGGAAGGAAATTTCTAGTATCGTCACCTCCTGGAGTTTTTTCTATTTTAATAACTTCGGCTCCTAGATCTGCTAATAATAATCCGCAGGTAGGACCAGCCATTATTTGAGCCATCTCTAATACTCGAATGCCTTTTAATGATGCCATTTATTATTTATTTATTTTTAAATTTTGGCTTAGTTTTATTCAGGAATGATTGATATCCAATTTTAAAATCCTCAGTATCATAGCATTTGTAACCAAGATTATTTATTTTTTCTGTTACTTTGCCTTTCTTTAAAATGTTTCTCGCAAACTCTTTGTGCCATCTAGCTACTTTAGGTGCACCTTCGCATATAAGTTCAGCTGATTTATATGCTTCTTTCTTAACGTCTTCATCATTAACTACTCTATTTACTAATCTTTTTTCTAAAGCCTCTTGAGAGTCAAATACCCTTCCCTCGAATAAAATTTCCATAGCTGTTGAATAAGTTGTTGCTTTTAAAAGAACTTCAAGTTCTTTTGCAGCCATAGTTAAACCGAGTCTTTTTATTGGTATACCAAATCTTGAGCTTTTTCCGCAAATTCTTATATCACAACAAGCAGCTATTTCTAAACCACCTCCCACGCAAATTCCCTCAATCATAGCAATTGTAGGTACCGGACAATTAAAAATTGATCCCAAAGTTCCATGTAAAAACTTACCATATGATTTTGCTAATTTTGATGACGATCTTTCTTTTTTAAATTCTCCAATGTCATTCCCAGGTGAAAAAGATTTTCCACCTTCGCCTCTTATGATAACGCACCTAAGATTTTTTTCTTTTGAAATTTTCTTAAAAATTTTCCCAAGTTCTATCCACATTGGTTTAGTCATTGCATTTAATTTTTCTGGTCTATTAATGATAACTTCAGATAAATGACTATTTATTTTATTTAGCTTAACTAAACTGCTCATCTAACTCCTATAAAAATATTCTACTAGTGTCATTGGTATTGCTGGAACATAAGTTACTAAAAGTAATAAAACTAACAACACACATATAAATGATATGTTTGATCTTGTTACATCCCAAATATCTGCTTTTGCAACCGAGCAAGCTGTTACTAATACACTTGCTACCGGAGGTGTTTGTTGTCCTATAGCTAAATTTAAAGTTACAATTATTCCAAAATGAACAGGATCAATACCAACTGCATTAACTAATGGCATTACTATTGGTACAGTTAAGATTATTGCTGCAACTGAGTGTAAAAAGAAACCTATAATTAATAAAAATATATTTAATATTCCTAAAACTGCATATTTATTATTAGTAAAGTCAATAATTGATTCAGCAACTTTTTGTGGAATTTGTTCAATTGTTAAAAACTCTCCCAATAAAACAGATGCTGCAACTAATAACATTACGGATGCTGTCTGTATTGCTCCCTCGCAAGCTGACTCATATAATCTTTTAAAATCTATTTCTTTATAAATAAAACCTATTACTAAAGATGCTACCACCGCTAAGCCAGCTCCTTCAGTTGCTGTTACTACACCTCCAAAAATTCCTCCAAGAATAATTATTGGTAATAGAAAAGCTAAAGCTGCATCTTTTGCAGTTTTTTTAACATTCGGTATATTAAATGTCTCTTCTACAGGAAAATTTTTCTTTCTTGCTGTTACATAGGCAGCTAACATTAAAAAGAAACCACCGATTACTCCAGGAATAATTCCAGCCACAAATAATTGAACAACTGAACTTTGAGACATAACTGCATAAACAATCATTGGTATTGATGGTGGAATAATAATTGCTAAAGATGCTGAAGATGAAGTCACTGCAGCAGCAAATGCCCCTGGATATCCTTTCTTTTTCATTGCGGGAATTAAAATAGAACCAAGTGCAGCAACATCAGCAACTGCTGATCCAGAGATTTCAGCAAAAAACATTGAGGTTGCGATATTAATCATACTCAACCCACCTTTAATAAATCCAACAAGAGCTGAGGCAAAGGCTATTAATCTTCGTGAAATACCAGCGCTATTCATAATTGATCCAGCTAAAATAAATAGTGGAATTGCAATCAATGGAAACTTCATTGATCCATCAAACATTACGATTGCAGTATCAATAAGAAAACTTGTGCCTGTTTTCATTACCATTGCAATAATAGTTGTTACTGCAAGGCCAATCGCAATAGGTACATTTATAGACAACAAGAGTAACAAGACCATAAACATTGTTAAAATTATCATTAAATATCTCCTGTTTGCTCGTCACCCGTATTTTGTAGAACTAAATTTCTATAATCTTCTGGAATTCTTAAGGTTTCAGATAAAATAAAAAGACATGATGCAATCGGAATAACAGATTGCACAAATGGTTGGGGAACCCATTCCAATGTTACTAATGTTTCACCTGTAATTAAAGTTAAAACTAAATACCCGTAATATGCTAAAAGTATTAAAAAGCCATAAACAACAAGTTTAGAAACTACAAAGAAAATCTTTCTTAGAGGTAGTGGAAAAGCTTTAAATATACTTGGGACACTTATATGTGATCCTTTTAATGCAGCATATGCTGAACCATAATATGTTATCCACGCAAGCTGGACTGCAGCAACTTCATCATACCAAACTAAAGCGCTGCCTGCAAAACGAAAGGTAACTCCAAGCAAAACCGTTACTGCTAATGCTACCATCATTATAAACAGTATTAATTTTAATATTTTTTCGTACGAATTTATAAAATTTTGTAATTTCATATAATACTCAGGCCCTCTGAATGAGGGCCTGATTAGAATAATAAACTATATTATTTTGCTAAAGATGATACTTTTTTAACTAAAGCACCACCAGTAGGAACTTCTGATCCAAACTGATCGTAAATCCCTTTACTAGCTGCAATAAAAGCACCTTTGTCCGCTTCATTAACTTGGACACCAGCATCTTTAATTACTTTTAATAAAGATTTTTCAAGTTTAGCAGCTTCTTTGTAGACAAATTTTTGAGTGTCTTTAGCAGCTTTCTCTAAAATATCTTGAACATCTGCAGGTAGTTTGCTCCAGTGATCCTTATGAACAGTTACATAAGCAGGAGTATAAACGTGACCTGTGATTGATAAATATTTTTGAACTTCTTGAAATTTAGCACTAGCTATTTGAGCATATGGGTTTTCTTGTCCATCCATTGTACCTGTTTTCAAAGCAGTGAATACTTCAGAAAAAGACATTGGAGTTGGGTTTGCACCATATGATTGGAACATTTTAACTCTCCATTTTGATTTAGGAGTTCTTAATTTAATTCCTTTTAAATCACCTGGAGTATTAATTGGTCTAGTATTATTTGTTATATGTCTAAAACCATTTTCCCATACAGCAATAACTTTGTAGCCAGTTTTATCTTCAAGGTTTTTAAACATACCTGGTAAAACATTTTTTTCTACTTTAGCCATGTGCTTTCTGTCTTTAATAATAAAAGGCATATCAAAAACACCAAACTCATCATGAATAGAAGCCATTACTGATGAAGGTAACCACATATTAACTGTACCTAATTTTAGTTTCTGCATTCCTTGTTTGTCTTTTCCAAGTTGCGAAGAACCAAATACAGTTACTTTACCTTTGTTACCTAATCTCTTATTAGCAAGTTTAGCAAAATGATCAACTGAAGCTGAAAATAGAGAACCTGGTTTACCCACATGTCCAAATTTTACTTCAACTGAGTTTGCTGCAAAACTTAAGAATAAAGATGAGAACAATACAACGATTATTTTACTTAATTTATTCATATTTATTTCCCTTAGTTATTATTTTATTTAAAATAGGTTACCTAAAATATTTATATAGATCTAGTGATAAATCAGCTTAGATCAGAAAATTTTATTTAAGTAAATATCTGGAAAAATTAAAGATTATTGGATGCTCGCTTGAGATTTATCATCTTTTTTAGACATATCAACCTCAACCCACTCTGTCTTCTTAAGCTCTTTAGTTAGGGCAATCTTTAAAACCTCATCAGCAAACTCAACTGGAGTAATTTTTATCTCATCAATAATCTTTTTTGGCATATCTACCAGGTCTTTTTCATTTTCTTTTGGAATTAAAACCTCTTTTATACCTGCTCTATGAGCTGCTAATAGCTTTTCTTTTAGCCCACCAATAGGTAATACCTGGCCAGTCAATGTTACTTCACCTGTCATAGCCACATCTCTTTTTACCGGAATGTTTGTAATTGATGAAACTATTGATGTAACCATTCCTATTCCAGCAGACGGTCCGTCTTTTGGAGTCGCTCCCTCAGGAACATGAATATGAAAATCTTTTTTCTCAAATAATGGAGGAATTATTCCATATTCTAAACATTTTGATCTTACAAATGATTTTGCTGCTTTGACTGACTCTTGCATGACATCACCAAGTTTACCAGTAATTTGCATACGACCTTTACCTGGCATTGTTACTGTCTCTATTTTTAAAATCTCTCCACCATACTCTGTCCATGCTAATCCTGTGACTATACCTATTCTATTTTCAGACTCTAACTCACCTGATTTAAATTTAGGAACTCCCAAAAAGTCTGGTAGATTTTTTGTATCAATATTGACTTCTTTTTCCTCTCCAGCAACAACTTTTTTAACTACTTTTCTTGCTATCTTAGAAATTTCTCTCTCAAGATTTCTTACTCCAGACTCCTTTGTGTAGCTTCTAATTACTTCTTTAATGATATCATCACCTAAATTCATTTCTTTTTCCTTTACACCATTATCTTTTATTTGTTTTGGAAGAAGATATTTATTTGCAATATTTATTTTTTCATCTTCTGTGTAGCCTGCTAATCTTATAACTTCCATTCTATCTAACAATGGAGGTAAAATATTTAATGTATTGGCTGTAGTCACAAACATTACATCAGATAAATCATAATCTACTTCTAGATAGTGATCATTAAAAGTCGTGTTTTGCTCTGGGTCCAAAGCCTCTAATAAAGCTGAAGAAGGGTCTCCTCTGTAATCATTTCCAACTTTATCAATTTCATCTAAAAGTATTAATGGATTTTTAGTTCCAGCTTTTTTCATCATTTGAATAATTTTACCTGGTAAAGAGCCAATATAGGTTCTTCTATGACCTCTAATTTCAGCTTCATCTCTCATTCCACCTACTGACATTCTTACAAACTCTCTATTGGTTGCTTTAGCAATTGATTTTCCTAAAGAAGTTTTTCCAACACCAGGCGGTCCTACTAAGCATAAAATAGGTCCTTTAATTTTATCCATTCTTTTTTGAACTGCTAAAAATTCAATAATTCTCTCTTTTACTTTTTCCAAACCAAAATGATCTTTATCTAAAACTTCAAGGGCCTTTTTTAAATCTATAACAACATCACTTTTTTTATGCCAAGGAAGGTCTATCATCCAGTCTAGATAATTTCTTACAACTGTAGCTTCTGCTGACATTGGGCTCATGTTTTTTAATTTTTTTAATTCTTGAAGACATTTTTTTTCAACGTCTTTTGGCATTTTTGATTTGAGGATAGCTTTATTTAAACTTGTATTCTCATCTTTGCCATCTTCAATTTCACCTAACTCTTTTTGGATAGCTTTCAATTGTTCATTTAAGTAATACTCCCTTTGAGTTTTTTCCATTTGAGTTTTAACTCTTCCTCTAATTCTTTTTTCTACTCCAATAATGCTTGTCTCATTTTCCATTATTTTTATGATTGCATTTAATCTTTTCTTAACATCTATAGTCTCAAAGATTTGTTGTTTCTCTGAAATTGTTGCTGTGATGTGTGAAGCAATATTATCTGCAATCTGAGATGGGTCTTTTAATTGTTTAATTGTATTAATAGTCTCACTAGAAACTTTTTTATTTATAGAAGTTAACTTTTCCATTCTTCTGATTGCTGTTACAGCTAATGGGTACAAATCTTCATCACCATCGATCACATCATTGTAAGGTGTAAAATCACATGTTATAAATTTTTCATTATCTTTAAAATCAATAATTTTTACTCTTCTAATGCCCTCTACCAAAACTTTTACTGTTCCATCTGGAAGTTTCAAAAGTTGTAAGATGCTACCTTCGCATCCATACATAAATATGTCTGTTTTCTTAGGATCATCGATTTCTGAATTTTTTTGAGTTACTAGAATTATCTTTTTTTCTTTTTTCATCACCTCATTTAGAGCAGAAATTGATTTATCTCTTCCAACAAAAAGAGGAATTACCATGCTCGGAAAAACCACAATGTCTCTTAGTGGTAATAATGGTGAAGAAGTTTTTACGTTCATATTGCAAATATGGATATTAAAATTATTTTTGCAATACCTTTTTACAAGTTATTATGGTTATTAAGCCGCTGATGTCTTAGTAGTTTTGGATTTGCCATCCTTTTTTGAGTGAACAATTATAGGCTGCGACAAACCCTTAGCCGCTGATGAGTCGACTATTACCTCTTCAATATTTTCTTGACTCGGTAAATCATACATAGTTTTAAGAAGTATATTTTCTAAAATAGATCTTAAACCTCTTGCTCCTGTTTTTTTGCTAATTGCTTTAATTGCAATTTCTTTAAGTGCAGAGTCTTTAAATACTAATTTTGCACCATCTAGTTTAAATAACTCCTGATATTGTTTTGTTAACGAATTTTTTGGTTCTTGCAGTATCTTGATTAAAGATTTTTCATCTAAATCTTCTAGAGTGGCAATCATAGGTAATCTTCCAATAAACTCGGGTATTAATCCATATTTAAGTAAATCCTCAGGCTCTAAGTTCTTCATCCACTCACCAGTCTTTTTATCTTGTATGTTTTTAACATCTGCTCCAAAACCTATAGATGTTCCTTTATCTCTCTGAGAAATGATTTTATCAAGTCCCGCGAATGCTCCTCCACAAATAAATAAAATATTTGTAGTATCGACTTGTAAAAATTCTTGTTGAGGGTGTTTTCTACCACCTTGAGGAGGTACACTTGCAATTGTTCCTTCCATTATCTTTAATAAAGCTTGTTGAACACCTTCACCAGAAACGTCTCTTGTAATAGATGGATTTTCTGATTTTCTACTAATTTTATCAACCTCATCAATGTACACAATTCCCCTTTGAGCTTTTTCAACATTATAATCTGCTGCTTGTAATAATTTTAAAATAATATTTTCAACATCCTCTCCTACGTAACCTGCTTCAGTTAAAGTTGTTGCATCAGCCATTGTAAACGGAACATCTAAAATTCTAGCCAAAGTTTGTGCTAATAAAGTTTTTCCACATCCAGTTGGACCAACTAAGAGTATATTAGATTTTGCAAGCTCTACATTTTTACTTGTCTTATTTTCATAATTTAATCTTTTATAATGATTATGAACCGCTACTGATAAAACTTTTTTTGCATGAGACTGACCAATAACATAGTCATCTAAAACAGTACAAATTTCTTTTGGAGACGGTAATCCATCTTGATGTTTGACAAATGTATCTTTGCTTTCCTCTTTTATAATATCCATACAAAGCTCAACACATTCATCACAGATGAAAACAGTTGGGCCTGCAATTAATTTTCTGACTTCGTGTTGGCTTTTGCCGCAGAAAGAGCAATAAAGAATATTTTTATTATTTGTGTTCATAAAATTTTAAACGAATCAATATCAATACTTTATTATAAATGACTCCCCATAATCAAGTTTTGGATTGTATAATCTATATGTGGTGTTCTAAGATCTTTTTTCTACTACAGAGTCTATTAAACCAAAAGATTTGGCTGTATCCGCAGTCATAAAATTATCTCTTTCTAAAGCAGTTTTAATTTCATCCACAGATTTGCCAGTATGTTTAGAATATATTTCATTCAATCTTTTTTTTAATGATAATACTTCATTCGCATGAATTTCAATATCAGTAGCTTGTCCTTGAAATCCCGCAGATGGTTGATGAACCATAATTCTTGAATTTGGAAGTGAAAATCTTTTTCCTTTTGTTCCTGCAGATAATAAAAAAGATCCCATTGAAGCTGCTTGTCCAATGCATAAAGTTGAAATATCTGGTTTTACATATTGCATGGTATCGTAAATACCTAAACCTGCAGTAACTAGTCCACCTGGACTATTAATATATAAAAAAATTTCTTTTTTTGGATCCTCTGCCTCTAAAAATAATAATTGAGCTGTAACTAATGAAGCAACATTGTCATTTATTTGACCAGTTAAAAAAATAATTCTTTCTTTTAAAAGTCTTGAATAAATATCGTAAGCTCTTTCACCTTTGCTTGATTGCTCAACAACCATTGGAATTAAGCTACTCATGTGTTCTGACAGTTTATTATTCATAAAGTTGATTCGTATTACTTATACAACTTGAGATTACTTTTTGCTAACTTTTTTTGTTTTTTTGGCAGGAGACTTAGTTTTTGGTGTGGTTTTTTTTACCTCTTTTTTTTTAGTCTCAACTTTTTTCTTTGAAGCTTGTTCTGTTCCCTCATCTTGATTTTGAGATTGTTTTAATATTTTTTCGGCTTCCTCTTTCGAAACCTCTTTTTTATTAGACTTAGCTTTCTGTTTAACAAGATTTAAAATTTTTTCTTCATAGACTGTTCCTCTTAAGCTAGCAAGAGCTGATTGATTCTTTTGATAAAAATCCATTACCATTTTTTCTTGACCAGGCATCATTCTTATTTGTTTTTGAACTTCAGCCTGTAATTCTTGTTCTGATACTTTTATCTGATTTTGCTCACCAAATTCATTTAATATTAAACCAACTTTAATTCTTTTTTTTGCTATCTCTTCAAAATTATCTTTACTCTTTTTTTTATCTTCATCTGTCATTCCTTGAGAGAGGACTTTTACCTCTTCATCAACTAAATTTTGAGGAATTTCATCTACTTTAAATTTCTCTAATTCTTTAAGAATTTGGTTTTTAGATAATCTGTCTAGTGAGTTCTTATATTCATCGTTAATTTGTTTTGAAATAAGAGTTCTTAAATCTTTTAAATCTTTAGCCCCTAAATTTTTTGCAAATTGATCATCAATTTTTACTTCCTCTGAAATTTTGACTGATAAAATTTTACAATTAAATTTTGCTTTTTTATTTACTAACTCTTTTTCAGGAAAATTTTCAGGTAGAGTAGCTTCAACAATTTTTTGATCATCTTTTTTAACGCCTACTAATTGTTTATCAAAACCTTTTAAAAATAAATCTTTACCTAAAGTTAATTGAGTATTTTTTCCATCCCCTCCTTTAAATGATTTTTCATCAACTGTAGCTGTGTAATCAAAAGATACTAAATCACCCTCTTTTGCTTTTGTTTCAGGTGGAGCATCTTTGAAGCTAGGTGTATTTTTAGCTATCTCTTTAATTCTTTTGTCAGTTTCGCTCTCATCGATTTTAACCGTGTATTCATCAAATTTAATATTTTCTATAGATTTTAATTCAACTTTAGGAAACTCTGTAACAGAAATAATATATTCAAGATCCTTATCCTCACCATAAGTTTTAAGATCCAGCTTTGGTTGTCCCGCAGGTTTTATTTTGTTTTCCTCTAAAGCTTTTGTGGTTGAGTCTTTTAAAACTTTGTCTAATACTTCGCTAAACACTGCTTTACCAAACTGTCTTTTTAAAACTTCTACTGGAACTTTTCCTGGTCTAAAACCTTTTAGATTTACAGTGCCTTTAATTTCCTCATATTTTTCATCCATATAAGAATTCATAGTCTTTTTATCGATGAAAACTTTTATATCTTTATTAAGACCTTTTTTGTTTTCTACTGTAACTTTCATAATATATTAATGGTAGGGCGAAAAGGACTCGAACCTTCACAGATTGCTCTATCGGTTCCTAAGACCGACGCGTCTACCAATTCCGCCATCGCCCCACAAATTCAAGTGGTTTTATATATGATTGAAACTATTTGTCCAACGACAATTATTGTAAATTTAATAATTTTTACTCTATAATATTATTATGATTGTTTCTCCATGTATAAGTATCTGCAAAACCGATCCAAAAACAGGCTATTGTTATGGGTGTGGAAGAAACAACGAAGAAAAAAAAATTTGGAAACTTGAAGATACAACTACCGAATGGAAAAAAGAAAATCTTGAAACTATTAAAAAAAGATTGACTGGTTGGCAACTAGAAAGTTTTAAAGAGTCCTATACTTATAAAATTAAAAATGGTATCTCTCTCTTTAAAAGAAATTTATTAAATGAGTAAAACTTCAATCGCAATTATAGTTTACGTACTTGGTATAATTCTTGGGGCTATATTTCTGGATTTATGGAGTGCTGATACCAATATTATCAAAGGACTACTTGGA
>CACDZR010000001.1 GCA_902557235.1 uncultured Pelagibacteraceae bacterium | reverse complement strand
GATCTTGGTTTTCCAGATATTGGCTTAACTACTTTGCAAGATGTTAGTACACGGTCGTATTTAATCTCAAGAGTTACAAACCTTCCTACGATTGTTGATATAGATACAGGATTTAAATCTTGTAAAGAAACCATAGAAACTTTTGAGGAGTTTGGAATTACGGGAGTTCATATAGAAGATCAAATTGAAAGAAAAAGATGCGGTCACCTGGATAACAAAGAATTGATATCAACTGATGCAATGGTTAAAAAAATTAAAGAATGTGTGTCTGCAAAAAAAGATAATAATTTTAAGATCATTGCGAGGTCTGATGCAAAAAGTGTAGAAGGAATAGATAAAATGATCGAAAGATGTAAAGCTTATATTGATGCTGGTGCAGAAATTGTTTTTCCTGAAGCACTTCATGATGAAAAAGATTTTGAAAAAGTTAGAAGAGAACTATCGTGTTATTTGTTAGCTAACATGACTGAATTTGGTAAAACCAAATTATTAAATTACAAACAATTAGAAGAGCTTGGTTATAATATAGTTATTTATCCTGTTACAACTCAAAGATTAGCAATGAAAAATGTTGAGGATGGTCTAAGAGACATTTATGCAAATGGACACCAAAACAACATTATTGATAAAATGCAAACTAGAAAACGATTATATGATCTTGTAGATTATGAAAAATATAATAGTTTGGACGAAAAAATTTATAACTTTAACACCGAAGGTCATGAATAATGAGTGATGAAATAAAAAAGGGTTTATTAGGAATTGTTGTAGACGAAACTGAAGTCTCAAAAGTAATGCCTGAAATAAACTCTCTTACTTACAGAGGTTATGCTGCTCAAGATTTATGTGCAAAATGTAAGTTTGAAGAGGTTGCTTATTTAATTCTAAACGGTGAGCTACCGAACAAAAAACAATTAAAGAATTTTGAAAAACAAGAAAGAAAAGAGAGAAAACTCTCAAAAACTCTATTAGAGGATATTAAGAAATTTCCTAAAAAAGCTCACCCTATGGATGTAGCAAGGACAGTTGTAAGCATTATGGGTCTGGAAGATAAGGAAACAAAAGATAATTCACCTAAGGCTAACATGAGAAAAGTAATGAGAATTTTTGCAAAAACTCCAGTGGCTTTGGCCGCTTTTTATAGAGCTAGAAAAGGAAAAAAAATTATACCTCCAAAAAATAGTCTTTCTTTTTCGGAAAACTTTTTTCATATGTGTTTTGGTAAAGTCCCAAATAAAGACATTGTTAAAGCTTTTGATGTTTCTTTAATTTTATATGCTGAACATAGCTTTAATGTTTCAACTTTTACCGCAAGAACTATAACAAGTAGTTTATCTGATATTCATGGAGCAATAACTGGAGCAATCGCAAGTTTAAAGGGTCCTTTGCATGGTGGAGCTAATGAAGAAGTAATGCATATGATGAATAAAATAAAAAAACCCGAAAATGCGCTTAAATGGATTAATAAAGCACTCGATAATAAAGATGTCGTAATGGGTTTTGGTCATAGGGTTTATAAAAGTGGAGACTCTAGAGTGCCAACAATGAGAGAATATTTTGGAAAAGTTGCTAAAATTAAAAAAGATAAAAAATTTGAAAAAATTTACAACATTGTTGAAAAAGTTATGATTGAAAGAAAAAATATTCATCCAAATGTAGACTACCCTACTGGTCCCACTTATCATTTAATGGGTTTTGATACAGATTTTTTCACACCTATTTTCGTTATTTCAAGAATAACTGGTTGGTCAGCACATATTATTGAACAACATGCAGCGAATAAATTGATTAGACCTCTCGCTAGTTACAAAGGTAACCAACACAGAAAAGTTGTTCAATTAAATCAAAGATAATTAACTAAAAGCTTCGACCCAAGTTCCTTGTGTAGATGCTTTAGAATACTCAGTTGCACGACCCTCAAAGAAGTTCATGTGCTCAACTGCGTTTAACATTGTATCTAACCATCCAAGTGGATTTTTTTGTACATCGTAAATTGGTTCCAAGCCTAATTGAACTAGTCTTCTATTACCAATAAATCTAATATAGTCTTTTACCTCTTTTGCAGTTAATCCTTCCATTGGACCCATTTCAAAAGCTAAATCTATAAAGGCATCCTCATGTTCAATAATAGTTCTGCAAGCTTCATATAATTCTTTTTTTAATTTTGGTGTCCAGATTTCTGGATTCTCTTTAATGAATTCTTTAAAAATTCTAATCATAGAATTGCAGTGAAGAGTTTCATCTCTTACAGACCAAGTAACTATTTGGCCCATTCCTTTCATCTTATTGTGTCTTGGGAAATTTAAAAGGATCGCAAAACTTGCGAATAATTGTAGACCCTCAGTGAAAGCACTAAAGACTGCAACAGTTTTAGCAATGTCTTCTTTTGAATTAACATTAAATCCTTGCATGTAATCATATTTGTCTTTCATTTCTTTATACTTCATAAATGCAGAATATTCTGACTCTGGCATTCCAATAGTATCTAATAAATGAGAATAAGCAGCGACATGAACTGTTTCCATTGCAGCAAAAGCTGTCATCATCATTAAAACTTCAGTTGGTTTAAAAACAGTTGTATAATGTCTTAAATAACAGTTATTAACTTCAACATCAGCCTGAGTAAAAAATCTAAAGATTTGAGTTAAAAGATTTTTTTCTGGTTGTGATAAATTTTTCTGCCAATCTCTAACATCATCACCAAGTGGTACCTCCTCAGGTAACCAATGGATTCTTTGTTGTGTTAACCAAGCGTCATAACACCAAGGGTATCTAAATGGTTTGTAAACTGGATTTTCTACTAAAAGACCCATCTTTTTAGGTTGGATAATTTCTTTTTTTTCTACTTTGATTTTCTCTGCTACTGACATGATAAACACTCCTCGTATTCTGGTTCTTCGTTAGTTTGTTGATTTTTAGATTTATATACATTAGCTGTGATATCAGTTGATTGAGCATTATTGATATTTTCAGCTCTTTGAATTGATTTTGATCTACAGTAATAAAGGCTTTTCAAACCTTTTTTCCATGCATCAAAATGAATTCTATGTAATTCTTTTTTGTGAACGTCTGCTGGTAAAAACAAATTGACTGATTGTGCTTGAGAAATAAATGGTGTCCTATCACCACTCAACTCAATAATCCATTTTTGATTTAACTCAAAAGCAGTTTTAAAAACATCTTTTTCTAAATCAGTTAAAAAATCTAGATGGGAAACTGAACCTTGATTAGTAGTTATTGTTGACCATGTTTCATCATCATTCTTGCCGTGACTTTCCAAAATCTCCTCAAGATATCTATTTCTGACATTGAAAGATCCTGATAAAGTTTTGTGAGTATAACTGTTAGCTGCAATAGGTTCTACTCCTGGTGATGCACCTCCACAGATTATTGAAATAGATGCAGTTGGTGCAATTGCAGTTTTGTTTGAAAACCTTTCTTTAAAACCATATTCTGCAGCATCTGGACATGCACCTCTTTCTTCAGCTAAATCTTTTGAGGCTTGATTTACTTTTTCATGAATATTTTTGAAAATCTTTTTATTCCATGACTTTGCCATAACAGACTCGAGTGGAATTCTTTTTTTCTGTAAGAAAGAATGGAAACCCATCACTCCTAACCCAACACTTCTTTCTCTCTCAGCAGAGTATTTAGCATCTTTAAATTGCTCAGGAGCTTTGTTAATAAAATCAGATAAAACATTATCTAAAAATCTCATTACATCTCCAATCATATCTGGATCATCTTTCCACTCATCATACTTTTCTAAATTTAATGAGGACAAACAACAAACAGCTGTTCTATCTCGTCCATCTTTATCAATACCAGTAGGTAAAGTTATTTCACTGCAAAGGTTTGAAGTTTTAACTGTAAGGTTTGCAAGCTTATGGTGTTGCGGTATTTGTCTATTAACAGTATCGATGTAAATAATATAAGGTTCACCTGTTTCAATTCTCGCTGTTAATAATCTAATCCATAAATTTCTTGCAGATATAGTTTGTTGAATGGTTCCGTCAGCAGGACTCTTTAATGCCCATTGTTCGTCATTTTCTACAGCTCGCATAAATGCATCTGAAACCAAAACACCATGGTGTAAATTTAATGCTTTCCTATTTGGATCACCACCAGTTGGTCTTCTCATTTCCATAAACTCTTCTATCTCAGGATGATCAATTGGAAGATAACATGCTGCAGATCCTCTTCTTAATGAACCCTGGCTGATTGCCATAGTTAATGAGTCCATAACTTTTATAAATGGAATAATGCCAGAGGTTTTTCCAACTTTACCAATCTTCTCACCGATTGATCTTAAATTTCCCCAATAACTTCCTATACCTCCACCTTTTGCAGCTAACCAAACATTTTCACTCCAAAGATCTAGAATGCCACCTAAGCTATCTGATGCTTCATTTAAAAAACATGAAATTGGTAAACCTCTTTTAGTTCCACCATTAGACAAAACAGGTGTAGCTGGCATGAACCAGAGGTTACTTATATAATTATAAATTCTTTGCGCATGCAAATTATCGTCAGCATATGTGCTAGCTACTCTCGCAAATAAATCTTGAAAAGATTCATTGTGACCAAGGTATCTGTCTTTTAAAGTTGCCTTACCAAAATCAGTTAAGTTTACATCTTTTGATCGGTCAATTTTAATTATTATGCCCTTATCATTTTGAAATAACTCGGTTTCGTTATTTAAAGAGAATAAATCTGGTCTATTGCTTTTTTGGACTTCATCGACCTTGGGGCTATATTCAGAGACAGCTTTCTTTAATGCCTGCGATAGTATTTTATTCATTTTTTGTTAATATATCTTGTTAATATAGCGAAAACAACTATATGTTGTGTGCGCTTGGTGTTAATATACTAAATATTATGTAAATCAACAGAACATTTATAGAACAGTGAAAAAAAAATTCAACTATAAAAATGAAAAAAATGTAAGTAATTAACAGCATGTCTCAATCAATAAAAATAGACCCCTTCGGCTTTAGAGAATATGACGCTAGATGGATTTACGAAAAAGACATTAATGAGCAGGGAATCACGAATCTTGGAAAAGGTCTAGGTACTCAAATTAAACAACATACTAAAAAAGGAAACCCAAGAATAATAGTCGGTCATGATTATAGATCATATAGTGAAAAGATAAAGTTAGCTTTAAAAAAGGGTTTACTATCAACTGGATGTTTTATTGAAGATGTTGGTTTATCTCTATCACCAATGGTTTATTTCGCACAATTTAATTTAGATGCCGATGCAGTTGCTATGGTAACAGCTAGTCATAATGAAAACGGTTGGACGGGCGTAAAAATGGGAATCAAAAAAGGATTAACGCATGCACCTGAGGAAATGAAAGAATTAAAAGAAATTACCTTAAATGAAAATTTTACTGAAGGTAACGGTAATGAAAAACAAATTAAAGATTTTGATAAAGTTTATAAAGAGGATTTAATAAGTAAAAATAAATTAAAAAAGAAAATAAAAGCAGTTGTTGCTTGTGGTAATGGTACAGCAGGGATTTTTGCCCCTGATATACTAAGAGGAATTGGGTGTGAGGTGGTAGAATTAGACTGTAATTTAGATTGGAATTTCCCAAAATATAATCCAAACCCTGAAGATTTAGAAATGCTTCATGCAATTGTTAGATCAGTGAAAGAAAACAATGCTGATATAGGTTTTGGTTTTGATGGAGATGGTGATCGTGTTGGTGTAATTGATAATGAAGGAAACGAAATTTTTTCTGATAAAATAGGCCTATTAATCGCTAGAAATTTATCGAATTCACATAAAAGTTCAAAGTTTATTGTGGATGTAAAATCTACAGGTCTTTATTCAACTGACGAAATTTTAAATAAAAATCAATGTGAAACTTTATATTGGAAAACAGGTCATTCTCACATCAAAAGAAAAGTGCATAGTGAAAAAGCTTTAGCTGGATTTGAAAAAAGTGGACACTTTTTTTTCAATCAACCATTAGGTTACGGTTACGACGACGGAATTAATTCAGCAATTCAAGTTTGTCACTTATTAAATAATCAAGATAAAAAAATGAGTGAAATAATTAAAGAGCTTCCAACCACTTACCAATCACCAACTATGGCGCCTTTTTGTAGAGATGAGGAAAAATACAATGTAGTTGACGAAATGGTAAGGGAATTTAAAAAAATAAAAGACCAAAAAATTAAAATAGATAATCAAGAAATAAAGGAAATTATAACAGTAAATGGAGTTAGATTTTCTTTTGAAGATGGTTCTTGGGGTTTAATTAGAGCATCCTCTAATAAACCCTCATTAGTTGTAGTAACAGAGAGCCCTACTTCTGATGAAAGAAAATTAAATATTTTTAAATTCATTGATAAAACATTAATGAAAACTGGCAAGATTGGTGAGTACGATCAAAAAATTTAATAAGGGAAAGATTCAACTAAAAAGTGTTCATAAAACTGTAAAGAATCATTTAATCTAGATTCGTGAGGTGATGGAGGGAGACTGAAGTCACCTCTTTTTTTTTATGGCAGATAAAAAAATTAGATCAATAGCTAAAACTTTTTCTTGGAGATTTATCATTTTTGTATATTGGGTAATTTTTGGATACATATACACTGGAACATTCACAGGTGCAGGTATTCTCGGTGTTGGATCAATATTTCCACTTTTTTTTTACTATTTTCATGAGAGAATTTGGAATAAGGTTAAATGGGGAACTGGTTAATATTAATTTATTGATAAGTATTCAAAAAAAGATCTGATCGATACAATAATTAAAAATATCCCAAAGATCTTGCTCAAAATATTTTTATCTATTTTATAAACTGCTTTCGCGCCTACTCTAGCCATTATCATTGTTACTGGCACGAACACTAGAAATCCAAGTAAATTCACATATCCAAGACTGTAGGGTGTATTAATATTATCTACAATTTTACCTCCAGTAATCATTGTAATTGTACCAAATACAGCAATCAAAAAACCAACTCCTGCTGCAGTTCCTATTGATCTCCTAATATCGTATCCAAAAGTTCTCATAAAAGGAACCATTAATGAACCACCACCAATCCCTAGTAACACAGATATGAAACCAATAATAACTCCAGAAATATTTTTAGCTGAGTCAGAAATCATTTTTGGATTTTTTAAAAGTTGTTCTCTAAAAAAGATAAAGAATAAACCAACTATAAAAGCCATGATGGAAAAGAATAAAACGAAAGCTGGTGTTTTTAAGTTTACTGCTAAAAATGTTCCCCCGATAACTCCAAATAAAATAAATATGCCAAAGGATTTTATGAGTTTAAAATCAACTGCATCATACTCCATATGAGTTTTTGTTGATATGATAGAAGTTGGAATTATAATTGCTAATGAAGTACCAACTGAAAGATGCATTCTTGTTGCAATATCAAAATCTAAAACAGTAAAAGCATAATAAAGAGCAGGCACTATTATAATACCACCACCAACACCTAATAAACCTGCCATAAAACCAGCAACTGAGGCTGCTATAGATAAAACAAACAATAGATTTATAATTTCATTAATGTCTAAAGTTTCCATTATGAATTCGCCTGAATCGCTTTTTCATTATTCTGAACAATAGTCATAATATGCTTCGCTTTTTGAAAATCTGAATCTCTTGCCATCATATTATCACTTAAATATCTTTTCCATTCTTTAGACCCAACTTGTCCATGGTATAAACCCACTGTATGTCTCATGATATGATTAATTTTTGTTCCTGATTTTACTTCTCTATCAGCATACTCTAAAAGTTTTTCTACAACTTGTTCCCTTGTAGGACTATTCTTTGTCTTAAATATTTCTTTTTCAATTTTAATTAAAGAATATGGATTTTGATATATTGATCTTCCTATCATTACACCATCGCAAAACTTCAAATGATTATTAATTTCATCAACTTTTGTAATCCCTCCGTTTATAATTATTTCTAAGTTAGGATTTTCTTTTTTAATGTCATAAACCATTTTATAATTTAGTTTTGGAATATTTAAGTTTTGTTTTGGGGACAAACCTGTCAAAATAGCCTTCCTTGCATGTAAAATAAATGTTTTTGAACCAGCATCTCTCATCTTATGAATAAAATTATTTAAATAATCGAACTCTTCTGTATCATCGAAACCAATTCTTGTCTTAGCTGTAACAGGAATTTTACATGCGTTAACCATTGAACTAATACATTCAGCAACCAAATCAGGTTCTTTAATTAAACATGCTCCAAATTTATTTTTTTGAACTTTTTTACTAGGACAACCAAGATTAATATTAATTTCATCATAACCTATATCCTCTGCAATTTTAGCTACTTCTGCTAACTCTTCTTTATTAGATCCACCTACTTGTAGAGCTAATGGTTTTTCCTCAGGACTAAAGGATAAAATTTTTTTTCTATCACCATGAATTGCTGATTTTGTAGCAACCATCTCAGTATAAAGCATTACATTTTTGCTCATCAGTCTTAAAAAGAAACGATCATGTCTATCAGTACAATCCATCATTGGGGCAACTGATATTTTTCTGTTTATTTTTTTTTTAGAATCCAAGGTCTTTACCCATTATTTTATCAGGTAACCATGTAACGATCTCAGGAAAAATACATAAAATTACTATAGCTAAAGCCATAATTATCATAAACGGTATAGATCCTTTTAAAATTTCTGACAAACTAACGTCTGGGGTAATTCCTTTTATAATATAAAGATTTAATCCAACTGGTGGTGTAATTAAGCCAATCTCCATATTGATTGTAAATACTATTGCAAACCAATATGGGTCAAAACCTAAAGTCGTAATCACTGGCAATAATATTGCTGAAGTCATTACAATAACTGCAACTGGAGGCAAAAAGAAACCAGCTATCAAAAGAAATATGTTTATTAGAATGAACACAACCCATTTGTTTGAGCTTAATTCCACCATGCTTTGTGCTAGAGATTGAGTTACATAAAGTTGTGAAAGAGTGAATGCAAAAAGATATGAAGCAGCAATAATGAACATTATCATTACACTTTCTTTCATTGAAACCTTAACAATGTTCCAAATCTTTTTTGGCTGATAAATTTTGTATACAACAGCAATTAATACAAAAACTAAAAATGCCCCTACTCCAGAAGCCTCTGATGGTGTTGCGACTCCTCCATAAAGTACATACAACACACCAGCGATAATCGCTAAGAAAGGAAGAATTCTTGGTAATACTTCAAGTTTTTCTTTTAAAGTTGGTCTTACTCTATTTCTCAAAGCTTTTGCTGCATCTTTATCAATAAAATAACTGTGTATTAGAGCCCATATCGCAAACATACCTGCCAACATAAAGCCCGGTACAAGACCACATAAAAACAATCTTCCAATTGATGTACCGGTTGCGATTCCGTAAACAATCAAAACAATACTAGGAGGAATTAAAACTCCTAAGGTTCCTCCAGCAGCAATGGTTCCTGTTGCAATTTGGTCGGAGTAACCTCTTTTTCTCATCTCCGGTATTCCCATTGTTCCAATTGCAGCACAAGTTGCTGGACTAGATCCACTTAAAGCTGCAAAAATTGAACATGCCCCAATATTTGAAATTACCAATCCTCCCGGTACTCTCCAAAGCCATCTATCTAATCCTGTATATAAATCTTTTCCTGCAGGAGAATTGGCAACTGCCATTCCCATTAAAATAAACATTGGTATCGAAAGTAAAACAAATGAGTTTAATCCTGCAAAAAACGTCTCCGCAAAGACATCAAGCATTTGAAAACCTTCAAATGTAACCAAAAGAGCTATCGAAACAAAACTCAAACCAAATGCAATTGGAATTCCAGAAAAAAGTACCAATAAAGTAAAGACCGCAACAATTAATGCTATAATCAATGGATCCATTTATTTAAAATCCTTTTCATCAGTTAGTTTTATAATTTCTGCGATATACTGTAATATCATCAATAAAGCCCCCAACATCATTGATGAGTATGGTATCCATAGTGGTGGATCCCACACGGTTCCAGTTGAATAATTTTTGGTAAATGCTTCCTCGAACATTAAAAATCCAAAATAAAATAAAATTAGGAAAAATAATAAACTAATAGATGATGTAAAAATTTTTAATCTAATTATATTTTTCTTGGATAAAAAATCATAAATCCATTCCATGCTCACATGAGCTTTCTCACTTAGAACGTATACACTCCCTATAAAAGTTGATGCAACTAACAACATAGTTACAAGTTCTGTTTGCCATGTGATTGCTCTTTGAAAAAAATATCTTTCAAAAACAAGTTCAACGATTACTAAGATTGATAAGAGCAATGCTAATACAGCAAAAGCACCACATGCTTTGGCTATATGATCACAAAATTGAAGATACTTTTTTTTCATAAAAAAAAACCCCTATTTAATAAGAATAAATAGGGGTTCTTTATATATTATTTTATTTAACTGCTAAAGCCATTTCCATCAGCTTATCGCCACCTGGAACTTTATCAGCAAACGCCTTATGAGAAGATTTTTTCGCAATCTCTACCCATGCAGCATGATCTTTTGCATCCATGTATACTAATTTCACACCTGCAGCTTTATAAGCATCTTCAAACTTTTTATCTAAGTTTTCTACTTGAGCTGTCATGTATTTCTCAGCAACTTTTCCAGCCTTCATTAAAGCTTTTTGTTGCTTAGAATTTAAAGCATCAAAAGATTTTTTTGACATCAAAATTGGCTCATACATAAACCATAGACCAAATTTTCCTGGAGGAGTTGCACATGAAACTTGTTCATAAATTTTGTAACTTACAAAACTTCCTGAACTAGTGTTAGCACCTGTTAATACACCAGTTTGTAAACCTGTGTAAATTTCAGATGATGGCATACTTTGTATACCAGCTCCAGCTGCTTCTAACATTTGGTTAAACGCTTTTCCTGCAGCTCTCATAACTTGACCTTTTGCATCGCTAGGATTTTTGATACATTTTGTTTTTGAAGCAAAACCACCACCTAACCAAGCATCAGACAAAACTACAACACCTGCATCATTAATAATCTTTTTAATTTCAGTCATCATTGGACCTTTATTAAATCTTAATGCATGGTCATGATTTTTTACTGTTCCAGGCATTAAAGTTGCATCAAATTCTGGATGGAATTTAGAAGCATATGCTAATGGAAAAGCAGAAATATCTAATTGACCAGTTGTCATTGGTTTCCACTGTTCTTTTGGTTTGTATAATGATTTAGCTGGGTAAATTCTAATATCTACTCCAACATTTGCTTTTTTAACCTCGTCAGCAATGATTTGAACCATTTCGTGACGTGGGTCATAAGATCCATCAGCTCTTGGTGTACCTGGCCATTGGTGACTTGCTTTCAGCGTAACTGCATAAGCAGAACCAATAGTAGTAAAAACAAAAACTAATGAAGTTAAATATAAAGATATCTTTTTTAACATTATTTTTTCCCTCTATTGTTATTTTTAATAGTTGAATTAAAGTGAACTTATTAATAAGAGTCAAGTCGACAAAAACTCATGTTATATAAAATTATATGGATGGACCGTTAAAAAACCTACTAGTAGTTGATTTAACAAGGGTATTGGTCGGTCCTTACTGCACAATGATACTATCAGACCTTGGTGCAAGAGTAATTAAAGTTGAAGCCCCAGAAATTGGAGATGACTCTAGAAAATTTGGACCATTCATTAAAGATTACTCGGCCTATTTTATGTCATTGAATAGAGGTAAAGAAAGTATTGCGCTGAATTTAAAAAATAGTGAGGATAAAAAAATTTTTGATAAAATTTTATCTAAAGCTGATATTTTAGTGGAAAATTTCAAACCAGGTACTTTAGAAAAATGGGGTTATGGTTGGAAAGATGTAAATAAAAAATATCCTAAATTAATTTACGCATCTGCTTCTGGATTTGGTCAAACCGGTCCTTTGAAAGAGTTACCTGCTTACGATATGGTTGTACAAGGTATGGGTGGATTAATGAGTGTAACTGGTCAGCCTAATTCTGAACCAACTAGAGTTGGGACATCAATTGGTGACATCACTGCTGGTTTGTTCACAGCAATTGGAATTAATGCAGCTCTTTATGATAGACAAAAAACAGGTAAAGGGATGTTCATAGATGTTTCGATGCTAGATTGTCAAATAGCAATTTTAGAAAATGCTATCGCTCGTTACTTAGCAAAAAATGAAATTCCAAAACCAATGGGTTCACGTCATCCATCAATTGCACCGTTTGAAGCTTTTAAAACAAAAGATAGTTACATTATTATAGCAGCTGGAAATGATAGATTATTTGAAAAACTTTGTGAACTTTTAGCAATGCCTGAAATGAGTAAAGATCCAAAATTTTCTGACAATTCATCTAGATCTAAAAATATGGATGAACTTAAAAATATACTTGAAAAGAAATTAGTTTCTAGATCTACAAGTGAATGGGTTAAAGATATGGAAAAAGAAAAGATTCCATGTGGTCCAATATTCAATATTAAAGAAGCAGTAGAAAATCCTCAGGTAGATGCAAGAAATATGATTGTTAAAGCATTTCATAAAGAAATTGGAGATTTTAAATTAGCAGGTAATCCAATTAAAATGTCTACTTATAAAGATGAAAAAACTAGAGGTGATATCCCTGATTTAGACGAACATAGGGAAAAAATATTAAAAGAATTTAATTAATTGTTCTCAGCTTCGTTTGATGTGTCTTGCTCAGTAGCTTGATTTTCTGTTTCAGTTACTTCATCTAATGAAACATCCCCTTGCTCACCACCTGTTTCATCTGTTGCTGCTGTGTCAATATCTGGTTTAGCAGTTTGAGATAGTTCTGCTAAATCTTCATTAGAAACTTGAATTTTGTCTGGAGTTTTTCTTGCTCTCTTAGATGGTAAAATAGGTGTACCACTTTTTGAAATTTCACCTTTATATAGACTTTCAAAATCATCACCTACATCCTCATCATCTTCAGCACCATCATCAATTTGCTCTACATGCTTTCTTAATTTATAAACTGCACTTTCGGTAAGTTCATTTACTTTAATATTTTCCTCTGCAATTTCTCTTAGAGCTATAACTGTGTTTTTGTCGTTATCTCTATCTAAAGTTGGCTCTATTCCAGTGTTTAACTGAGTTGCTCTTTCTTTAGCAACTAACACTAATTCATAAGGACTCTCTACTTTATCAATGCAATCTTCTACTGTTACTCTAGCCATGCGGAGTATCTATACAGTGATCTTTAAAAAATCAAGAAGAATTTTATAAATATTTTGGATTCAACTTATTTCTAACAAAAAATAATAAGGCGGCAGCTAAAGCAATATAAATAAATGATACAAGAGCAACCTGCTCTATTGAAAATCCTGTATCAATTAAAAGACCAAACAATGCAGTACCAAATGCCGTTGAAAAAACCATTAATGCTGTGGTTAGTGCTTTTATGGAGCCAATGTATCTAACACCATAAATTTCTGCCCACGTTGAGGAACCTAGTACGTTTGCAAGTCCATTTGATATCCCAATTAAGCCTAAAAATAAGAAAGCTGAAAATGAAATATCAAAATACATTAAAACTATAGTCGAGATTAATAATGGAATATTCATGAAAATAAGTAGTTTTCTGCTAGTAAATTTATCGATCAAAAAACCTGCAACTAACAAAGTTATTACTGATAAAACTGAATAAACCATAAATGATTGGGCGATTACATAAGCGCCCCACCCTTTAGACTCTGTAATAAAAGATTGGTAAACAAATACACCTGTTGCAATCCATGGCATAGCTAACATATTCAAACAAACGATATAAAATCTATAATCTTTAAGTACTTCAATTCTTTTCCATTGTTTTATCTTTTGATTAAATTCTTCTTGGCTTGTCTCTTCCCTTGATTCAAAGTTTAAATTTTTTACTAAAATAAAAGATGTAATCGGAAGAAATATCAAAATTGATATTGAGATATATATCCATAAATTTTGCCAAGAGGTGATGGTAAGCAAATATACAATCAAAACAGGTAATATAAACTCAGCTGTAGAAAGACCAAACCAGCTCGTGCTTAAAGCTTTTCCTCTAGATTTTGTAAAATATCTAGAGATTGTTGTTGTTGCGGTATGAGACATCATACCTTGACCTGAAAATCTCATGAGAAAAATTGAAATAAATAAAAAAGTTATTGAAGAAATTTTTGAAAAGAAAAAACACGAAAAAGATAAAAGTATTGTTACAAAAAATGCAAATTTGAATATATTGATATCATCTATTTTTTTTCCAACCCAAATTAATAAAAAACTACTCAACAAAGTTGCAGATGCATAAATTGTTCCAAATTGTCCCTGGGTGATAGATAATGCTTCTCGTATGCTAGAATTAAATAGACCAAGAAAAAAACTCTGTCCAAAACTAGAAAAAAATGTAAATATAAAACCAAATATAATTACTTTTAAACTTAAACTTTTAAACATATTAATTAATTATGAGCTGTAATGTTGCTTTCATAGGTCTAGGTGTCATGGGTTATCCAATGGCTGGTTATATATCAAAAGGCGGACACAATGTAACTGTTTTTAATAGAACGAAATCCAAAGCTGAAAAATGGATAAAAGAATACAAAGGTAAAATGGCAGATACTCCAGCTGAAGCTGCTAAAGATGCTGAATTTGTTTTTACTTGTGTAGGTAATGATGACGACTTATCAGAGGTTACAATTGGAAAAAAAGGAATTTATAACACTATAAAAAAAGGCGCTGTGCATATTGATAACACAACTGCATCAGCTGAAATTGCAAGAAAACTATATAATAATTCTAAAGCACATGGTTGGGGTTTTTTAGATGCACCCGTGTCAGGTGGACAAGCTGGAGCAGAGAATGGTGCATTAACTGTAATGATTGGTGGTGATCAAGATGATTTTGATAAAGCTAAAGATAAAATAGATTGTTACAGTAAAAAAATGAAATTGCTTGGTAAGGCTGGAAGTGGACAACTTGCAAAAATGGTTAATCAAATTTGTATAGCAGGTTTGGTTCAAGGTTTGTCTGAAGCTATTAATTTTGGAATAAAAGCTGGATTGAATATGGAAGATGTAATTGAGGTTATTTCAAAAGGTGCAGCTCAATCTTGGCAAATGGAAAATAGATATAAAACAATGATTGATGATAAGTTTGATTTTGGTTTTGCAGTGGATTGGATGAGAAAAGACTTAAAGATTGCAATGGAAGAAGCTAAAAATAATGGCTCATTGTTACCTGTTACTGAACTAGTGGACAAGTATTACGGGGAAGTACAAAAAATGGGTGGCAATCGTTGGGATACTTCAAGCTTAATAAAAAGATTTAGAAAGTAAAGTATGCAGCCAGCATACTATGAAGATTTTACAGAAATTCAAAATAAATATTGGTCTATGTTAGATGATGCAGTGACCAATAGAGGTTCACCATTTAGAATTCCTGTTTTCATCTGTGCTCACCAAAATGAGGTCGATGGAAGAATAGTTGTTTTACGTAAATCAGATAGAGTAAACAATCTATTACAGTTTCATACTGATTTAAGATCTCCAAAGGTAGATATTCTCAAAAAAAATAATAATGCCTCTCTAGTTTTCTATGACAAAGAGGAAAAAATACAGTTAAGAGTTAAAGTTGAGTGTGAAGTAAATAATCAAAATTCTACAACAAAGGACTCTTGGAAAAAAACTCAACATATAAGCAGAAGATGTTACTTAACTGATAATCCTCCTGGGACTAAATCAGATAATCCAACCTCAGGTATGATATCAAAATTAGAAGATTTTGATTATACAATGGAACAAAGTGAAGAAGGTTACAAAAACTTCGCTGTAATTAAATGTAAAATCAAATCTATTGAATGGCTATATCTTGCAGCCAGAGGTCACCGTCGGGCTAAGTTTGATTTTGAAAACAAAAAAGAAAGCTGGTTAGTTCCTTAAAAAATAAGTAGTTTAACTGATTACAAAACTTAAAAAATAACTTCCCATAATTAATGAAATAAATATGAGCAAATTTAAAATCATCAGCTTGTATTTAAAAATTCACAAATTTCTTTAAAAATTTAATTATTTTCTTAATCATTAAAATATAAAATTATCTAACTAAGAAAGTTTAAATTAATTTTAAAGAAATATTAAGTTATTATTAAAAAATTGATTTGGAAAATAAAAAAAAGAAAGCTGGTTAGTTCCCTAAATTATTTAAAAAAATTTATCCACCCATCCTGTTTGTGGTTAAAATTGAATAATTCAGGATGAATAATTTCTGCAAAAATCTCAAGTGATTCTAATAATCTAGGTCCAGGTCTGTTAAAAAATTGATTACCGTCGCAAATATAAATTTCTTTATTTTTAAATGCTTTTAACATACTCCATTTATTTTGCTGATTTAACAAATTTTCGACTTCATTTTTAGTTTTTTCAATATCATACCCACATGGTAAAAAAATAATTATTTCTGGATTATATTTTTTAATTTCATCAAACTTTATCCAGTGCGAATCTTTTCCTGATTTTCCAAATATATCCTCACCGCCAGATATTTTTACCATTTCTGGTATCCAATTACCTGCTGCCATCAAAGGATCTATCCACTCTATGCATGCTATAGTTCTTTTTTTTTGACTTAAGGTTTTAATCTTAATATTTTTTAATCTTTCATCTAATGGTTTAATCAAATTTTTTGTTGTGATCTCATCTATTTGAAGACCTTTGGCTACCCTTTTAATATCATCAAATACATCATCTAAAGTGTTAGGTTGAAGAGAGATTATTTTAGTATCTTTATTGAGATGGTTTGTGACAATTTCCTCAACTTCTGGAAAGCTGACAGCACATACCTCACAATGTGCTTGTGTTACAACAACATCTGGGTTTAATTTCTTTAATTCACTTACGTCTACTTTATAAACAGATAAAGTATTTTCTAAAATTTCTGTTATTTCTTTATGAATTTCTCCACTTGTTCCATCAACATTTATTTTTGGTGAAGTCAGCTTTTTTATGTTGTTTAAGTCTTTTGGATAATCACATTCATGTGATCTTCCTACAATTAATTCTTTTTTGCCAAGAAAAGTGACGATCTCCGTAGCGCTTGGTATTAATGTAACAATTTTTTTCATAAAATTAAAAATTATTCTTTAATAAAATCAAAATTCAACTCATCTCTATAATAATATCTGCTCCAATGTTGAGACCCTATAAATTCGCTTGAAATATTGTGAACATAGCTCCAAATTAATTTTTGATCTTTTGATACTCTATGAAGAATAGCCATATCACTTTCTTCTATAAAGACATCTTTATTTCTTAAGATCCTGTGCAAACCTTGGGTTGGAGTAAATATCTCATTTTTCTCTGTTAAAGAAAATATTTCAGTTACAGTATCATCTTTCATATCATAATTCTTAATTGAATTCTTATTGTTTTCGTATCTGTGTGTAGGCTGGTTTTCTTTTATTTCTGAAAAATATGTATCATCAACAACACCATTATCAAAAATTGAAAAATTACCGTCTCCAATATAATCAACATCATGTTGTTTTAGCCAAGGTCCATTTTTTAGCCAAATAATTTTTTTTGACGTTGGTCTGTACAAAAAAACTGTTGATAAATTTCTCAAACTAAAAACTAAGTCTCCTTTTTTTACAAAATCATCATTTTCAAGAATTGTCTCAACATCATTTAAATGTATCAAGTCCTGTTCTGGAGCCCCTATTCCATACAAAAGACCAAAATATGAGTTAATTTCAAGTATATCTCTTAAATTTTCCTCAAATATAACTTTACCTGTGCTGGGATCAACCACAATATAACCATCTTCTCTGGTCGGATTAATATTTTTATCAGGTGGAGATTGTGAGACAACAGGCACCACAATATTTCCGTTATGATCCAAACTAATCGAATGATGCGTCTGTCTATCAACTAACCAAACTAATTCAGAGTTTTTATTAATTCTTACAAGTGGACCTTGTGAAGAATTTGAAATTAAGTCTCCATTTTCCATTATAATTGGATGTTGTCCCCTAAAACAACACTTGGTTACTTTTTTGCCAATAGTTGAATTATCAAATATATCTTTGATAGGCCATTTCCAGACAAAAACTTTTTTTCTCTTTTCTATATCAAATAATACTGTAATTGGATTGGCATCTTTATCAATAGACGAATATAGAATAAAACCTTCATCTTTAAAATCTTTATTATAATCATTTATTCCATAAAATTTTTTAAATTTAATTTTTCTTGGTTCTATTGTAGTAGTAAAACTGTTAATGAGCCTCAATCCATCATCTGTAAATTTGGCAACGGTATTAACCTTGTTACCAAATCTAGTCTTAATTCCGTGTGGGTATGGTGCATTATAAATATAATACATACTCCAAATCAAAATTAATGAAATTAAGACAAATGCAATAAAAGATAATAAGAATACCCATAGGGAAATTCTTTTAAACATAAAACTCTCTAAAAATTTCAATATTACCTCTTTAAAATATTAAAGGTGAGCTTTAAAAAATAAATTTTAATAAAGCCATTTAATGATTTATAATTATTAGTAAAAGTCATCTTAAATTTTAGAATATAGATTTAGAATATTTTTTCCAATTATCTTGGTAGTGCTTGGTGTTCTCAATAATAGCTTTTTTTTCCTCTTCTGTAACTTCTCTTATAACCTTGCCTGGTGAACCAATTACTAAAGAGTTATCTGGAATTTCTTTATTTTCTGTAATTAAAGCCTTTGCACCTATAAGACAATTCTTACCAATTTTTGCATTATTTAAAATTACTGCACCAATACCGATCAAACTATTATCCCCTATCATACAGCCGTGAAGCATTACCATGTGTCCAACAGTAACGTTGTTTCCAACCTTTAAAGGATAACCAGGATCTGTGTGTAACACACTCCCGTCTTGGATATTAGAGCCTTCGCCAATATGTATATTTTCTAAATCCCCTCTTAAAGTTGCATTAAACCAGATGCTAGAATTTTTTTCTAAAGTAACATCACCTATTATAGTTGCATTAGGTGCTACCCAATTTTCGCCAGAGTTTTTTGGTTTTTTATCTTTTAAATCGTAAAACATAATTTATATATTATTACATTATGCCCATACAAACTCCAATATGTGATTTTGGTCAAAAAGCTCATGACTTTGAGCTAAAATCAACAGAGGGTAAAATTCTTTCCTTAGCAGATATCAAAGGTGAAAAAGGAACGTTAATCATGTTTATCTGTAATCACTGCCCATATGTAAAAGCAGTGACGAGAGATATAGTTGAAGATTGTAAAAAATTAAAAGATATCGGTATCAATTCAGTAGCTATTTGCGCTAATGATGCAGAAAATTATCCTGAAGACTCATTTGAAAATATGATAAAATTTTCAAAAGAAAATCAATTTGGTTTCCCTTATTTGGTTGATGAAACTCAAGAAATTGCAAAAACTTATGACGCGGTATGTACTCCAGATTTTTTTGGATATAACAAAGATTTGGAACTTCAATATAGAGGAAGAGTGAGAGAACTTAAAAAATTGATACCGGTAAGAGATGGGGACAGTGATCTTTTAAAAGCAATGATACAAATAGCTGAAACTAATAAAGGACCTGAATACCAAATTCCTAGTACTGGATGTGGTATTAAGTGGAAAACTAATTAATGTATATTATTGTTACTAGAACTTTCCCACCAGAATTGGGTGGAATGCAAAGTTTGATGTGGGGTTTATCACGTGAAATGTCCAAAAATTTTATGATTAAAGTTTTTGCAGATTATTATGAAAATCATAAAAATTTTGATGAACAAGCAAGTTTTTCAATTGAAAGAGTTGGTGGAATAAAATTTTTAAGAAAAATAAGAAAAGCTCAATTAATAAATGAATTTTTAAAAGAAAATAAAGTTGAAGGTATCATTGCTGATCACTGGAAAAGTTTAGAGTTGATAAAAACTGATAAAAAAAAGTACTGTTTAATTCATGGTAAGGAAATCAACCATCCTGTAGGAAGTTCATTAAATAAAAGAGTTGTAAAAGTTCTTAATAATGTAGAGAAAATAATTGCGAATTCTGAATATACAAAGAATTTAGCAATAAATAATGGTGTAGATCAAGACAGAGTTATAGTCATAAACCCTGGGGCTGATCCAGTTCAGGAATTAAATAAAAAATCTCTTGAGAAAGTTGAGAGTCTATTAAAAGTAAAAACACCGAGACTAATTACTGTTTCTAGATTTGATAAAAGAAAAAATCATGAAAAAGTAATTATGGCATTAAGAAATTTAAAACAACTATACCCTGATATTGTTTATATTTGTATTGGTTATGGTGATGAAGAGGAAAATATAAAAAAATTAGTTGAAGAGTTAGATCTAACTTCACAAGTAATGTTCTTTAAAGACATAAGTAATGATTTAAAAAATGCCTTAATAGCTAAGTCAAATATCTTTGTCATGCCATCTATAATACATAAAACCTCTGTTGAAGGTTTTGGGATAGCTTATATTGAAGCAGCACAATATGGAATTCCTTCATTAGGAGGAAAAGATGGTGGTGCATCAGATGCTATTGACCACGATAAGACTGGATTAATTTGTGATGGGAACAATCTAGATGACATCTATTCATCATTAAATTCAATGATTGAAAATAAAAAATATATTGAATTTGGAAAAAATGCCAAAGAATATGTTTCAAAATTTCAATGGGACAAAACCTTAGAAGAGTATAAAAAAATTTTTAATTAAGATTTATTTTTTGTCAAAGTTTTATAGATATGCCATAAAACTATAAGTATTGTTGTAACTAATATACAAACAGTAAGAGTTCTATCCCATAAAAATTCCCAAGATCCATTACTTAGTAATAAAGATCTTCTTAAATTTTCTTCCATTAAACCACCGAGAACAAATGCTAATATCAGTGGTGGCATTGGAAAATCATAAAGTCTAAGAAATGTTGCTACAATTGCTATTCCAATCATTAAATAAATATCAAAATTATTAAATGACATTACATAAATACCAGTGATGGAAAAAAACAATATTAATGGTATCAAATAATTTTTTGGAACTGCAAGAATTCTAGCAATGTAAGGAATCAATGGTAGATTTAATATCAACAAAATAACCATTCCAATATACATTGACATTATCACTGACCAAAAAATTTCTGGATTTGTCATATAAAGTCTTGGACCAGGCTGAATACCAAAACCTAAAAGAGCTCCTAACATAACAGCTGTAGTACCGCTGCCTGGTATCCCTAATGTTAACATTGGTACGAATGAGCCTGAGCATGCTGCATTGTTAGCAGTTTCAGGAGCAGATAATCCATTTACACTTCCTTTTCCAAACTTTTCTTTTTCATCGTCTTTAACTAAATTTCTTTCCATTCCATAAGCTAAGAATGATGCGATAGTTGCTCCAGCTCCTGGTAAGACCCCTATTAAAAAACCAATGACAGAGGATCTTGGAATAGTTTTATACATTTTTCCTCTTTCCTCTTTATTAATTTTAATGGAACCTAATTCTGTTAATGAAACTTGTTTAGCAGCAGCTGTTGGATCATTTCTTTTTAAAATAATAGTTAATGCTTCACTCATTGCAAAAGTTGCCATCACAACAAGAACGAAGCTAATTCCATCAGTTAAATTCATATTATCAAATGTAAATCTTGTAATATCTGATAAAGAGTCTTGACCAACAGATGCTAACATTAAACCAAGCACTACCATCATCATTGCTTTTAAGAACTGACCTTTAGATGAAAAAGCTGCAATGGCAGTTAAACCTAAAATCATCAGTGCAAAATAATCTGGTGATCTAAATGATAAACTCACTTTTGATAAACTTGGAGCTAAAAATAATAAATAAATAGCAGATAATGTTCCACCCGCAAAAGAGCTCCAAGCGGCAATAGCTAAAGCTTTTCCTGCTTTACCTTGCTGAGCCATTGGATATCCATCAAATGATGTGGCTACCGTCCCAGGAACACCTGGTGCATTTAATAGAATTGAAGATGTTGAGCCACCAAAGACTGCACCATAATAAACACCAGCCATTAAAATTAATCCAGTAGCAGGATCAAAGCCATATGTGATTGGTATCATTAAAGCAATCGCAGTCATTGGACCAAGACCTGGTAACATTCCAATAATTGTTCCAAAGAAACAACCAATCATTACCATGAAAATATTTTGGAATGTAAGCGCTGTGGTTAAACCAATTAGAATTCCCTCTATCATCCCATCACCCCAATTGATTTTAAAAAAGGATCTCTTAGATAAATATCAAGAACTCCATGCAACAGATACATGAATGCTGCAACAAATGGAAAAGACAATAGAAACATTAATATCCATCTTCTTTCACCTAAAAAATAATATGAGGCAAACAAAAATAAAGAAGTAGTTAAAAAATATCCAACTTTTAAAATTGTTGCTCCGTATATAATTGCAATAAGAATTAATATTCCTGTTTTTTTATATTCTAAAGTTTTGTGTTCAACTTTAATAGTATCAGGGTCTGGTAAAATTAATTTTAAACCAGAGAAAAATAAACCTGTATAACCTAAATAAATTGGAAATGTTCTTGCATTAAAAGGTGCATTTTCATCAAATGCAAAAACTTGAATTTGATAAGCTGTATATAAATAGAATGCTGAAAAAATAAAAAAGAGCAGTGATATAATTTTTGTAGTATTTATATTCACTGCTCTTCCTAATTAATTAACCCTAAAGATTAAATAACTCCTAGTTTTTTCATAAGAGCTGTCATTTCCTTAGTTTGTGTTTTTAAAAACTTAACAAACTTTTTGTCTGGGTTATAAATATTAACCCAAGCATTTCTTGCTCTTACAGCTTCCCATTCAGGAGTTTTTTGTACATCGCCTAACATTTTAGCAATAGCTTTCTTGTCTTTATTACTCATGCCTGGAGGGCCAAAAAATCCTCTCCAGTTAACAAACTGTACATCATATCCTTGTTCTTTAAGTGTTGGTGCATCTGGTGCATCAGAAACTCTTTCAGGTGCAGTAATACCAATAATTCTTACTTGATCTCTTGCTCCCATAAGTTCACCTAAACCAGTAGAAATAATTTGTGTTTCTCCAGATAAAAGTCCAGCTAATGCTTTTCCACCTGCATCGTAAGGAATGTAAGCTACATCATTTGGATTTGCTCCAGCAGCTTGAAACGCTAAAGCACCAATCAAATGGTCCATACTTCCTCTTACAGAACCACCAGCCATCTTAATTGAACTAGGATCTGCCTTATATGCTTTCACAACATCTTCAAAGTTTTTATAAGGTGAGTTTTTTGCAACTGCGATTGCACCGTAATCACCAATTACTCCAGCGATAGGCACAACATCTTTATAAGATAAAGTTCCACTTCCACTTACATAACCTTTGTGTCTTGTAATTGATCTTAAAACCAATGGTGTTGATTGTACTAAGATAGTATTTTCAGGCTTAGTATTAATCATATAAGCTAAAGCTTTACCTCCTCCACCACCTGACATATTTTCAAATGATGCACTTTTTAAAAAGCCAGCTTTTGTCAAAGCTTCTCCAGTACCTCTAGCAGTTCCATCCCAACCACCACCAGCACCTCCACCAATTACAAAATGTAATTTATCTATTGCAATTGAGTTGACTGTTGTAGTTGATAATAAAAGAAGAGCTGAGAATAAAACTGAAAAAAAAGATTTAATTAGTTTCATTATTTCCTCTCGTTGTTATATTTAATATCTTGGATTAAACATACTATATTTGAACTAGTCAACAACCAAAGATAGAGTACATGTTAAAAGTGATACACTTAGACCGGGAAAACTTAGGTCAAGTATTTACAAAAAAATTCTTAATTGTAATTTTGGTTTCTATCCCAAGTGCAATTATTGCAGACTTTCTCAATATCCCACTTGCTTGGATGATAGGTCCAATGATTGCAACATCATTAATTGCTTTGAATGGGTTTCAGATTTTAATGCCAAAAATAGCACTAAGCTCAATATTAATTATCTTAGGACTTCATATTGGAAATTACATTGATCAAAATCTTTTTAGTCAAATGGTTAATTGGGCTTGGACTACAGTTATTATGTTTTTTTATATTGTTGTTAGTATCTTGATTGTTTCAAAATATTTACAAAAATTTTCAGGGTATAAAGAAAAAACATCTATATTTTCAGCTGCTCCAGGTGCATTAGGTCCTTTAATGATTTTAGCTGAGTACGAAAAATCTGATTTATCTCAAGTAGCAACAGCACATTTAATAAGATTAATAATTATCATAACCTTATTCCCTTTTATAATTGTTAGTCTTTACCCTGCTGAAGCCTTGGAATTAGAAAAATTTGATTATATGTCACAAAACCATTGGGAATTAGTTTTATTAATTTTAGTTTCATTAATATTCATATTCTTTTTTGATAAATTTAAAGTTCCAGCAGCACTTCTTTCAGGAACATTAGTAGCAAGTGGTGTCCTACAAATATTTGACATTGCCTCTTATAAATTACCAGATGCCTCTATCAATTTTTGTTTATTAATTTTAGGAGCATCGGTTGGTTGTAGATTTGCTAATAAAACATTTAAAGAAGTGGCTAATAATTCTTTTCATGGATTAGTTGCAACTATACTTTTGGTTTTATTAGGCCTTGTAGCTGCATATATTGCAACATTTTTTGTTGATAATAATTTTTTAAGTTTGATTTTATCTTTCTGTCCTGGTGGGATTTATGAAGTAGCTGTTATAGCAATTGCTTTTGATTTAGAACCAGACTTTGTTGCTTTTCATCATATTATAAGACTATTATTTATATTATTTATTGTGCCAGTAATTTTAAGATTAGTAGAAAAAACTAAGATAAAGAATTAGATAATCTTTCAAAAACTTTTTCTGCACTTAAATTATTCAAGTCTGTTACTTCAATTGCTTTAAAATTATCTCTTTCAATGCTGACTTTGTATGCAGTAGTATGTTTTCCAAATAAAGTTAAGCCTTTAGCTCCAACATGAGCTGCAATATGAGCAGGTCCAGTATCATTTGCAATAACAAAGGTGCTTTCTTTAATTAAAGAAGTTAGTTGAGAAATATCAAGCGCTTTTCCATTATCTAATAAAATTTCAGCATTTATTTCTTTTGCATCATTTATCTCAGAGGGGCCCGGAGCTATTACAATTTTATACTCGTTACCAAATTTATCTAAAATAAGTTTTATAAGATCATTGTAATAAGGCCATTTCTTAATGTGTAAGTGAGGTGAGCAAAAAGGAAATAATAAAATAAATTTGTCTAATTTGAAATGATCTTTAATTTTACTGATCTCAGAGCCAGCCCAACTAAAATTAGGATTTAAAGTATGAGATGTTTTTAGTCCTGATGTTTGTAATTGATGATTAAATCTATCTAGAACAGAGTGTTTATCAAATTCCTTTTTATCTATTACTTCTGGCAAAGTTGTAATTGAGCTAGACCATGTTTCTTTTTTTGCTTTAGGAAAAAGAATATTTTTATAAAAATTTGTTCTTGAGGAATTTTGAAGATCGAAAACTTTTGAAAAACTATGTTTCTTAAGTTCCCTCATTAAGAAATATAAGTATATAAGATTATATCTTGGCAACCTTTTATCTAGAATTACTTCATGAATAAATGGATTTTTTTTAAAAACTTCTAAATAAGCTTTTGTAGTTAGTAAATAAATTCGATCATTTTTATGATTTTCAGATATGTCTTGAATTGCACCACTTGCTTGAGCTATATCTCCTAATGATCCGTGTTTAATAATTAAAATATTAGACATATTTATAACAAGATAGCACAGTATTAAATTTTATGAATAAAATTATAGTTGAAGTTTCGATAGGTGAACTTTTAGATAAAATTTCAATTTTAGAAATCAAACAAGGAAAAATTAAAGATTCGGAAAAACTAAAATTTATTAACAATGAACACTCTATTTTAAAAGATCAGTTGGATAAGAATGTAAAATCTGACGATAAACTTAATGATCTTTATCAATCATTAAAAGAAATAAATTCTAAACTATGGGTTATTGAGGATGATAAAAGACAATGTGAAAAAGATAAAGATTTTGGCGAAAAATTTATTAAACTTTCAAGAGACGTCCATTTTCTTAATGATGATCGTGCAAAAATAAAATTAGAAATTAATAATCACACCGGTTCAGTTATAAAAGAGATAAAAGAATATACTAGTTACTAAATAATTCTAATGGCGCTTCATTTTTCAAAAGAAGAGTTTTCTAGCAGAAAAAATAAAGTTTTAAATTCGATGAAAGAGCAAAATCTTGATGCTCTTTTAATGTTTAGACAAGAGTCCATGTATTGGTTAACTGGATATGATACCTTTGGTTATGTTTTTTTTTCAGACATTGGTTTTAGATAAAAGCGGAAATATAATACTGCTCACAAGAGCTCCTGATTTAAGACAGGCTCAAAATACATCTAACATAGAAGATATCAGGATATGGGTTGATAAAGATGGATCAAATCCAACTGATGATCTTAAAATTATTTTAAATGAGTTAAATCTTAAAGGAAAAAAATTAGGAGTTGAATATGAAGCTTATGGTTTAACTGGTCGTAATGCTCTTCGATTAAACAATTCTTTAGAAAATTATTGTTCTATTGAAGATAAATCAGACTTAATAACAAAATTACGAGTAGTAAAATCTAAAGAGGAAATTGTTTATGTTAAAAAAGCTGCAGAGCTTGCTGATAAAGCTTTAGACGAGGCATGGAAATATGCAAAAGCTGGTGTTAGCGAATCTAAGATATTAGCAGAAATGAACAGAGTTATATTTGAAGGTGGTGGAGATTATCCTGCAAATGAATTTATAATTGGTTCTGGTAAAAATGCACTGCTTTGTCGTTATCAAGCAGAAAAACAAATTTTAGATAAACAAGATCAATTAACTATTGAATGGGCTGGTACTTATAGACATTACCATTCTGCAATGTTTAGAACTATTCCTATTGGTAAAGCAGATCCTAAACATCATAAAATGCATGAAGCATGTGTTGAAGCTCTTAAAAATTGTGAAAGTAAATTAAAACCTGGGAATAAAGTTGGAGAAGTTTTTGATATTCATGCAAAAACATTTGATGAACTTGGTTTTAAAAAAGCACGAATGAACGCTTGTGGTTACTCATTAGGAAATACTTTTTCTCCAAACTGGATGGATTGGCCAATGCTTTACACCAATAATCCTTATGTAATTCAGCCTGGAAATATATTTTTTATGCATATGATATTAATGGACTCTGAACATCAGCTAGCCATGAATCTTGGTGAAACTTACTTAGTTACAGAAGATGGTAATGAAAGACTTGGTAAACAAAAATTAGACTTAGTAGTGCTTTAATTAAAACTATATTTTTTCTCTAAAAATTTAATTACGTTGTGAATGATAAAAGTCATAAATAGATAAATCCCACCAGCAACTATAAATACTTCAATTGGTTTAAAAGTTGTTGAAATTATATATTTTGCAACACCTGTAAGGTCCATTATGGTAACTGTACTTGCTAAAGAAGTTCCTTTCATCATCAGGATAATTTCATTTCCATAAGCTGGTAAAGATTGTCTTATAGCTATAGGTATCTGAATTTTATAAAAGATTACTTTATTTGAGATACCTAAACTTTTACCTGCCTCTATTATTCCAGGTTTAATTGTTTGAAATGCTGATCTTAATATCTCTGAAGTATAAGCACCCGTGTTTAGAGCAAAAGCAATAATTGCGCACCAATATGGTTCTTTTAAAATTACCCATAAAACTGTCGACCTTAAATATTCAATCTGACCTAATCCAAAATAAATTATAAAAATCTGTACTAAAAGTGGAGTGCCCCTAAAAACATATGAATATCCATAAGCAAATCTATTGATTAAAATATTTTTATTCAATCTAAGAATCGCAAAAAATAATCCAATGAACAATCCAATTATTAAAGAAACTGAAAGAAGTTTTAAAGTTATTACAGCAGCATTAAGTAACTTTGGGAAACTATTAATCATCAATTCAAGATCCATCAATACCCCCTACTATATCTAACTTCTAATCTGTTGATTAATTTCATGCTTACAAAAGTGAGTAATAAATATAAAACTGCAGCAAATGAATAAAAGAATAATGGATCTCTTGTTGATCCAGCAGCAATATACGACTGTCTCATGATTTCAACTAAACCTGTAACTGAGATTAAAGAAGTATCTTTGAGTGTTATTTGCCAAACGTTACTTAGATTTGGAATAGCTAATCTTAATGTTTGAGGTAAAATAATTTTAAAAAATTTCCCAAACTTATTGAGACCTAATACGTTAGCAGCTTCAAACTGGCCATTATCAATTGATTGTATTGCTCCTCTAAAAACTTCTGTAGAATAAGCGCCAGAGATTATCCCAATCGCAAATGCACCTGTAATAAATGCATTTATTTCAATATATTCATTATAACCAAATATTGATGCAACAAACATTACTGCACCAGTTCCACCAAAAAAGAAAAGGTAAATTACTAATAACTCTGGAACACCTCTTATTATAGTTGTGTAAGAATTGGCGATAAAATTTAAAAACTTATTTTTTGATAATTTTAATGGTGTAAAGATTAAAGCAAAAAGAAAACCTATAAACATTGCTGTTATTGAAACAGCTATTGTCATCAGGGTTGCATAAAATAATTCATCACCCCAACCAGTATCTCCAAATGCTAGAAGTTCCATACAGATTGGCGACTATACATGATAGTCGCCAAATCTAAAATTTAATTACATAGAAGCGTCGAAACCAAACCACTTAGTAGCAATTCTACTAATGTCTCCGTTTTTTCTAGCTTTATTGATAGCGGCGTTAAACTTTTTCAAAAGTTCAGTATCATCTTTTCTAATACCTACTCCAACACCGTTTCCAAATGCACCACCTGAGAAAGTTGGTCCAGTTAAGACAACTGGCTTACCAGATTTTTCCGCATAATCACTAAATGCAACAGCAGCAGCTAATGCAGCATCACATCTTCCAGATGCTAAATCTAGGTTAACTTCGTCTTGTGTTTTATAAGTTCTTACATTTACTTTTCCTACATCACCAGAGTCTAAAAAGTTTTGGTGGATCGTAGCAGTTTGCACACAAACAGTTTTACCTGCTAATGCAGCTGTAAGTGTTTTGAGAGCTTTTTTAGCTGCAGCATTTGGTTTAGTAAGGTTTATTCCAGCTGGTGTATCTAAACCTTCCAGACTAGATCCTTTCATAACTGCTAAAGATGCAACTTCATCAGCGTAACCTTGAGAAAAGCTTATAGCTTTTTGTCGTTCTGCAGTAATTGACATTCCTGCCATTATCGCATCAAACTTTCTCATGATTAAAGCTGGAATCATTCCATCCCAATCTTGTTCAACTATTACACATTGTTGTCCAATGTATCTGCATAGCGTGTAAGCTAATTCAACTTCAAAACCTATTAACTTACCTGCCTCATTTTTTGAGTTCCATGGAGGATAAGCACCCTCTGTTCCAATTCTTATTTTATCAGCATTAACATTTCCCATTACCAATAGAGAAAGTAAAACTGAAAAAATAGTTTTCTTGAATATATTCATTGTTATCTCCTTTAATAAAAAAAATAGTATTTCACAAATTGTAGATATTAAAAAGAAAAAATTAATGATTTATTGAAGAAGAAAAGTTCCAAGAACAATCAAAACTAGGTATGTAAACTCTGGATAAATTAGTGTTTCCAAAATGATGGTTGAATACATTCAACCAATTTTCAACTTGAAGAGGTTTTTTGTCCTGACTTCCTACCTGTGCAGTTATAACTCCTTTAGGTTTAAGTATTCTCACTAAAGAGTCCATATTTTTAGCAGCAAGATCTATACAAAACTGATCATCATTTAAATCAACATAAATATGATCATACGTATCTTCATTTACTGTCTTTATACTTTCAAACGCGTCACCCCATACACATTTTACAGAATTCTTTTCTGTAGATCTTTTTCCTATATCACCAAGATGTTTATTGCAAACATCTACAACTTCTGGATCTAATTCGTACCAATCTATAAAATTAAACTTTTTTGAAATACATTCTCTTGCAACACCCCCATCACCACCACCAATTATTGCTGCTCTTTCATTTTTTTTATTTAACTTCAGACCTGCTCCAACAAAAGTTGAACTGTACAAATGTTCGTCTGATGACGCTACCTGTATTTCACCATCAATAAATAAAGATTTTCCAAATTGTTCTAATTCTAAAATTTCAATGTGTTGACCAACTTTTGATTTAAAATCTTCTAAAACTTCATTTACAACATACGATTTTTGTAATCCTGGTGAACTATAGATATCGTGGTAAAGAGATCTAGTATCTCTATTAAATTCTTTTTTAACAATTCTTTTATGTTCAAATTCTTTTTTAACAATATCGATTGCTACTGATGGGCTTATTTTTCCACAAGTAAAAAAATCAAAACTAATTATTCCATTTTCTGGAAATGTATGAAAACTGATGTGACTTTCGGCTAATAAAGCTAAAATTGTAAAGCCCTGAGGTTCAAATTTATATTTTGAAATATTTAAAATAGTTACATTAGCTGCTTTAGCAATTTCATTTATTACTTTTTCAAAAACTGTAGAATCGTACTCTTTTGTAGTACCTATAATATCTAAAGTAATATGCTCCCCAACTTTAATCATCTTACCCTTTTTTATAGTTTTTAGCCTTATCTAAAACTTTTTTCATTTCTTCAAATGAAAGAATCTTAGGTTCACCTAACTTTAGTGCAATAGTGTATTGATGACAAATATTTTCTATCTCTTGTGCAAGTTCAAATGCATCCTCTAAATTTTTTCCAAAAGCAACCTGCCCGTGATTAGACATTAAGCAAGCACTTCTATTCTCTAAAGCTTTGATTACATTTTTAGACAACGCTTCAGTTCCAAAAGTCGCGTATTCAGCACATTTAATGTCATCTCCTCCTGCAAGAGCAATCATGTAATGAAAAGGTGGAATGGGTTTTCCATGTGAAGATACAGCCGTTGCGTGTGGAGAATGAGCATGAACAATGGCATGTGCCCCTTTTTTATTTCTATAGATATCTCGATGAAATCTCCATTCAGACGATGGTTTGTTGGTTAGATCGTTTTTTTCATTTTCATTTAATCCCATAAAAACAATGTCTTCAGGTTTTAATGTTTCATATTTTTTTCCTGATGGGGTAATTAAGTATCCCTCTATATCATTCTCCATTCCTCTTAATGATATATTGCCAGATCTAAGAGGTGAGAGATTTGTAGAATTTAATTTTAATGAATATTCAATAATTTGATTTCTTTGATCTAAATTTTTCATTTAAATAATTCTTTAAGTCCTTTTTCCGATGCTTCGCACACACCTTTTTCAGTAATTAATCCAGTAACATATTTTGCAGGAGTTACATCAAAAGCTAAATTCATAGCTTTACTTTTTTTTGGATATATTTGAATCTTTTTAATGTCTCCTTTTTCATCTAAACCTTCCATATGAGATAATTCATCTGAATTTCTCTCTTCAATTGGAATATCTTTATGATCTTTTAAATTCCAATCTATTGTAGAGCTTGGTAATGCAACATAAAAAGGAATCTTGTTATCATGAGCTGCTAGTGCTTTAAGATAAGTTCCAACTTTATTACAAACATCTCCATTAGCTAAAGTTCTATCTGTTCCAACAATACACATATCAACCTCACCTCTTTGCATTAAAATTCCACCTGTGTTATCTGCAATGATTGTGTTATTAACTCCTTCTTCATTTAATTCATATGAAGTGAGGTTTGCACCTTGATTTCTTGGCCTTGTTTCATCTGCCCACACATGAACAGGAATTCCTTTTTTGTGTGCATGATAAATTGGAGAAGTTGCAGTCCCCCAATTTATTGTTGCTAGCCAACCTGCATTGCAATGAGTTAATATATTAACTGTATCCTTTTTTTTATTATAGATTTCCTCAATAATTTTTAGTCCATTCAATCCGATATTTTCACAAAATTTTACATCCTCTTCACATATATCTTTTGCTTCATTCAAAGCTATTTCTAAAATTTTATCGCTATTAACACCGGATAATTTATTAATCATTCTATCAACAGCCCATTTTAAATTTATTGCTGTTGGTCTTGAGCTAATTAAATCTTTTGCAGATTTCTTTAAAAATGATTGATCATTATTTTCAATAATAGCTAAAACCATTCCATAAGCGGCTGTAGCTCCTATTAAAGGTGCGCCTCTTACCTCCATTACCTTTATCGCATTAATTGAGTCCTTAACTGTTTTAAGGTCTTTAATAATAAATTGGTGTGGAAGTTTTGTTTGATCAATAATTTTTACAACATTATTTTCAAACCATATAGTCCGATATTCTTTTCCTTGAATTCTCATTTATTTAAAACTCTACCAGCAACAGTTTTAAGTTTTTCTATTGTCTTTTTTGTTCTTTTTTCAGGTGCTGTTATAATTGCTACATCCAAACAATTATTAGTTGGATCATTAAGATCAATGTGATCTTCGAAATTTTCTATTAAATTTTTAATCATATTTTTTGCTTTAGCAGCATTACCTAATAAAACTTTTATAACTTGTTGAACATCAACGTTTTCATGATCTGGGTGCCAACAATCATAGTCTGTGACCATCGAGACAGATGCATATCTTATCTCTGCTTCTCGAGCTAATTTTGCCTCTGGCATATTAGTCATACCAATTACATCCGCTTTCCAAGATCTATATAAATTTGACTCTGCTAAGGTCGAAAATTGAGGTCCTTCCATTACAACGTATATTCCATTTCTTTGATAATCGATTTTTTCCTTTTTAATTGCTTCCTCACACGCATTCATCAAACCACTTGAGGTTGGATGAGCCATAGAAACATGAGCAACAATTTCATCTTCGAAAAATGTTTTTTTTCTTGCAAATGTTCTGTCAATAAATTGATCAACAATAACAAACTTTCCTGGAGGTAAATCTTCTTTTAAAGATCCAACTGCTGATACTGATACAATGTCAGTTACACCTAGCTGTTTAAGAGCATCAATATTTGCTCTAAAGTTTATTTTAGAGGGAGAAATAAAATGACCTCTCCCATGTCTTGGTAAAAAATAAACTTCTTTATTGTTATAATTAGTTTTTAAAATCTGGTCGGACGGTTTACCCCAGGGAGTTTTTAAATCAATTAATTCTCTTTTTTTGAATTCTTCAACATCGTAAAGACCACTACCACCAATTATTGCTAACTTATTTAACATGATATAATTAATTTAGTTTAATATATTATAGTAGCAATATTAAATCATGAAAACAAATTCCTTTAAACATGAAACTTTATTTGTAACTTTAATCATTTTATTTGGATTGTTGATAAGAGGTTTCAACACAAATTTTAATGATTTTTGGTCAGATGAAATGGTAAGTTTTTATTTATCAAATCCACATTTAGATTTTTTTGAAACTATAAAGTTGGTCTTTGATTCAAACTTAACAGTCACTTATGAAATCATATTAAAATTTTTTCATAAAATTTTTGGATATAATTTAGAGTATTCAAGATATTTGAGCTTATTTTTAAGCATTATTTCAATTTTTTATTTTTACAAATTTATAAAAACTAACAAAACATACAAAAGTGCAATTCTGGGAATTATTTTATTAACAATTAACATTTATCATATTCGATATAGTATTGAGCTACGCTCTTATACACTGACATTTTTATTAACTATAATTTTACTTAACCTTATTTTTTATAAAGGAAAAATTAGAGAGTTTAAAAATTTTTTTAGTTATCTATTAGTTTTTATAGTTTCTCTTTTAATGCTTTTTAGTCATGCCTATTCAATTATCGTAATAATATCTATGAATTTTTATATTTTCTTGCTATGGATAATTAAGAATAATTTTACAAAAAATAATTTTTTATTATTTTTATCCACCTCAATTTCATCTCTTTTATTTATTTTAATTTACTTGAACAATATATCACACACGCCTTCTTGGATACCAGGATTTAAAGCTTCTTTTTTCACTAATTATTATTTTTCCTCTTTTTTTGGTTCAAGAATTTTAGGATTATTACATTTAATAATCCTACTCTATTTAATTTTAAGTCAATTAAATAAAATTTTAAGTAAATTTGATATAGAACTATTTCTTATTATTTTTTTATTCTTAACATACTTGATTCCAATTACTTACAGCCTAGTTTTTGAGCCAATACTAATAGATAGATATATATTTTTTGTTTTAATACCAATATTATATTTAATCAGCAGTTTGAGTTTGAATTTTGAAAATAAATATAAAAAATATGTTTTTATTTTTTTATTAGTAGCTCCAAGTTTTTTAAATCATTTTACAGAAAATACTTTTAAACAATTCTATACAAACATTTATCCATCAAAACCTGAGGTTAGAAAATCTTTAGAATATATTGTTGAAAATGACAATCCAAATTATTCATTTGTCTACGTTGAAAACAACCCTATTAACATTAATTTTGTATATGAAAATTATCTTAAAAAGTATTCTGAAAAAATTGATAAAGATTTAATTTATATTGACTATAATAATAACTCTGAATTACCAGATAATTTATGGTTGATTTATTTCACTGACATAACAAATGAGAGATTCGTTAAACCTAATAAGCTAAATAACTATAAAGTTAAATCAAATATAATATTTAATCATCTAGAACTATACCAATTAAAAAAAATTAATTAGAAAGTTTTTTCCTTAATCTTAAAAGAAAAACTTTTTTTACTATTAAAGATTCGTAAAAATTTGACAATACAAAATGAAAATAACCCTATTAAAGATCCAAATCTAAATGGATAAAAATGATAATTTTCAATCATGTCAAACCATAAAACAAATAATTTTTTAATATCGTAATTACTTTTTCCCTCAAATCTTTCTTGGTGATTAACCCTTATGTTAGTTATATTTTTAGCTTCTTTTAAAATTAAACTATCAATAAATGGTATCTTTGGATTATGATCAATAAATCTATCTTTTATATCACTTCTTATTCCTTTCATTGAAGAAGTATAAATTTTAAATGGTTTATCAAAAATAAAGCTTGAAAAAAAATTGTTTAGTGTGCTGACTAATATTTTCCAATAAACATGTTTTCTTTTTAAATAAAGGGTGTAACAAGCATCATATAAATCTAATTGCTCGTAAATAGCTATTAAACTTTTAGGTGGATGTTGTAAATCATCATCCATAATTATTATCTTATTTCCTATTGAGTGCTTTAACCCTACAAAAACAGCTCCATGTTGTCCCACATTATTATTTAAATCTATTCCTTTTACAAAATCAAACTCTCTTGAAATTTTTTTAATCACAGCCCAGCTATTATCTTTACTGGAGTCATTTACCAAAATTATCTCATAATCTTTTTCAAATTTATTAGATAGGTTAGAATTAATCTCAGTTATAAGTTTCTCTAAAATTTTAGAGCTATTATAAACTGGTATTATTATAGACAATTTCATCTCAAATATTATAAGTTAATGATAATTAATTTTTTAAAACACATTAATTGAAAAAAAAAATTTTAATTTTTGGCAAAAATAGTTTCATTGGAACTAATTTATATACATTTTTAAAAAATAAACACATTGTAAAAATTAAAAGCTTTAATTCAAAATCTTTAAAAAATCTCAATAAATTTGATTATATAATTAATTGTTCGATTAATAAAAATTATGTAAAAAAAGTCTATTCTATAAATAATGATATTGATTTAAAAATAGTAAAAAAACTTAATAAAGATACCAATTTTATTTTCTTTAGTTCAAGAAAAATTTATAAACCTAAGGCAAATATTTATGAGAACTCAAAAATAAAGTGTTCAAATAATTATGAAAAAAATAAATACATAACTGAAAAAAAAATTTTAAAGATTAAGGGAAATAAAAATATTATTTTAAGAATTTCCAATATAATTGGTTTTAAAAAATATAACCCTAGAAAAATTCATAATACTTATCTTGATTATTTGATTAGCAAAGTTGAAAAAAAAGAATTAATTTTGAATAAAAATGAGTTCAAAGATTTTATTGATATAAATACGTTCTCTAAGATAATCAATTCTATCATCAAAAAAAGAGTATTTGGAACTTTTAATGTTTCAATGGGAAAAAAGGTTTACTTGAAAGAATTAAATAATTGGCTTTTAAATTCGATTAAAAATAAAAAAAAATATAAAGTTATTAAGCTTAATAATAACAAAAAAAATCAATCCTTTTATTTAAATAATTCTAAGCTTAAAAAAAAAATAGACATTAATATTAATATCGCCCAACTTAAAAAAGAATGTATAAAATTGAGTAAAAAATTGTTTAATTAAGAAATAAATATTATTAAGATTAAATTTATGGAACTGAAAAAATATATAAGATCAATACCTGACTATCCAAAAAAAGGTATACTTTTTCGAGATATCACAACTTTAATAAAAAATGAAAATGCTTTTAAAGAGAGTATTGATCAAATTGTTCAAAGATCAAAGAAGTTTAATTTTACAAAAATTGCTGCTATTGAGTCGAGAGGTTTCGTATTTGCTTCTGCAGTTTCCTATATATTAAATAAACCATTTATTTTGTTACGAAAAAAAAACAAGTTACCGTCAGATGTACACTCTGTTGACTTTGAGTTAGAATATGGATCAGCAACAATTGAGGTGCATAAAGACTCTATAGATGAGGGTGATAAAGTTTTGATTATAGATGATTTAATCGCTACTGGTGGAACAGCTGAGGCAGCAGCTAAATTAATTAAAATTTCAAAAGGGGAAGTTGCTGGTTTTATTTTTGTAATAAATTTATTTGATCTTAAAGGTTCTGATAATCTAATTTCCAAAAACTATAAAGTAGAAAACTTGATAGAATTTCCCGGTCATTAATAATCAATTTTAGGCCTGTAAAAAGATTTTTTTCCTATTGCTGCATTTACAAATCCCAATACTCTAAATAAGTATATTTCTTTTTTTTTTTTATTTATAAAAAAATAAAAAAGTAATTTTAAAGTTGCTGATATAAATATTGGAAACACTTTTATATATGCTTTTAAAAAACCATAGTGTTTTTTATTATAATAAAATTTTGACCAAACCCAATGCCAATTTCTTGATAATTCTATTTCATATTTATATTTTTCATTAACCCCTTTTGCGCCAAGATGTTTAATTTTCGATTTTGGTACGATATAAATGTCCTCATTATTTTCGATTACTCTTTTACATAAATCATCGTTTTCTAAATAAAGAAAAATATTTTCATCAAAAAATTTTTTATCTCTAAAATTTTTTAATCTTTTTAATCTCGAAATATTTAATAACATTGCAAATCCATCAACACTCTCTACTTTAAAAGGTTCATCTTTTTTATTTATATAATTATCATCTTTATTTATCTTGTAGTTTGGATAATTTTCTTCTTCCATAATTGGAGAAATTATAGAAAATGCATTAATTTTATTAGAGGCAAGTATGATTTCATCAATTGTATCATTTCTTAATACAACATCAGGATTAAGAATAAATCCATAATCAGTATCAATTTCACTTAATCCATAATTATTACCTGCACCCATGCCAATATTATTCTCAGATAATATGCAACGAACATTGTTATATTTTTTTTCAATTTCATCTTTAAAAGTTTTATTGTTTGAATTATCAACTACAATAACTTTGACATCTTTGGGTATAGAGCTAATACAGTCATGAATCACATTTTCACTCATAAAGCTTACAATAATTACTGTTAAATTTTGCCTAGATATTGACATATGATCGGTGTAATCAACTATACTAATACTTTTTGCTAATGTAAAAATAAAATAATCAATGAAAAAAATAATTGTAACTGGCGGGTTAGGATTTATAGGAAGTAATTTAATTGAGTTATTAATAAAAAAAAAATATTTTGTTATAAATATTGATAAAGTCACTTATTCATCAAATTTCTATAATGTAAGAAAATTAAAATCTTTTAAAAACTATAAGTTTATAAAATGCAGCATAGGGGATAAAAAATTCAATAAAATATTAAATAAATATAAGCCTTCCTGCATTTTTAATCTTGCTGCTGAAACTCATGTAGATAGATCTATAGATAATCCAGCTAACTTTATTGATAGTAATATTGTTGATGTATATAATTTATTAGAGTGTTTTAAAAAATTTGCTAGAAAATATAAGTGTAAATTAATTCATATTTCTACTGATGAAGTTTATGGTGATATTTTAAAAGGCCGTTCAAATGAAAATTTTCCTTATAATCCTAGTTCACCTTACGCTGCGAGCAAAGCAGCCTCAGATCACTTAGTCAGATCATATGTTAGAACTTATAAAATTCCAGCTATTGTAACTAATTGTTCAAATAATTATGGGCCAAAACAACATCCTGAAAAATTAATACCAAAATTAATTTACAACATTTTAAATAATAAACCCTTACCAATTTATGGGAAAGGCACAAATTCAAGAGAATGGATTTTTGTAAAAGATCATTGTGAAGCTTTAATAAAAGTATTTTTAAAAGGCAAAATTGGAGAATTTTATAATATTGGTTCAAATAAAAATTTGAATAACTTACAAGTGTGTTCACAACTATTAGCTATTTCAAAAAAGTTAGTAAAAATTGGAAAAAATGTAAAAATAAATTTCGTTAAAGATCGTCCAGGACATGATATTAGGTATGCTTTAAACAGCAATAAAATTATTAAAAAACTTGGTTGGAAACCAAAAGTTAATTTTTCAGAGGGGATTAAATTAACATTTGAGTGGTATACTAAAAATAAAACGTACTACAAAAACTTGTCAAAAAAAGATATTGTTAAAAGATTAGGGAAATCATGATTAAAAAAGGAATTATTTTAGCTGGTGGCAAGGGTACTAGGATGAGTCCATTAACAAAAGCGGTTAACAAACAACTTCTTCCAATTTATGATAAACCTTTAATTTTTTATCCTCTATCAATCTTAATGCTTGCAGGAATAAAAGACATTTTAATTATTGTTAATAAAGGACAATTGTATCAATATAAAAAACTTATTCCAAATGGAAATAATTTGGGAATAAAAATAACTTATCTTGAACAAGATAAACCAAGGGGGTTACCTGATGCTTTTGTAATTGGGGAAAAATTTATTGGCAAAGATAACGTTGCAATGATCTTGGGAGATAATTTTTTTTATGGTCAAAATCTTACTTCAAAACTTCAAGAAAATACAAAATTAAAAAAAGGTGCTAGAGTGGTATTGCATAAGGTTCAACACCCTGAAGCATTTGGGGTGGCAAAAGTAGATAAAAAAAATAAAATCTTATCAATAAAAGAAAAACCAAAAAAATTCTTGTCAGATTTAGCAATTACGGGATTATACTTTTTTGATAATAAAGTAGTTGAATTAGCAAAAAAACTTAAGCCATCAAAAAGAGGTGAGGTAGAAATTGTTGATTTATTAAATTTTTATAAATCAAAAAAACAGTTGAGTGCAGATATAATTGGGAGAGGTGGAGCTTGGTTAGATACGGGTTCTATAGAAGACTTTTATAAAACATCTGCATTTGTATCCGCTATTGAAAATAGACAAGGATTTAAAATTGCATGCCTTGAGGAAATCGCCTTAAATAATAAATGGATTTCAAATAATCAAATAATTAAAGCAATTAATTTTTATGGAAATTGTGAGTATTCAAATTATTTGAGAAAACTAACTAAATAATGGTAGCGGGAAGTGGGATCGAACCACTGACCTCGGGCTTATGAGTCCCGCGCTCTAACCAACTGAGCTACCCCGCCTTTTTACTTTGTTGATTTATAATATTTATAAATTTTGATTCAATAATTATTAATCATTAAATTCATGTGATTTTTGATTAAATGTTTGGTTTTAGCTAAAAACAACTAAACCAAATAAAATTAATCCTGCAGAAGCAGCAGCAGAAAAATAAAACTTTTTTCTAATTTCTTCTTTTTTGTCAGATTTTACTCTGTTCAAAAGAACGTTAATATCTGTACTTCTAGAGGAGATTTGTGGTATGTCAGAAACTGTATATTTCGAAGTAAGTTTTTGTTTAAGAGAATTAGTTAAATTTTTCATCATGGGTAATAAAACACTCTTTTAAATTATTAGCAAATAAAATTATAAAGATAGAAATATTCCAATCGAACCTAATAGCAGAATGCAAAATGAAAAAATGAAAATATTTTTTCTTAACTCCTTACCTTGTTGTGCCTCTAGTTTTGACTTTAAAACGTTGATATCAACTCTTCCAGAACTAATTTTGTTTGGATTTAAAGGCTTTTCAGAAACATTAATATCATTTGGGGTCTCGATATTTTCAGTATTCTCTGTAAAGCCTTTAGTATTCATACTTTATTAAAACATTTTACAATGATAAGAACAATTTTATGAAAGTTCAATTTGGGTCACTATTAAATTGACAACTGTTCAATTTGGGTTTCTATTAGCAAAATTAAAGTTATGAGCATTCAGGAAATAGATTTTTCAAAAACACTCTCCGACGACCAGGTATATGAATCCATTATGTCTCATTATTCTACTCTAAGTAAAGATTGGATATCACATCAATGGAATTGGATGAACAGTGTTTATAGGCCATTTAATGATCACTATAAATATATGATAATAATTTCTTTAATTGAAAAGACTCTTCAATTTTACGACCAGATGAATATTCAATACTCTTATGATGAATACTACTCGAAATCATATCTTCAAATTGATAGGTTTAGTATTACTGAACTTTGTGAAAAATTAGATTTACCTAAAGAAACAATTAGAAGAAAAGTTATAGAACTTGAAAATGAAGGTGTAATAACTCGTAATAAAAAAAAAATTGTAATCGATAGAAAAGCATTCGACTTTGTTAAGCCAGAACAACAAATAAAATTTTCATCAAAATATATATCTTTAGTTTCCAAAGCCTTAAATAAAGATAAGGTTTATTCTAAAAAACCTGATCAAAAAATTATTGAAAATATTATAAAAAAAAGATTTTCATTGGCATGGGGTTGGTTTTATAGAATGCAAATACCATTGATTATAGGTTACCATAAATTTTTTAAAGATTTAACTACGTTTCATATTTGGGGAACAGTTTGCATGAACCAAGTTTTAAACGTAACAGATCAATTAAATTCTGATAAGAATAAACCCTCATTAGATTACTTTACTACTAGTAATATTGTTATAGAAAATCTTGGGGCAGAAACTGGTATAAGCGCAATGTCGATTTCTGATATGACAAAAATTCCCAGAGCAACAATAATTAGAAAGTGTAAATATTTAATAAAAGAGGATTTAATAAAGTTAAATAAAAAAAAACAATATGTGCTAACCACTATGAATTTTAGAAAAATTTTACCTTATCAAGCACAAATTTTTAAATATAAGGCAAAGTTTATTCGTAAAATTTTAAATCTTCTTGTAATTTCTTAAATCTTTAATAAATTATTTTCGATTATTACACAGAGGGGTCATGGGTATAGTAACAACAATAGCGCCATTTGCGCTAGCTCTTATAATGTTAGGGCTTGGGGCGTCATTAACAGTAAAAGATTTCACAAGAGTATTTCAGCATCCAAAAGAATTTTTTGTTGGTTTAATTTGTCAATTAGTTGTTCTTCCAATTATTGGTTATCTGTTAATAATTATTTTAAAAACTCCAATTGAGCTAGCTTTAGGGGTAATGTTGATTGCAGCTGCACCTGGTGGAGTAACATCAAATGTGCTCACTAAATTTGCAGATGGTGATGTCGCACTATCTATATCTCTCACTGCGTTTACTAGTTTGATAAGTATTGTTTCAGTTCCTTATATAGTTTTCTTATCAATTGATTTATTTAATATCACTTATATCGAAAAAGATGTTTCAATGCTTGGTATATCCTTAAAGATGTTTTTTGTAGTTACTGTGCCAGTGATAATTGGAATGATTATTAGAAAATTTTTTAGTGATTTCATAGAAAATAATATCAAAATTATTGAAAAAGCATCTATAGGATTATTTTCAATTGTTTTCATTGCTATCTACATTCAAGAATGGGATAGCATCATAATGTTCCTAACTACAGCAGGAACTATTGCTTTGGTTCTTAATATTTCCATGATGATCATAGGCTTTTACGTAGCTAAATTTTTTGCATCAGGTGTTGCTCAACAAAGATGTATATCTCTTGAGTGTGGATTACAAAATGGAACGTTAGCTGTTTTTGTAGGAACTCAACTGTTTGGACAAAACATGACTTACATGGTTCCAACAGCAGCTTATGCTTTGATTATGATGATGACTTCTGTTCTTTTTGTATTTTTCTTAAGAAATAGAACTTAATTATTTTTAAAATTAGTTTGTTTTAAAGGTTTGATAATAATCTCTATTGGATATTTTTTTTTCTCTACTTCAATGAATAGATGTTTTTTGTGAAGTTCGTCATTTGAAATATCGTTATTGATATAACCAAATGTTAAATTTTTCTTAAAATTAAAAGAATAATTGCCTGATGTTGATCTTCCTATAATGTTATTTTCTAAATATATAGGCTCATCATGAAGCAATAATGGTTCACCTGGCTTACTATCTTTTAAAGTAAACATTGCAAATCTACTTTTAATTTTTTCTTTTTTGATCTTTTCCAATGCTTTTTTACCAATAAATTCATCCTCTTTTTTAGAACTTATTGTGAAAGATAAACCTGCTTGATATTGATTTTCCTCTGGTGAAATATCATGGCCCCAATGTAAAAACCCGCTCTCCATTCGCATAATATCCATAGCGTGCATACCACAATTCGAAAGGTTAAAATCTTTACCTTTATCAATCAGCAATTCGTAAATTTTTTTAGCATCTTTCGATTTAACATATAATTCGTAACCTAATTCTCCAACATATGACAATCTTTGAGTCCAAATTTTAATTCCTTCAATAGTGATATATTTTGCTGTACTAAATCTAAAATTATCATTTTCAAAATTATCTTTTGAAATTGATTTCATTAAAGCTCTGCTCTTTGGTCCAAACACACCAAATACACAAAAATCATCTGTAACGTCTTTTAACTCTATATCTTTTGCGAGGTATTTTTTTATGTGAAATTTATCTCTCTCCCTTGTGGCTGCAGAACTTATAATTCTAAAATGATCTTTATCGATGCAAACAACTGTTAAATCTGCTTCAATGCCACCATCGGGATTTAACATATGTGTATAAATACATTTGCCAACTTCATTTTTGATATTTGCAGTACAAATTTTTTGTAATTCCTTATGAGCTTTATCAGATTTAATCTCAAATTTAGAAAAAGGAGTTAAGTCAAATAAACCAACTTTCTTGACAGTATTATTCGTTTCATATTCTGCAGAAGGGTACCAATTTTGGTAATTATAGCTGTATTCATATTCCGTTTTTTCTCCATCTAATGCAAACCACATAGGTCTTTCATATCCACCAGACACACCAAAACAAGCACCAAAACTTTTTAACTCATCATGATATGGAAGAGTTTTTATATTCCTTGAAGTTTTATGTTGTTTAAACGGCCAATGCATTCCATATAAATCTCCTAAAGACTCCGTAATTCTTTTTTTAATAAAACTTAGATCAGAATGAAATTTTTGAAATCTTTTAATGTCATAACAAAAAATATCTTCGTTAATATGTCCATTGATTAACCATTCAGCAGTAACTTTACCAACTCCTCCTCCACTTCCAATTCCAATACTGTTTAAACCACAGCATACAAAAAAGTTTTTTATTTCAGGCACCTCTCCTAATAGTGTATTTGTATCTGGAGTAAATGACTCTGGACCTGAAAAAAATTTTCTAATTCCTGCTGTTTCTAAAACTGGAAATCTTTTAATTGCAGTAGCTAAATAAGGTTCAAAATGCTCAAAATTTTCTTGAAATTCTCCAAACGAAAAATCCTCTGGAACTTTGTTAATTTTATCCCAAGCTGGAATAGACTGAGACTCAAATATACCAACTAATATTTTTCCAGCGTCTTCTTTAATATAAGTCCTATTATCAAAATCTCTTATCACTGGTAAAGTTTTAGAAAGATTTTCAATCGGCTCAGTAATAATATAAAAATGTTCTGCTGGATAAAGAGGTATACTTACTCCAGCTTTTTCTCCAATTTGGCGTGACCACATTCCTGAAGCTAAAACTATATACTCGCAATCAATTTTTTGGCCATTTACTTTTACTCCAGAAATTTTTCCATTCTTTGTTAAAATTTCATCAACAGGAGATTGTTCAAAAATTTTTGCTCCTTCCATTCTAGCTGCTTTTGCTAACATATGTGTTACTCCTGATGGATCTGCAGCACCATCGCCTGGCATTAAAATTCCTCCTAAAACTTCATCGGTATTCACAATTGGATAATCTTTTTTAATTTGATCTTTATCTAAAATTCTTACATCAACATCAAAGAGCTGAGCTGTGGTTGCTTGTCTTTGAAGTTCTTGCCATCTACCTTTATTCTCAGCAATTGAAAGTGCACCGTTCAATTTTAATCCAGCTGAATGATCAACTTTTTTTTCAAGTTCTTTATAAAGATCTAAAGTATATTTTCTAATTTTGGTAATTGCTGCTGAGGGACCTAATTGACTTACTAATCCAGCTGCATGCCAGGTTGTCCCTGAGGTTAACTGATCTCTTTCTAAAAGAATTGTATCTTTCCAACCAAATTTAGCTAAATGGTAAGCAACTGAACAACCTACCACTCCACCTCCTATAACAACAACTTTAGTGCTATTTGGAAGTTTTTTTTCCATTTAATTAATTTTTGATTGCATCTCCTGGGTTAACATATTCATGTCCAAAAACATCTGCAACAGCTTTATAAGTCACATGACCCTTATGAACATTTAATCCTGCTAAAAAGTTTTTATCTTCCCCTAAAGCTTTTTGATAACCTTTGTTTGCAAGTTTTACTAAGAAAGGCAACGTTGCTTTATTTAATGCTAACGTAGAGGTTCTTGGTACGCCACCAGGCATGTTTGCTACACAATAATGAACTACATCATCAACTATGTATGTGGGGTCTCCGTGTGTTGTAGGTTTACTAGTTTCAACACATCCACCTTGATCAATTGCAACATCGACAATGACTGATCCTCTTTTCATTAATTTTAACATGTCTTTAGTTATCAATTTTGGTGCTTCTGCACCTGGAATTAAAACTCCACCTACTAATAAATCTGCTTCAGCAACTAATTTATTCAAATCTATTTTATCGCTTTGTTCTGGAATAATTTTATTACCAAACATCTCAACTAATTGTTTTAATCTTGCTTCGGATTTATCTACAATATGAACTTTTGCTTGCATACCAGTCGCAATAACCGCAGCATTTTCTCCTACAACTCCGCCACCTAAAATTACAACCGTTCCACCAGTAACACCAGGTGCACCACCTAACAAAAGGCCTCTACCCTTTTGATTTTTTTCTAAACAATGTGCTCCTGCTTGAACTGACATTCTTCCTGCAACAGCGCTCATTGGAGCAAGCAATGGAAGCCTACCATTATCATCAGTGACAGTTTCATAGGCAATATTAATACTTTTAGATTTAATTAATCCTTCAGTTAGTTCTTTCGCAGCAGCTAAATGAAGATAAGTGTATACGATTTGATTTTCTCTAATCATATCTACCTCAACTTTTTGAGGTTCTTTGACTTTAACAATTATGTCTGCATCGTTAAAAATATCTGCTGCACTTTTAGCAATTTTTGCTCCAGCTTTTATAAATTGATCGTTTTCAAAACCTGCTTCGAAACCACCATTATTTTCGACTAAAACTTCATGACCTTCTGATACTAATGTTTTAACACTATCAGGTGTTAGACCAATTCGATTTTCTTGAGGTTTAATTTCCTTAGGTACACCAATTCTCATTAATGAAATTTAATTCTTTTTACTTTTAGCGTAATTTGTAATTCCAGTTCTTAGTTTTTCAATAATTTCATCAATATGTTTTTTTTCACAAATAAACATTGGAGCGATTATCAAACAATCACCAGTAGCTTTAAAATTTACACCAGCCTCATAACAATGTTTAAAACAAGTGAATCCTGCAGCACCGGGTTTTTTATCCATTTTAATGTCAATTCCACCCATCATTCCGTATCCTCTAATATTGTCTACAATATCAATATCTTTTAGAGACATTAAACCTTTTTGGAAATATGGAGCCAAATCTTTTGCTCTGTTGAATATGTCATCTTTTTCAAAAATATCTTGTACTGCTAAACCTGCAGCAACTGAAATAGGAATTCCTGAATAAGTATAACCATGAAACAATTCAATTGTTCCTTTAGGTGCATCATCCATGATAGCATCGTAAATCTCTTCTTTGCATGCAACAACTCCTAATGGACTTATCCCATTAGTAGTGGCTTTTGCCATTGTCATTAAGTCTGGCGTTACACCATACTCTTGTGAAGCAAATGGTGAACCAGTTCTGCCCCAACCAGTAATAACTTCATCAAAAATTAAAAGTATGCCGTGCTTGTCACAAATTTCTCTTAATCTTTGCAAATATCCTTTAGGTGGAACTAATGTTCCAGTCGACCCTGCAATTGGTTCAACAATACAAGCTGCAATATTTTCTGCTCCAAAATTTGTACAAATTCTTTCTAGATCCTCTGCAAGTTCAACTCCTGTTTCTGGTTGACCACTTACAAATTTATGTTCTGGTAAATGTGTATGTCTCATATGAACAACTCCAGGCATAAGTACACTTGCAAATGTTTTTACATTATTTACCATACCTCCAACTGAAGTTGCACCAATATTCATTCCATGATAACCACGTTCACGTCCTACAAATCTAAATCTTTGGCTATCGCCTCTAGCTCTATGATATGCAATACCAATTTTAATAGCTGTCTCTACAGCAGTTGATCCACAGATAGTATAAAAAATTCTATTCAAATTTCCTGGAGTATGCTTTGAAATTCTAGTTGCTAATTCAAATGATCCACCAAAACCTTGTTGAAATGGTTGGCAATAATCTAAAGTTTTTAATTGATTACTTATGGCATCGATTATTTCTTTTCGTCCATGTCCTAAAGGATTACAAAATAATCCTGAGCTCGCGTCAATCTGTGTTTGTCCTTGATGATTTTTTAAATATACACCTTTTGCCTCTACAATTAATCTAGGATTTTCTTTAAAGTCTCTATTGGATGAAAATGGCATCCAATGTTCATTTAAAGAATTTGGAACCGAAGTTCTTTTTTCTGAGCTCATAATTACTTTCTATAAATTTTATTAATTTACCTAATTACAGATTCTTTAGACTAATTAAGACTGATTAACCACCAAAATAATTGTCACAACTTAAAGTTGCATAACTATAATGATCATTTTTTTGTTTTACATATAGGTCAATTTAATCTTAAAATTGAAACATATAAATAAACAAGGAAGAGGAAAAATGAAAAAAATAATTAGTTTTATTCTTGGATGTTTTGTAGCTCTTAATCTTTCAATTTCAGTTGCTAATTCTGCAGCTAATGAAGTTAGAGTTGCATATTTCTTAGAGTGGCCAAGCCCAAATCTAGAGGACATGATGAAGAAAAACTTCGCTAAAGCTCTAGGTGTTCCAGTAAAATGGACAAACTTTACTAATGGTGGTGCTATGACTGATGCTATGTTAGCAGGAGACATTGATATCTCTTACTCTCAAGGTTTAGTTCCTTTTATTAATGCTGTTAAATCTAAAGCTCCGATTAAACTTGTAGATATAGCTATGGAATACGGAATGGGTGGTACAACATGTGTAACATCTAACGCTTCTGGTATAACAAAAGCTAACGCTACTGAGCTTGAAGGTAAAAAAGTTGCTGTTCCACTTGGTACAATGGCTGAATACGTTTTTGATGAAAGTATGAAAGTTGTTGGTGCGGACAGAAAAAAAATGGATATCATTCAAATGGACCCTGAAGAAGGTGCTGCTGCTTTAGTAAGTGGTGATGTTGTAATGGCATGTTTATTTGGTGGTAACTCAATTAAAGCTGCAACTGCAGTTGGATCTAGATTACTTACAGTTCAAGAAGCTAGAGATGCAGGTATCTTAGGTATCGATATTACTTCAGTGACTACAAAGTTTATGAAGGAAAATCCAGGTATGCTAAGAACTTTTATTGAAGTAACTCACGAAGCTAATGCGAGATATAGAGCTGGTAAAAGCGATATGAACTCAATGTCAAAAGCTTCTGAAATGAAAGTTGCTGATATGAAAGAAACTTTAAGTGGCTTTAAGTTTCTAACACCTGAGGAAACTAAACAATCTATGGAAAGTGGAAATCTTGATGCATTCTTAAAAGGAATGGGAACACCAAGAGGAAACGTAGATACTAGTTTCTTACCTTTATAATCTAAGGGTAATTTAAATTTTAATAGGCGCCAATTGTAATAAATTGGTGCCTATTTTTTTATTAAAAATTCAAATATAAAGCTTCTTTATGAGTGATTTAATTTCACAAAATCTAAACATGATTTTTAAAACTCCTAAAGGAGAAACTGTTCATGCATTAAAAGATTTAAATTTTACTCTTAAAAAAGGAGAACTTCTTACTGTTCTTGGGCCGTCTGGTTGTGGAAAGACTACATTATTAAATATTACTGCAGGATTTATTAGACCAACTTCAGGAAGTATTACTTTAAATAACAAAGAAATTGATGGACCAGGAGTTGAACGGGGAATGGTTTTTCAACAAGGTGCTCTGTTTGAATGGCTAACAGTTGCTGAAAATGTCAACTTTGGATTAAGAATGAAAAAAGAAGATCCAATTGAAACTCAGAAAAAAGTTGATGAATGGTTAGAGATTGTTGGATTAAAAGGTTTTGGAAATACTCCAACTTATCAGCTATCTGGAGGAATGCAGCAGAGAGTTGCTCTTGCAAGATGTCTAATCAATAATCCAGATTTGATTTTAATGGATGAACCATTAGGAGCCCTTGATGCTCTTACAAGAGAAAAAATGCAGTCCCTCGTTTTAAAAATTTGGAAAGAAACTGGTAAAACAATTATTCTTATTACTCACTCGGTTGAGGAAGCCTTACTTCTAGGTGAAAGATTATATGTAATGGCTCCCAGACCAGGAAGGATACATAAAGAATATAATCTTCCATTCGCTTCAATGGGATTAAAAGAGGACCTGAGGGAAATTAAAAAAAACAAAGAGTTTTCTCAAAAACGAGAAGAAATCCTTGAAATGATCTGGAACATGGAAGAGGAAATTATGGGAAAAGATAATTAAATGTTAACTCAAATATTAACTTTTCTAATATTCTTTGCTGTAGTCGGCTGTATTCTTTATGGAAGAAGATTAATAAGAACTGAAAAAGTAGACGCAGTATTTGGAAATCCTGAGAGAGCGTTAGGGGGTACTCACTGGGTAATTGTTGGAAGTAGTTTTTTACTTTTAATTTGGCTCTATTATTCCTGGGATATTGCTAAAGGATTTTATCCAAAATCCGCTAATGAGCTATGCCAAGTTGCAAAAGTTAACGACTCTTTACTTGGATTAAAATATCAATTTCCAATAGAAGAAAGAGAGTTTAAAAGTACTTCACAAATCAAAAAAGAGAATAAAAATTTAAAATTAATTCAAAATGAGATCCAAAATTCTGGAGAACTAAATAGCCAACAAAAAACAATACTAATCAGTTATATAAGTAAAACTAATGAACTTATCCCATTACTTACAAATGAAGATTTGTTAGAAATAGAAACCCAGCAAAAAATAGATGATATCACTGGAAAAATTAATCTTTTAACTGAAAATTTCCAAAAATCTGATTATCCATTTGAAACTGAACAAGAACTTAATGAAAGACTAAAAGCAGTGGAAGAAGAAGGTGGTTGGGGTATTACTAAAGTGGATGCTGGTTCAGGCTCTATTGAAAATACATTAGAGGTACCTTTGGTTCCTGCAACATATAGAGGTTTAAAATTTCACACCGCAGCTCAAGAATTAAATTTAATAAGTGAAGAATTTTTCAAGTTAAGAAATCATAACCCTCAATTTAAAAGCAAGATAAAAGAGCTTAAAGAAGAAATTAAGACTTATAGGAAAGATTTAAGTGATAGTGATGAAGTAGCTTCAACATACGCAAAAAATATTGTTAAGATTGCTAGAAGAATTGAATTTGCAAGTATCTACCCTCCAAATGCATTAGATAAGATGCAGGCGGCAATTGTCAAATTTGATAACGCTCAAAAAGAAGAGCAAGGTGGTTTGAGATTAATTGATATTTTTTTATTTCCTGCAGGAACTATTGTTGCTAGTGGTCCAAGTTGTTCAGAGCAAGGCTCAGGTAGATGGTTGCCTAAACCATCCGATACGTTCAATAAATTCATATTAATGTCAAAACCAAGTGTGGGTTACAAAGATATTCCTTTATTGTGGATACAAATGGTTGATGTAAGCAAAATGATTGGCTTTATTTTGCCAGACTGGATTGCAGATATTTTGCCAGGTGAATATCCTGTTCATAGTAAAGATGGAATAGTTAAACAAAACTTCAAAGGTGGTGTTCTAAAAATTGTTACAGGAGACTTTAATTTATTTAAAGTACCTGTTCCCTACGGACATATTTGGGACTCTTTTTTAAGAGTTTTCTTAGGTTTAGTTTTTGGAATATTGATTGGAGTGCCTTTAGGTTTATTTATGGGTTTAAATAGATTTGCAAAAGGTTTTTTTGATCCTCTAATTGAGCTTTATAGACCTGTTCCTCCGCTTGCTTGGGCTCCACTTATAATTTCAGTGTTAGGAATTGATAATACTGGAAAAGTATTTTTATTGTTCATGGTCTCGTTATCTATAATGATTATTTCTGCAAGAGCAGGTGCATCAGGAACTCAATTATCGAAAATTCATGCAGCTCACTCTTTGGGGGCATCTAAAAGACAAATATTAAGACATGTAATTTTTCCAAATTCATTACCAGAAATACTCACAGGTATAAGAGTAGCAGTAGGTATGTGTTGGGGGACATTGGTGGCGGCAGAATTTTTAGCAGGTACTACTGGTATTGGCTTTGTAGAAAATGTAGCTAAAAAATATTTTCAATATGAAGTAATTTGGATAACAATTTTTATTATGGGAATGCTTGGATTGTTATTTGATATAACGCTAAGAAAAATTATTGATAAAACAATCCCATGGCGTGGAAAAGGTTAAGTTGAAAGCTGTTATTCTAACAAAGGAAATTACCAAGATATTTAAAAAATTTGGTCTTAATCAAGATCATGCAAAAATTTCTGCAAAAGCTTTAATTAATGCAGAATTGGTCGGCGCTTATGGACATGGTCTTTCACGACTAAAGATGTATTGTGATCGAATATCCAAAAAAGTAATTAACCCAAAACCTAAAATAAAAATTAAAAAGATTTCTCAATCAATTTCACATATTGATGCCGATGATAGTATTGGGTTTGTTGCAGCTGATATGGCTATAAAAAAAGCAATTTCAAATGCAAAAAAAACTGGGATAGGTTTAGTTGCTGTTAGAAATAGTGGTCACTATGGACTCTCTGGATATTATGCCGAGCAAGCTGTAAAAAAAAATTTAGTTACAATGATTTATACTAATGCCCCACCAGCCATAGCCCCACATGGAGCTATTAAAAGTTTATTTGGTACAAATCCTATTTGTTTTGGAACTCCAAGTGGATCAAAGGCACCTTTTATTTTAGACACATCAATCTCAATGATAAATAGAGGTAAGATCAGATTTGCATCAAAAAATAATCAGAAGCTACCAATCGGTGTTGCCTTAGATAAATTTGGTAAACCAACAACTGATGCTAATAAAGCTCTTAAAGGTGTTCAGTTGCCAATTGCAGGATTTAGAGGTTCAGGATTAGCGTGGATGGTTGATATATTGAGTGGTGTTTTGACAGGTGGTAATCACGCTGGCAGAGTTAAAGATCCTTTTGAAGATTTTAGTGGACCACAAAATATTGGGCATTTATTCATCACATTTAAAACAAATTTGTTTGTAAAAGATTATAACAACAGAATTAAAGACAATATTAAAAAAGTTAAAAGATTACCTAAAGTTAAAGGAGTAAAAGAAATAATGTATCCAGGACAAAATAAATATAAAAGATACAAAATGAATTTAAATAAAGAAATTAAAATTTCTAAAATTATCAAAGAAGAATTAGAAATACTTAAGAAATAATTATGCTTTCAAATAAAGAAATTGTTGTTCCAAATAATCTATTGAATGCTGCACTTAAAAATAAAGGAGTAAAAGCTGGTATTGTTAATGCTGGAAAACCATTACCAATGTTATCTGTTCAAGATGCAGTTAAAGAAAATTTAATTGATCCAATTTTTATAGGAGACGAAAAAGAAATTATTAAATGTGCTGAAGATATTAAGTGGGATATTTCAAAATATGAAATTATAAATGAACCAGTTGAAAATAATACAGCGGGTATAGCTGCAAAACTTGCTAGTGAAGGAAAAATTAAAATCATAGTTAAAGGTCACATCCATACAGATATCTTGATGAAAGAAGTTTTAAAAAGAGAATACAACTTATTAGGTAAAACAAGACTAAGTCATATATGGCACATGACTTTAGGAAAAGATGATAAACCTTTAATAATTACAGATGGCGCTTTAAATGTTTTGCCTAATGTAAAAACCAAAATGCATATCTTAAAAAACGTGATTAATTTTTCTCACAGAATTGGAATTGAAAGACCAAAAATTGCAGTGTTATCTGCAACAGAGGAGGTTTTAGACAGTGTTCCAAGTTCTAAAGAAGCTGAAGAAATTACAAACCTTGCAAAAAATGAAAATTTAAATGCAGATGTATTTGGACCTTTAGCTTTTGATAATAGTATTTCGAAAAAATCTGCAACTATTAAAGGTATAAAAAATGATGTTGCAGGAATTGCAGATGTTTTATTGGTACCTAGTGTAGAGACAGGCAATGCATTAGTAAAGATGTTGATCTATTTTAGTGGCGCATGTGCTGCTGGAGTAGTTGTAGGTGGTAAAGTACCTGTGGTGATAACTAGTCGTTCAGATGAAGCACCTGCTAGATTAGCTTCGATTGCTGCAGCTGTAGTTGCATTAGATTAAATGTTTGATTGCATTAAAATTATATTTGTCTTAAATAGCTACCAATTATAGAAGTTTATTAATGGCAATTACTTATTTAAAAAAATCTCCAAAAACATCGTCAACTGACGACAATAAGACAACTGGAATAGTTCAAGATTTACTAAAGAATATCGAAACAACAAAAGAACAAGGTTGCATCGATTTAACTAAAAAATTCGATAAGTATGATGGAGATATTATAGTATCAAAAGACAAAATTGAGGAAATTAAAAAAACTTTAGATCAAAAAACCAAAGATGATATTAGGTTTTCATTTGATCGAGTTAGAAAATTTGCTGAAGCACAATTAAAAAATTATGGGCAAGACTTTGAAGTAGAGCTTTCTGATGGTTTGTATGCAGGTCAAAAATTAGTACCTGTAAATACAGCAGGTTGCTACATTCCAGGCGGAAGATATGCTCACATTGCTTCTGCTGTAATGAGTGTAACTACAGCAAAAGTTGCTGGAGTAAAAAATATTATTGCATGTAGTCCTCCTAAAGAAGGTGTTGGTGCCCACCCTACTATTGTATACACGGCTGATCTTTGCGGTGCGGATGTTATCTTAAATTTAGGTGGTGTTCCTGCAATTGCAGCAATGACCAATGGATTATTTAAAAATCCTCCTGCAGATATTATAGTTGGCCCAGGAAATCAATTTGTAGCTGAGGCTAAAAGAATTTTATATGGAAAAGTTGGTATTGATCTATTTGCAGGACCAACTGAAATAGGAATTATAGCAGATGCTAAAGCTGATCCAGAAATTGTTGCTGTAGATTTAGTAGGACAAGCAGAGCATGGATATAACTCACCATGTTGGCTTTATACAACTAGTAAAGAATTAGCCGAAAAAGTGATGAAACGAGTTCCAGAATTAATCGCAGAACTTCCAGAAGTCCCTAGAACAAGTGCTGAAGCAGCCTGGAGAGATTATGGTGAAGTAATTCTTTGTGACACTAATGAAGAAATAGTTAAAGTCAGTGACGAATATGCGCCTGAACATTTAGAAGTACAAACCGAAAACTTAGAATGGTTTCATGAAAGATTAACAAATTATGGATCGTTATTTGTGGGTGAAGAAACAACTGTTGCATACGGCGACAAATGTTCTGGTACAAATCATATCTTACCAACTAAAGGTGCAGGAAGATATACAGGTGGATTGTTTGTTGGAAAATTTATTAAAACATTAAGTTTTCAAAGAATGACTAAAGAATCTACTGAGTTAGTTGGTGCTGCTGCAGCTAGAATTTCTAGATATGAAGGAATGGAAGCTCATGCAAGGACAGGTGATGTAAGACTAAGAAAATATGGTTTTTCTAATTAATCCTCTGGAATAAAAATTAAACACAATCCATTATTACAAAATCTTTTTCCCGTAGCGGTAGGTCCATCTAAAAAAACATGACCATGATGTGCACCACAGTTTGCGCAATGATATTCAATTCTTTTCATGCCAAAGGAATAGTCAATCTTAGTTTTAAATGCACCTGGCAAAGCCTCAGAAAAAGAAGGCCAACCTGTTCCACTATCAAACTTTGACTTTGATGAAAATAATTTTGCTCCACAGTTTGCACAATGATAAAAACCCTCTCTTTTTTCTTGAAGTAATTCACTGGTAAATGGCCTCTCAGTACCCTCATTAAACATTATATCTTTTTGGGCTTTACTGAGATCAGGATTTATAATCTTTTTTGTTGCTGATCTTAACAATTGATAAGGTAATGATACAAAAAGTATAGAGAGACCCAACAATTTTAAAAATTTTCTTCTTAACAGCATATTAATCAGATTAATTTGAAATTAAGATTTTAACATGCGCTATAATTGTCATTCAAAAACTCTACTAGTTAAAGAAAATATACTGTTTCTTTAATGATATAAATTGTGAGTAAAGACATGAAACCAATAATGAATCCGTTAATATATTTCCATGTTTTGTCACTCTGAGCATACCTTGAAAAATATACCGATAAATAACCCAGTAAAAAAAAAAATATAAACGAAGCTATAGATGCACCAATACCGAAGTAAATTTTTTCATCAAATAAAAAATTTTTTGAAAAATTTCCCAAAAAGAAAACTGTATCAGAATAAACATGTGCATTTAGATAAGTGAAACCAAGGGTCTTCAATATAATCTTGGTACTGGTGGTCTCTTTTTTTTCAATATTAAAATTAGCACTAACGCTAAAAGATTTGATTTTTGAATATATAAAATAGATTAAAAAAATTATTAAACAGATGTTTAAAGTTAGCTCTAAAAATATATTGAAGTATTGATGGAAAAAGTGGAATAGAAGAATGCCTGAAAATATTAAAATGAGGTCTGAAAAGGAGCAAATTAAACAGACTAAAAAAACATACTGTTTTTTAAGCCCCTGCTCTATTACAAAGATATTTTGAGCGCCAATAGCTAAAATTAAACTAAGCCCGGTAATAAAACCTAATACCAGGTATTCCATCTAAATTCAGATTACTCTGGATTAGCTGTTAAAGTTTTAATCTCTAGAATATTTTCGTTAGGGTCTTTTACAAAAAATGTTTCTTGCTCGTATTTTGTTCCTTTAAATCTTAGATAAGGTTCATCATAGTATTTTGCACCTTTTTCTTTCAATCTATTCTTTAAAGTATCAAAATCTTTTCTTGATAAATGAACTCCAAAATGTGGAACAGAAACATTTCCCATATCTACATCGTGTCTCTCATTATCTAGTTTGTGTTCACTTGCATGGAGAGTTAGTTCATTTCCCCAAAAATCAACATCAGCCCACTCTTGTGCTGAATTATCAAGTCGGCAGCCTAAAGTTTCGCTATAAAATTTTTTTGCTGTTTCTAGATCTCCACAAGGGATTGCTAGATGAAAACAATTAGTGTTTTTGTACATTATTACTCCTTTAAATACTGTTTTTAAACACTATATAGAGATTAAATATTTTTATCAAGCTGACAAAATTATATGAATGATTTTTTACAATCTATAATAGACAGAGATCCTGCGGCAAAATCTAAGATAAGTCTTATCTTAACTTATCCAGGAGTTAAGGCAATTTTTTTTCATAAAATTGCAAACTTTTTTGCAATTGCAAAATTTGATTTAATTGCAAGAATCATCTCTCAATTTTCAAGATTTTTAACTGGAATAGAAATACATCCAAAAGCAAAGATTGGAAAAAATTTATTTATTGATCATGGTATGGGAGTTGTTATCGGCGAGACGTCTGAGATTGGCAATAACGTAACAATTTATCACAATGTTACATTAGGCGGGATTGCTCCAAGTATAAATACTAATGATCAAAGAAATACTAAAAGACATCCAACTTTAGAAGATAATGTTGTAATTGGATCTGGTGCTCAAATTTTAGGACCAATAACAATTGGTAAGAATTCCTTAATCGGTGCTAATGCAGTGGTTACTAAAAATGTTCCTGAGAAATCAATAATGGTAGGAATTCCAGCTACAAGAGTTGGTGATGCTACAAAAGGATTTCAACCTTATGCTGTTACTGATAAAGATAAAGATTAATGTCACAAATAAAAAATAATTTTATCGAGTCGGTTGGCAATACACCTTTAATAAAATTAAAAGCAGCCTCTGAGATCACTGGATGTAATATTTATGGAAAAGCGGAGTACCTAAATCCAGGTGGATCTGTAAAAGATAGAGCTGCTCTTGCGCTAATAAAAGATGCACAAGAAAAGAAATTAATTTCAGAAGGTGGGATTGTTGTTGAAGGTACTGCGGGTAACACAGGGATTGGTTTATGTCTTTTGGGAAATTCCCTAGGTTATAAGACAATTATTGTAATGAATGACAACCAAACCCAAGAAAAAAAAGATACTTTAAAAAATATTGGTGCAGATCTTAGACTAGTACCACCCAAGCCATATAAAGATGATGGTAACTATGTAAAAGTTGCAGGCCGTCTTGCTGAAGAATTAAAAAGTACAAATAACAATGGTGTAGTTTGGGCTAATCAGTTTGATAATACTGCTAATGCAAAAGGTCATTACGAAACGACTGGACCAGAAATTTGGGAACAAACTGATGGTAAAGTAGATGGCTTTGTCTGCGCATCAGGAACGGGTGGCACCATCGGTGGTGTGAGTAAATTTCTCAAAGAAAAAAATAAAAATATAAAAATTTATTTATCAGATCCAACAGGCTCTGCACTTTATAATCACATTATGAATGGTGAACTTAAAGCTGAGGGTGGATCAATAACTGAAGGTATTGGTTCAAGCAGAATAACTAAAAACTTTGCTGAAGCTAAAATTGATGGTGCTTTTTCAATCAGTGATCAAGAATCTTTACCTGTACTTTATGATTTAATACAAAATGAGGGATTAAGTTTAGGAACTAGTTGCGGAGTAAATATTGCAGGTGCAATTAGATTAGGAAAAGAGCTAGGCCCAGGAAAAACGATAGTCACAATTCTTTGTGATAGATCAGATAAATACAACTCAAAGATGTTTAATAAATCTTTTTTAAAGGAAAAAAACCTCCCTATTCCTAGCTGGTTATAATAACGCATACCAGGCATGTAACAAAACAGTTACATTTTTATATTAATATTATTTAACGTCGGAAAATTATGAAAAAAATTATTATACTTTTATCTTTTTTCATCTTTACATCTGCTAATGCAGAAATGAGTGATAAAGATAAATCAAAAGCATGGGATTGTGTTGGTATTTATATGGCCAACTACTTTCTTCCATCAGGTGAAAAATTTGAGTACGGAATGAAAGAAAAATCAATTTCAACTGTGAAAGTTTTAAAAACCTATGCTCTTGAAATAGGTATTCCAGAAAAAGATTGGGATGCTGGAGTAAACAAAGCAGTTGATAAACATTACGGCTCAAAATACAACAAAGCTAAAACTGACAAATGTCATACGTTTGTTGAAGCTTTAGTGCCTAATGGAGCTGAAAGAGTAAAAAAAGTAGTTCAAACATTATATTAAGGAGATAGATATGGAAAAAGAAATGTTAGTAGTTGCTAAACTAAAAGAAGGTATGTTTGAAAAATTCATGGGTTTTATGCAATCACCTGAGGGTTTGGCAGAAAGAGCAAAAGTTGCAGTAGTGGAAAAAACAATTGGAACAGTAACACCAGATAAAAGCACTGTTATGTTTAAAATTTTTTGTACTGATGAAGCAGCTCTATATAAATTTATAGAAGGAACTGAAGTATCAAAACCTATTATGTCAGCAGTATTAGATAGTTACTCAGTTTATCACTTAACTAAAGCAAAATAGTTGAAAGGAAAAAATGAAAAACTATATGGTAACTCACACTTTCAAATCAAAAGAGATGAAAGCTAAATTTAGTGAAACAGTAGCTTCAATGAAAATGGAAGACATTGTTAAATCAATGACAAGTGATAAAGCAGCATGTCAAATGACTTGGAACACTCCAGGTGATACAATGCAAATGTTTTGTTGGTGGAAAGCTAACAGTGAAGCGGATATCAATAATCAATTGGGTCAAATGAATGATTTCTTTGAGCCACATAAATTTACTGAGTGTACTGACCAAGTGATGGACTATAACGCTTAAAAGAGAAATTTATGAAAGCAATCTATACAAGAACCATTGGTGTTTACGATGATAAACTTGATGAAGCTATGGAAATCTCTAAAGGTTTGGCAAAAGTTAGAAAAAAACATTATCCAGATCATGAAGTTTACTTTTCATTTCAAATTGGTGGTAACCCAAGGACGGTAAGAGAAACACTTGTGGGCGAGCAGTTTACTGATAAAGCATTTGAAAATGATACAAACATGTCAGCTGATCCTGAATTCATTGAACTTCAGAAAAAAATGAAAGGTGTTTTTAAAGAAGGTACAATTCAGGATGAAATGAGAATGGTTTTTAACGATTAGGAGAAAAAAATGTTAGAAAAATTTAATGGGATATTTTATTTAATAATTTATTTAGTTCACTTTATTGGAGTTGGTGTTTACGCATTTCAAACTATTTTTGGCACTAAAAGCTTCATGGAAAGATTTGGTATAGATCCAAGTGGAGCAATAATGATTAGAATGGCAGGAGCATTTATGCTCGCTGTATTTTTAATGTCAATCTATGTAGGTTTTATAAGACCTGGGGGTTTGGAAAACACATGGGGATTCTTAAATTTAGTTTTTATAAATAACCTATGTATTTTTTTATGTAATTTTTATTCTATTAAAATAAATAAAACAGGTGTGAATGAAAAAACTACAAACGAGGGTGTTATTGCACCGTTTGTATTTACAATTATGAGTGCAATTTTATGCTACGGTTTAGCTGATAAAATTTACACTTAATGTCTGGGTTTGCAATATTCAACATAGAGGTAAAAAAACCTGAGGAATATAAAGAGTACGTAGAAAAAGTGAAACCGATTGCTGAAAAATTTGGTGGAGAATATATTGTTAGAGGTGGTGAAACAAAAGTATTAGAAGGAACTTGGGCATATCCTAGAACAGTTGTTATTAAATTTCCAAGTTATGACAAAGCTTTAGAGTGGTATAACTCTGATGAATACAAACCAATTAAACAAATCCGTTTAGAAAACTCGATTGGTAACGGAATAATAATTAAAGGAGTATAAAATGTCGATATTAAAAAGATATACTGATGCAATAGATAAAAAAGATGAGGCAACTATGAATGAACTTTTGCATGATGATTTTAAATTCACGATGCATAAATCTGGAAATTCTTTAGGAAAAGCTGATGTTATAAAATGGGCAATGAGTGGAGATATCAATCAAGATAAAACTAGGGTTGTATATGAAAATGATGAAGTGGGTGTACACCATTCTTTTGTTACATTTAATGACGGAAATGTTGAAGCTGTAATGGCGGTTTATAGATATAAAGACGGAAAAATTGTTAGTTTAGAAACTGGCGCTACTCCAATGTCTAAGTAAGTGAAAAGAATTTCATTCATTTTTATTTTTTTCTTATTTTCATCGTCTTTATTGGCTGACGATAATAAAAAAGAAATTGATAAATTATTTGTTCAATTAAAAAGTGCTTTAAACTTTGAAAATTCAAAAAAAATAGAGGATAAAATTTGGGATCTTTGGACTACTCATCCAACTAAAAATAATTTAACAAAGTTATTAGCTGATGGTTCATCTGCAATGATGGAGAATAAACTTGATGCTGCATATGATAAATTTACTGAAGTCATTAAACTTGATCCTAATTGGGCAGAAGCTTGGAATAAAAGAGCAACAGTATTATATTTAATGGGTAAATACGAGCTATCACAAGCTGATATTGACAAGGTACTTAAGATAGAAAAAAGACATTTCGGTGCACTAACAGGCCAAGGTTTAGTTCAAACAGCTTTAAAAAACTACCAAAAAGCTATTGATAGTTACATTGAAGCTCATAAAGTTCATCCGTTTATGAAGTCTCCTATGATTATGATGGAAAAGCTCCAAATTGAATTGCAAAAACAAAGTATTTAAAAATGTTTCCAAAAAAATATTCTAACCTTTTATTTATATTAGTTATGGGATTTGGGATGAGTCTTTTAATGACACTAATAATTACTTATATAAATACTGGAATGGATAATGAGTATGTCGACCGTTTTTTAAAAGCATGGTCAGTAAGTCTTCCAATTGCAATAATTGCTGCCCTTCTTGTAGGTCCCCCGATTAAAAAATTGGTAGATAAAATTACCAAATAAGAATATCTTTTATTTGTGAGTAACGTTATAGCTTTTCTAATTCTTATACTTGCTGTCATATTAGGAACTGCAGCAAATAGTTTTGCAAAAAGTGCAAATGGTTTCACATTGTTAGTTCCTAGTTTGATTACTGCAATCACAATAATTGGTTGTATGTTTACTCTTTCAATAGTGATGAAAACTATACCTGTTGGTATTACTTATGCATCTTTTGCTGGTCTTTGCATAGTAGCGACTTCAATTGTTGGAATATATAAATTCAATCAAGTGCCTGATCTATTCACAATCATTGGTTTGATATTAATTATATCAGGAGTCTTAATTGTTAATCTGCTGGGTAAAACAGGATAATTTATGGCAAATTTATCTGGTTATATCTTTTTAGCTTTAGCGATCCTTCTTGGAATAACTTCAAATGGTTTTTTAAAATCAACTAATGGATTTACAATAATTGGGCCAACTATTTTTTGTATCATATCTATAGTTGCTTGTATTTTTTGTTTATCTAAAGCTATGAATATTATCCCAGTTGGTTTTACATACGCAACATATGGAGGTTTAACGATTACTGCAGTAACATTATTTGGAGTTTTTAAATATCAGCAAATTCCAAACCTTTATGGGATTATTGGAATAAGTTTAATAATTATTGGTGTAATTCTTTTAAATACTTTGGGTAAAACTAGCTAGAAACTGGTTTTAAAATTTTAAGCATTTTTTTATGTAAATTATTATTAGCTGAGCAAATAATATTTCCGGCTTTCTTAGCATCATCATTTTTCCAAGTCGAGACAATCCCTTTTGCAGCCTCAATAATTGGTATTAAAGCATGAATATCCCAAATTTTATTTCCACATTGAATAACAACATCAAGTTTACCCTCGGCAAAATGAGAATAACTTAAAGCATCCGAACAGGGAAATTGCATTCTTTTTAAAATTTGAGGAATTTTTTTTTGTTTATTTAATGACAGACTGCCGTGAAAAGCTGCAGACAATTTCATTTTAGAATAAGTTGCTTTTTGGTTTACAAGTATTTTCTTTTTCTTTCCATTTTCTGAAACATACGCAGAATTAAATGAGGTATTAAAATAAAACTTTTTAAGAATTGGAAAATTAGCAAGACCTACGACTGGGTTACCTTTATAATTTAAAGATATCAAATTACTCCAAGTTGGATTTCCTATCACAAATGATCGAGTTCCATCTATAGGATCTATAACCCATGAATAATCACTTTTAGTTTTTTTATAGCCAAATTCTTCACCTATAATTTGGTGATTTGGAAACTTTTTTTTAATCTCATTTCTGATGAATCGTTCAAAAGCCTTGTCAGCGGTTGTTACAGGGTCATAACCGCTTCTAAGTTTATTCGATACTTTAAAGGGTTTGTTTAATTTAGAGTAATAAAATCTAGTTAATTTCTTAGCTAAACTTTCAATGAACTTTGAATAAAGTTTATAATCTGATGATTTTAAAATTTGCACAACGCTCTAATACTATTTTATTACTATTGATTAAAGCAAAATTTTAAATAATGATTTAAAAATAGATGAAATTAGAGTTAAAAGATAACAAGGTATTTTTTGAAAATAAGGGTCATAAAAAAGAGATCCACCCATTTTGGCTTAGAGAAAGAGTTAACGGAGAAAACTTTGTTGATAAGTCTACTCAACAAAGATTATTTGACCCAACTCAATTACCAGAAAACATTCAAATCAAAGATTTAAGCTTAAAAAGTAATTTTTTAGAAATTAAATTCAATGATGGAGCTTCAACAAAGATCTCTATAATTGATATTTTTAAAGAATTCTCAAATATTAATGATGTTAAACAAATCGAAAAAATAAAATGGGACTCCTCATTTAAAGATCAAAATACTTTCGAATTCAAAGATAATCTATTTGAAACTGATGAGATGTACAAAGCGTTAGTCAATTTTTATCAATATGGTTTTGTAATCTTTAAAAATGTGCCAACAAAAAATAATTTTATAATAGATTTTGCGAATTCAATAGGAAGTGTGAGACGTACAAATTTTGGTGAGTTTTTTAATGTAAAATCAAAACCAAATCCAAATGACTTAGCTTACACCTCTTTGCCATTGGCTCCTCATACAGATAATCCTTATAGAAATCCTGTGCCTTGTATTCAAATGCTTCACTGTATTGAAAATGAAGTTACGGGCGGTTTGTCAACTCTAGTTGATGGATATACTGTTTCTGAGAAAATAAAAAAAGATTTTCCAGAATATTATAAAATTTTAACTGAGGTAAAGATACGTTTTCAATTTATTGATGAAAGTGTGATTTTAGAGGATTGGGCTGAAATGATACAGCTAGATGAAAATGGTAATTTTAAACAAGTGCGTTTTAGTCCACGATTAGATTTTGTTCCATTAATTGATAAAGAAAAATTAGATTTATTTTATTCTGCGAGAAAAAAAATATCTGAACTTTATAATTCAGAAAATTACAGAATAGAATTTAAACTTCTTCCAGGTGATCTGTTAATGATGGATAACTATAGATTGTTACATGGTAGAACTACTTATGATGCTAATGAGGGAAATCGTTTTCTTCAGGGATGTTATATTGATTATGATAGCACTGAGGGAAGGCTTAAACACTTAAAAAGAAAATTTAATTATTAAGATAAATTTTCTATCTGTTTCTCAGCTTCTTTTATTGATTTTTCATAATCTAGTGACATTTGGTCTGCACTTACTACTTCAACCTTTTCTATACCGAAAAAATTTAAAATAAACTTCAACCAAGGAGTAAGAAAATCCTCATTACTATTTAGTTTTGTTCCACCAGAAGTAATTACTAAATAAGCTTTTTTGTTCTTTAATAAGCCTTCTCTTCTTCCGTTTGGTTTGAATCTAAAAGTTTCCCCTACTCTCGCTGCAAGATCCGACCAGGCTTTTAAAGTTGCTGGAGGTCCATAATTATAAATTGGAGCAGAAATTATTATAATATCACTCTCTTTTAATTCTTTAACAAGTGTATCTGAAAGTTTGAACATTTTTTTATGTGTCTCTGTTTGATCTTTTGGATCTATTTTCATTCCTGACTCTGTTAAATTAGACACAAAAACCATTTCATCATTTAGATCTCTATATATAACTTCATCATCAGGTTTTTTTATTTTATCCAAAAGTTTTTTTGCTAAAGCTCTTGAAGTTGAGCCATCTTTTCTAGCACTAGAGTCTATTTGATAAATTTTCATAATTTAATTTACCCAAAATTTTGTAAGAATGGAAAAATATTTAATAAATAATATCCCAAGGCTTGCAATTGATTAGTTAATATTAAAATACCAGTAATTAATAGAATTATTCCACCTATTTTTGAAACTAAATTAATATTCTTTCTAAAGTTTTTTGAAAAGATAAGGAACTTTTGAATTAAATAACCTGATAAAATAAACGGAATACCTAATCCAATAGAATAAAAAGATAACAACAATATTCCTTGGCTTAAACGCTCTTCAGTTGCAGCTAAAACTAAAATAGATCCTAAAATAGGTCCAATACATGGTGTCCAACCAAATGCAAATGCCATTCCTATTAATATTGGGCTAAATATACTTTTATTAATATTTGTTTGAATTCTCTTTTCATAATTTAAAAATTTTAAATTTATTATTCCAATTATATGAAGCGATAAGATTATTATTATTAGTCCTGCAGCTATTCTTAATTCATAAGAATTCTCTAGAAAAATTTGTCCAAGAAAAGTTGAGGCTGCTCCAAAAGTTATAAAGACTAAAGAAAAGCCAACTGTAAATAGAATAATTGGAAATAAATTGATGTGCTTTTTATCAACAAGTTCATCTATAGAACTTCCAGAAATATAAGAAATATAACCAGGTATGAGTGGTAAAACACATGGTGATAAAAAACTTATCAATCCAGCTCCAAATGCAATAATTAATTCAATCATTATTTTTCTTTAACAACTTTCAATTTTTGTTCGCCAAGATTATCTACTCTTAAAATCATTTCATCACCATCTTTTAAATAATCTGGTGGTGTCATCCCCATTCCTACTCCCGCTGGTGTGCCTGTCGTAATAATATCACCCGGCATTAAAGTTATAAATTGACTAATATGTGAAATTAAAAAATTAAAATTAAATATCATTAAACTGGTATTTCCAGTTTGTCTTCTTTTTCCATTAAGATCTAATGATAGATTTAGATTAAATAAATCATCAATTTCATCTTTTGTTACCAAATATGGACCCAATGGACCAAAGGTGTCTCCAGATTTTCCTTTTACCCATTGACCACCTCTATCTTTTTGCCATTCTCTCTCACTTATATCATTACAAATACAATAACCTAATACAAAGTCTTGAGCTTCATCTTCTTTTACATATTTGGCTTTACTTCCAATAATCATTGCAATTTCAACTTCGTGATCTAAAGACTTTGAATTTTTTGGTATTACAATATTATCATTTGGTCCGACAATACAATTAGGAGATTTATTAAAAACAATTGGCTCTTTTGGAGCATCAGAATTTGTTTCCTCGGCATGAGCCTTATAATTTAAACCTATTGCAATAAAATTTGCTGGTTTTAATACACAGGGTCCAATTCTGTGGTTCCCTTCAATCAATGGGAGTGAATTTAAATCTAGTTTTTTTATTTTGTCTAAATTTTCAAAGTTTAAATTCTCTGGTGTAAAATCAGTTATAATATTTGAAAGGTTTCGGAAATTATTTTGATTATCTATAATTGCAGGTATTTCCTTACCATGCTCACCAACCCTTAAAAGTTTCATTAATTAACCTTTAATACCAAGATGAGTATATTTGATATTTAGATAATCTTTTATTGCCATTGAACCACCTTCACGTCCATAACCACTTTGTTTGATTCCTCCAAAAGGAGCCTCAGCAATAGCTACCATAGGTGTGTTAACAGCGACTGAACCTGTCTCTAATTGTTCTGATGCAAGATGTGCTGTCTCCATTGAATTGGTACATACATAACTACACAAACCAAGCTCATGATTATTAGCTCTTTTAATTACATCATCGAAAGATTTAAATGATAACATTGGGACCAATGGCCCAAAAGGCTCTTGTTTCATTATCGTAAAATCATCTTTTACGTCATCAAATATTGTAGGTTCATAATAAAAACCTTTATTAAAGCCAGAAGGTCTTTTTCCACCTAGTAAAACTTTTGCACCTTCTTCTTTAGTTTTTTCAACTAATTCCTCTATTTCGTTTAGCCTCTTTTTTGTGGTTAATGGACCTAATTGAGTTGAAGGATCCATACCGTCACCTATTTTCAATTTTTTTGTTTTCTCGATAAATAAATTTACAAATTCGTCCTTTTTTCTTTCGTGAATATAAAATCTGTTTGGCGATATACAAACTTGACCATTGTTTCTAAATTTAGCAGCAATTGCCATATCAGCTGCTTTTTTAATATCAGCATCATCAAATACAATAAAAGGTGAATGACCTGACAACTCCATTGTTACTCTTTGAACTTTATCTGCAGCTTGTTTTAATATCAGCTTTCCAACTCTCGATGATCCAGTTATAGAAATTTTTTTAACTATATCTGAAGCTATCAATTGTTGAGCGATACTTGGTGGATCACCTGATAAAAGATTCACCACGCCTGGTGGGACACCACATTCTTTGCATATATCAACCATCTCCATTACAATTCCTGGAGTTATCACATCAGGTTTAACTATAACAGAACAGCCAGCTGCTAATGCAGTTGAAATTTTTCTAGCAGATAATACTGCAGGAAAATTCCAAGGTGTTAATGCTGCAACAACACCAACTGGTTGATAGTAAACATGTACTCTTGTATCCTCAAATCTACTTTCAACAGTTTGTCCATAAATTCTTTTTGTTTCTTCAGCATTCCATTCAAAAATATCTGCAGCACCTCCTACTTCACCTTTAGCTTCTGCGAAAGGTTTTCCAACTTCTAATGTCATCCATTTAGCAAGCACATTTTGTTTTTCTCTCATTTTGTCTGCTATTCTTCTGATGATGTAAGATCTTTGCCAAGGAGCAGTTTTTTTCCAGACCTCTAATCCTTTTGCAGCAGACTTTAATGCTTTATCAACATCCTCAGGCGTAGCTTTAGAGGCTTTTCCCAAAACTTCTTCATTTGCTGGATTAATTACTTCGTAAGTTCCTCCATCTGATGATTTTTGCCATTTACCATCGATAAATTGTCCAAATTTTTCGTACATAAATTCAATTTAGCATTACTATAAGTTGTGTCTACTATGTAATTTTTACACATTAATTATCTCTGATTAGATGATACTCTTAATTAAAAAAAAGGAGTTCAAGATGAAAGCATATATAATGGGTAATTACACTGAAAAAGCTTTTCAGGGTTTTTTAAAAGATCCAACAAGTGATAGAAAAGCTGTTGTAGAACAATTAACAAAAGCTATGGGTGGAACAATGCATAGCATGGATATTGTTAGAGGTTCTTATGATTTCATAGTTGTTACTGATGTTCCAAGTTTTGATGATTTCGCAGCAATAAAATTAGTTGTTGAAGCATCTGGAGCTGTAAAAAACTTAACAATGCTTGAGGCAATTGATTTTACAAAAGCTACAACAAAAGCAAGTAAGATTGGCTATAAAGCACCCGGTCAATAATTTTTAGTATAACTTCCAGCTGCGGACTGGAAGTTATATTAATTCTCATTTACCTTTTTTAAATGGATCGTGTAATAGTTTTTTGTGATTATATTTATATTTAGTGTTGTTATAATGGAGTGAATTAACAACCAGTATTCTTGAATTTTCTACATCAATTAAAATCATATTTCCGCCATAGCCACCCATTCCAAATATAATTTTGTCTTTTAATCCTGGAAAATCCATATGAAATTGACCCCCATATGATTTTGTACGATTAAATGCAGGCTCTTCTTTTCCTTTGCTTCCTTTTGGTATTCTTCTTTTATAAATTTCTTTTAAATATTTTCCAACACATGTATCATTTTGATAATCATCCATTATAGCTTTTGCAATTCTAAGATAGTCAAATCTTGTTGCCATTATGTTAGGATGTCCATTTCCAAAATGTTCTTTAAGACTAGTATAGCCATAACGAATGCTATTTTTGATCTTTATTTTATCGTTGAAAACTCTGCTATAAAATTTGTCATAATCTTCACCAATTTTAAATTTCATATAGTTTAAAATTAACTGAGTGACAAATCCATTGTAATTGTATCTTTCCTTAGATTTTTTTGTATTTTGGTTGTTAAAATGATAGCGCATGGTTGTTGCAATATCTGCGTCTTCATATGGGCCTAATTTACTAGTACCATCTTCAAACTCGTCGATATATTTTTGATCACCAGTATTCATATTTAAAAAATTAATTAATTTTTGATCATGATAAAGAGAATCTTTTATTATAGGCCAGTCATTTACTCTAGCATCAACTCCATCAATATAACCCTCACATATTGCGTGACCTACTAAATAAGAAGTTACTGACTTACCCATTGACATTGAATAAAATTTTGTTTCATTATTCAAAAACTCTCCCAGTCTTTCTTTAGGAGAAAGTTCGTCAATTAATACTTCACCATCTTGATAATATAAATAACTAAGGATACCTTTGGTTTTCATTTGCTTTTTTACAAATTTATCTTCAATTAAGTTGAATTTAAAATCGTAGGAACTATTTGTCGGTTTAAACTCTTTTAAATGTTGACTTCTATCTCTATATGAATATTTCCATAAATAATAAATCAGCGTATCTCTGTTTGGGTTTGAATGATAGGCAATATTAGTAGCTGATAATGCTTTATTTTTTATTTTGATATTTAGATTGTGAGATCCTTGCTCATTTAAATATTGATGATGTCCGTTTTCAGAAAGCCACTTATTAAAAAACCAATTTAAATTCTCAGCAAATAGATTGCTTGAAGTTAATAAGCTCAAAGTAATGATTAGTAATATTTTTTTCATTTTTTAAGCTTAGATGAAAATTTAAGGTTTTCATTATTAAATTTAGAATTGTTCTTGTTAATAAAATCATCCATTATCTTTATTTTTTCTTCTTCAAATTCTGCAACTTTTCTTTCATTAAGATCTACATATAAAGCCAGAATTTCGATTGTTGAAGCCAGAAATTTTTTTTCTTTATGAATCATTTCCATTTTATATTGCAGTCGTTTTTTATCATGATCAAAATAAACGCAATTAATATCTACTTCATCATTTAGTTGAAGTTCCTGATTATAAGTGATGTGAGATTCTACGATCATTGTGCTTTTCTTAGTTGTTTTTGCTGACTCTTCTCCCATCTTAAAAATATTATTTAATGTATCAGCACCATATTTATCGAACATCAATAGATAATATGAAACATTCATATGATCGTTGTAATCAATCCAATCTTTAATTACTTTTTGAGAGCTAAGATAAACAGACATCTAATATTTTAAATGATTAATTCTTTTTGTTATCGTTATCTACGACTAAACAAATCTCAGATTTTGTTAAAAATCTTTTTCCAGTTCCATTATCTAAAGAAAACATTCCACCAATACCCTTAACTGCATCTATAGTTAGATCAGTATGTTTCCATTTTTCATATTGGTCATCGTTCATGTAAAAAGGCAGTCCACCAATTTCACCTAATTTTACATCACTTGAGCCAACCATATATTCATTTCTTGGATAGCACATTGGTGCACTTCCATCACAACATCCACCAGATTGGTGAAATAATAGCTCTTCACCATGTTGAGCTTTAAGCTCCTCAATTAATTTTAGTGCTGAGTCTGTTGCTTTTACTTTCATAAAAAATATGGCCCGTGATTCCTCACGGGCCATTATATATAAGTTTGTTTTTAAAAGAAGCCTAATTTCTTTTCACTGTAAGACACGTGAAGATTTTTCACTTGTCTGTAGTGGTTAAGCATCATTTTATGTGTTTCTCTTCCGATACCAGATTGTTTGTATCCACCGAATGCAGCATGTGCAGGATAAGCATGGTAACAGTTAGTCCAAACTCTACCAGCTTGTATTTCTCTACCCATTCTGTAAGCGATATTTCCATTTCTAGTCCAAACACCAGCACCTAAACCATAAAGAGTATCATTAGCAATTTGTAATGCTTCTGCTTCATCTTTAAACTTAGTTACTGATACAACTGGTCCAAAAATTTCTTCTTGGAAGATACGCATTGAGTTATTACCCTCAAAAATAGTTGGCTCAATGTAGTTTCCTTTTTCTAAACCACTATTGATTTTTGCAACATTTCCACCACATAGAACTTTAGCACCTTCTTTCTTACCTAAATCTAGATAAGATTTGATTTTTTCCATTTGTTCTAATGATGCTTGTGCACCAATCATTGTTTCCATTTTTAAAGGATTGTCTTGCTTAACAGCTTTTGTTCTAGCAATAGCTTTCTCCATGAACTTGTCATAGATAGACTCTTGAACTAGCACTCTGCTTGGACAAGTACAAACTTCACCTTGGTTTAATGTGAACATTGCAAAACCTTCTAAACATTTATCAAAGAAGTCATCATCTTTTGCCATGACGTCCTCAAAGAAAATATTAGGAGATTTTCCACCTAGCTCTAACGTAATTGGTATTAAGTTTTGAGATGCGTATTGCATAATCAATCTACCAGTTGTTGTTTCACCAGTGAAAGCAATCTTTTTGATTCTTTTTGATGATGCTAGTGGTTTTCCAGCTTCTAAACCAAAGCCACTTACTACGTTAACTACTCCTGGAGGTAATAAATCTCCGATTAGTTCCATAAGTAACATGATGGATGCTGGTGTTTGCTCAGCTGGTTTTAGCACTACACAGTTTCCTGCTGCTAAAGCTGGAGCAAGTTTCCAAGTTGCCATTAATAATGGAAAGTTCCAAGGTATAATTTGTCCAACTACACCTAGTGGTTCTGGAATGTGATAAGAATATTCACTGTTACTGATTTCAGCAACTGAACCTTCCTCTGCTCTGATTACTCCAGCAAAATATCTCCAATGATCTATTACTAGTGGTAAATCAGCAGCCATACATTCTCTAATTGGCTTACCATTATCTAAACATTCAGCTGTTGCTAATACATTAAGATTTTTCTCAATGACATCTGCAATTTTAAGAAGAATGTTTGATCTTTCCGTAATTGAAGTTTTACCCCAAGTTGGGAAAGCTGCGTGAGCTGCATCTAATGCTGCATCTACGTCTTTTTCATTTGATCGCGCAACTGAACAGATTACTTCATTTGAAATCGGAGATGTATTATCAAAATACTTTCCAGATTTTGGTTCTACAAACTTACCGTTTATGTAGTTCCCATATTTTGCTTTAAATGGGAATTTTACTTTCAAATGAGAAGTATCTAATACAGATGACACTTTCATAGCTTCTGCACTCATTTTTTTTACTCCTCTTGTTTTTTTAGTTGTTTTTAGCTTATTATTTTTTCTAGATTTTTTAGAACGCTTCTTAGTCGCAGACTTTTTTGTCCTAACTTTTTTTCTCGTCTTTATTTTTTTTCTAGATGATTTGACCAATTTAATTTTTCTTTTCTTGGTCTTTGGCTTAGCTTTTTTCTTTCTTTGAGTAGCCATACTTAATTAAACTAGTAAATGAAGGTGGAGTCTATTTTTATAAAATTTTATTTACTACTTATAATTGAAAAAAATACCATATGTTGTATCTAAAAAAAAATGATCAGTATTTGTAGATATTATTAACAAAGATTTTTAATTTTAATTCTAGTATAAAGACCTTGCCGATTTGATCCTATTGCGGGCAATAACAGCTAAAATGGAAATCCCATAATAATCAATCTGCAGGCATTTGAACTATATTGTGCGCCTTGCATAAAGCTTAAGCACTAAAACAGTGAGGATATTATGGACATTAATTTTTTTAAACAAACAAGAATTTTAGATGGTGGCATGGGTCAGGAACTCTTAGCTAGAGGTATGGAACCTAATGGAACTTTGTGGAGTGCGAATGCGTTACTTCATGAGAAATATCATCAGTTATTATTGGATACACATTTAGACTTTATCAAGTGTGGTGCTGAGGTAATTGTAACGACTACATTCACAACTAGAAAGATAAGATTAAAAGATAATAATGTTGAAGATAAATACGAGTATTTAAATATTAAAGCAGGTGAAATAGCTCAAAAAGCAAAAAAACAATATCCTAAAACTCTTATTGCTGGTGGATTGCCACCTCAATATTTAACTTATGAGGCTGATACAAGATCAGAAAAAGAAATAGAAGATAATTTTTATAGTCAAGCAAAGCTATTAAATCCATATATTGATTTTTTCTATTTTGATGTCTTAAGCAGTGTAAGAGAATTTCAAATTGCTATAGAAAGTATAAAAGAATTTAATAAACCATATTTAATTGGAGCTCATATATCAGAGGGTACAAATTTACCTAGTGGTGAAAAAATTTCTGAAATTATTAACAAAATTAATCATGAAAAATTACTAGGGATAATTTTATCATGCATTTCCCCAGAAAATTATGATTTAAATCTTAGAGAAATAAAAAGTTTAAATATTCCATTTGGTTTCAAACTGAATGGTTTTGTTAAAACTAATCCAAAACCAAATTATACTGGTGCATACAATAAAAGCAAAACAGGAAATCCAAATGAATTTCTAGGAGTACGAAAAGATTTGACCCCAGAAAAAATGCTAGAATTTGCAAAAAGATTTAAAGATGCAGGAGCTACAATAATTGGTGGTTGTTGTGAAACTACACCTTTGCATATAAAAGCTTTTTCTAAGCTTAAGTAGTTTTTTTGTAATCTGCTTTTCTTACAAAATAAATTCCGACTGAAACAGCTATTAAAGAAATTAATACTTTTGTAGTAATTAATTCTTTTAAAAATATATAACTTAAAATTGTTCCAAAAATTGGAATTAAGTATGATACTTGTGATTGGAAAATTAATCCATTATTTACTAAAATTCTAAATCTTAATAACCAAGCTATACCTGTTGAAACAAGACCTAAATATATTACTGACACAGTTGAGTCTAATCTTGGTGTTAGGTTCCAAGGTTGTTCTATAAAACTAACAAGTGGTATCAAAATTATTGTTGCCCAAATTAATATAGATCCAGTCACATTTTCATTTTTTTTCTTACTAATTCTTAAAGTAAGTACACCACCAACTACGTAGCAAGTTGAACCTAAAAGTATTAGCAAAGCAGATATAAAGTTATTTTCATCTATTAACAGATTATCTGAAAATAAATAAAGTATTCCTGAGAATCCTATCAAAATCCCGAATGTTTTAATAAAATTAAATTTTTCATTTGTCGTATAAAAATGACCAAGCACAGTTGAACTTAAAGGTGTTGTAGACATTAAAATTGCAGCTAAGTTACTTTGAACTGATTGAACTCCATAAGCTATTAAAAAAAATGGTGCTACCAAGTTTATAAATCCTATCATAGCAAACCAGTGCCAATCTTTTGAGAAAGCTTCTATTTTAATATTTTTATAATAACAAAGTAATAAAACTGGAATAGCACCAAAGAAAACTCTTAAAAATGCAATGGTAACTGGGCCGTATGAGTATGTTGCAATCTTAATATTAAAAAAAGCAGATGCCCAAATTAATGCAAGTAAAACCAATAAAAGGTAATCAATAATTTTAGGCTGTCTCATTCAGTAATCTCTTCGATATGTCCGTTTGTAATTTTTTGTAATTTTGTAAAATCTATTTTAAATACGCAGTTTGGATGACCTGCAGCAGCATATAATGATCTAAATCTACTTAAAGATTTATCTATTAAAATTTCAATTTTTCTTAAATGACCAACAGGTGAAACCCCTCCAATAGTATAACCTGTAATATTTTTTACATCTTCAGCTGAAGCCATAGATGCATCCTTTATTTTAAGTAATTTTTTAATACTGTTTAATGAAGCTCTTTTGTCACCAGCAACTAAGCATAAAGTGAAGCTATTTTCAGTTTTAAAAAGTAAACTTTTTACAATTGCTCCTACCTCACAACCTAAAGATGAAGCAGCTTCATCGGCAGTTCGAGCAGAAGTTTCAAGAACAATAATATTTAGAGATTGATCAAATTCTTTAAGGATGTTTTCAACTCGTTTTACTGGCTCTTTATTTAATAAAGTCATTATTCAACTTTTAATTGTTAGTTAATTTGCTCATTACCTATTAAACTTATGTAAAAAATGCATAGGTGATATCAATTAAAAGAGCATTATTTATCAGTCTTTTTTTGTTATTACAACGGTCAGAATTATAAAGGAGAGATTATGAGTTCAAGCGATGTATTAAAAACTATTAAAGATAAAGACATTGAATACGTAGATCTAAGATTTACAGACCCTAGAGGTAAACTTCAACATGTAACCATGGATGCCAAAATGGTGGACGAAGAAATGTTGAATGAAGGAATTTTTTTTGATGGTTCCTCTATAGCTGGTTGGAAAGCTATTAATGAATCTGACATGATCCTTAAGCCAGATAATTCTAGAGCGATAGTAGATCCATTCACATCTCATAATACATTAAATCTTTTTTGCGATGTTTTAGATGCAATTAAAAAGGATCCTTATGAAAGAGATCCTAGAGGAACAGCTAAAAAAGCTGAGGCTTATTTAAAAAGTTCAGGAATTGGTGATAAAGCTTATTTTGGTCCAGAAGCTGAATTTTTTGTGTTTGATGACGTAAGATTCAAAAATGACATGAATGAAACTGGATTTAAAATAGATAGTAAGGAAGGTCCTTACAATTCAGGAAGAGAATATGAAAATGGCAATATGGGCCATAGACCAGGAATTAAAGGTGGTTACTTCCCAGTTCCACCAGTTGATAGTGAACAAGATATGAGAAGTGAATATCTTAAAGCTATGAAAGAAATGGGCATTAAAGTTGAAAAACACCACCATGAAGTTGCCCCTAGTCAACATGAACTTGGAATGTATTTTGGAACCCTTGTAGATCAAGCAGATAACTTACAGCTTTATAAATATGCTGTACACATGGTTTCTCACTCTTTTGGTAAGACAGCTACATTTATGCCTAAGCCTGTCAAAGGTGACAATGGTTCAGGAATGCACGTTCACCAATCGATTTGGAAAGGCGATACTGCATTATTCTCTGGTGATAAATATGCAGGTTTATCTGATACAGCTTTACACTACATAGGTGGAATTTTAAAACATGCAAAAGCAATAAACGCTTTTTCAAATGCTACAACAAATAGTTATAAAAGACTAATTCCAGGATTTGAAGCTCCAGTTTTATTAGCTTACTCTGCAAGAAATAGATCAGCATCATGTAGAATTCCAATTACATTAAGTAAGAAAGCAGCTAGGTGCGAGATTAGATTTGGTGATGCGGCTGGTAATCCATATTTAACTTTTGCAGCAATGTTAATGGCTGGCTTAGATGGAATTAAGAATAAAATTGATCCAGGTAAATCTTTTGATAAGGACCTTTATGCTTTATCAGAAGATGAAGTTAAGAAAATTCCTACTGTTTGTGGATCTTTAAGAGAAGCAATGGAAAGTCTTGATAAAGATAGAGATTTCTTAAAACAAGGGAATGTATTTACTGATGATCAAATTGATGCTTATATTGCATTGAAGTTTGAAGAAATACACAATTTTGAGCACACACCTCATCCGATAGAGTTTGAGATGTATTACAGTTGTTAATTTTTATTGTCTAGTTTTAGCAATTTTATTTTTGCCAGAACCTTTTTTAACAATGTAATCAAGTGTTCCATTTGCACCAGTATCAACAGATTTAATTAGAGATCTTATAAAAGTTTTTCTCTTCTCTTTTCTGTCTTCACTGTTTAGCAAATTTCTAAATTCAAAGACGTTCATAAATAGGATATTACATATCTATGCGTTTATTGCAACCCTGATATGTTCAAAATGGGATCAAACTTTAAAAGACTCTCCGCAGCCACAACGCTCGGTTTCATTGGGATTATTGAAGACAAATGACGATGAAAAGTCTTCTTTTTTATAATCCATTTCAGTTCCTAAAAGGTACATAACTGCAGCCGAATCAATATAAACCTTTACTCCTTTGTCTTCGATCAATTCGTCATTTGGATTAACTTCCTTTGAATATTCCATAACATAAGACATACCTGCACAACCCCCTGATTTTACTGAAACTCTTACACCAACCGCATTCTTTTCAGCATTCGACATTATTTCTTTAATTCTTAAAGCTGCATTGTCACTTAATTTAATAATAGGGTTCATTACAAATTTAACTCCAATTTTGCTGCGTCTGACATCATGTCTTTATTCCAAGGAGGGTCCCACACCAATTCGAGATTTACATCATCTATTCCCTCTACTTGCATAGCACCCTCTTTTACCTCTTTCGGTAAACTTTCTGCAACCGGACAATTGGGTGTAGTTAAAGTCATTTTAATATCAGCCTTACGACCATTTACTTTTATATCATAAATTAAACCAAGTTCATATATATTCACTGGTAATTCTGGATCGTAAATTTTCCTGATTTCTTCAATTATTTTGTTTTTAATATCCATAATTATTTTTCTGTAGTTATTTCTTTTCCATCATTTTCCATTGCAGACACTAACGTATGCCATGATAAAGTAGCACATTTAACTCTCATTGGATATTGTTTCACACCTGATAAACACATTAATTTTGTTTTATCATCTTCTTTCAAAATATTATTTTTAAGTTCAGGGTTTTCTTTTATCATTCCTAAAAAATCTTCAATTATTTCTTTAGCTTCATTATCACTTTTTCCTTTTATCAAATCAGTCATTATAGAGGCTGATGCCATTGATATTGCACATCCACTTCCCTCAAAAGAAATATCTTCTACTTTTCTTTGATCATTTAATTTCAAATACACATGTACATTATCCCCACATAATGGATTATTACCCTTTGCATCTTTATTAAAATTTTCTGTTTTTCCTAAATTTCTAGGGTTCTTTCCATGTTCTAAAATTATTTCTTGATATAATTCTTTTAAGTTCATTTTAAATCAAATACTTTTTTACAATTATTAATACCTTCATTCAATTTATCTAAGTCATCTTTAGTGTTATAAACTCCTAGTGATGCACGTGCACTTGCAGGTATGCCTAATTTGTCATGAAGTATTTGACAACAATGATGACCTGCTCTTATAGCAACCCCAGTTTCATCTAGAATAGTTGCAATATCATGTGGATGAACTCCTTCTACAGTAAAAGATAATACTCCACCTCGCTCTTTAGGATTTCCAATTAATTTCACAGAATTATTCTTTTTTAAAATTTCTTGGCCGTATTCTATTAATTCTTTTTCATGCTTAATTACATTTTCAATTCCAATACTTTCCAAAAACTTTATTGATTCATTAAACGCAATGACTTGTGCTGTAGCCATGGTTCCGGCTTCATACTTATTTGGAAGATCTCCATAAGAAATCCTATCTTTTTTTACTTCATTAATCATACCTCCGCCCCCTTGATATGGTGGAAGTTGCTCTAACCATTTCTTTTTCCCGTACAAAACTCCAAGACCTGTTGGACCGTACATTTTATGACATGATATTGCATAAAAATCACAATCTAAGTCTTGCATATCTAATTTTAAATGTGGTCCTCCCTGACATCCATCTACTACGACGACAATACCTTTTGAGTGCGCTAATTGAGTTATCTCTTTGATTGGTAAAACTGCGCCAGTAACATTTGATAAATGAGTTATAGCTATTACTTTAGTTTTTTCTGTAATTTCTTTCTCTATATTTTCTATTGGTATATCCCCATCTTCATTAATCTCTGCAAATTTTATTTTAATATTTTTTGATTTTCTTAAAAAATGCCATGGAACATAATTTGAATGATGCTCTAATTCTGTAATTAAAATTTCATCATTAGGTTCCAAGATTGCTTGACCCAGAGTATTAGCTACTAAATTCAAGGCCTCCGTAGCACCTTTGGTAAATACGATCTCATTTTTATCTTTTGCATTTATATACTTTTGAACAGAAGTCCTTGTATTTTCATATAAATTTGTAGCTGCTACAGCTAAATAATGAATACTTCTTCCTACATTTGAAAATTGCTTAGAGTAAAAATCATTTATTCTATCCAGAACAACCTTGGGTTTTTGAGATGAATTAGCGCTATCCAAATAAACTAAATCATTATTTTGAATTTTTTCATCAAAAATTGGAAATTCTTTTTTAATGTTATTTATATTCATTTAATCCAATAATATTTTTTATTAAGTTTTTTATTTCTAAGTCAGTGATTTTTTCAACAACATCTAATAAAAATCCATTAATCAAAAGCTCTTTAGATTGTTGATAATTCAAACCACGAGACATTAAATAAAAAATTGAATTTTCATCCAAGCTACCGGATGCTGATCCATGAGAGCATTTTACGTCGTCAGCATAAATTTCTAATTCTGGTTTTGCATTAAACTCAGATGTTTCATCTAATAGTATTGCTTTGCTTAATTGATACCCATCAGTTTTTTGAGCTTTTGAGTTTACAAATATTCTTCCTTGATATGCGGATTTTGAATTTTTTCCAAGAACACTTTTAATAAGCTGATAACTTTTCGTGTTCTCCACTAAATGGTTGATTGTAGTTCTAATTTCGTGTTGTTGATTTTCTTTTAACGAAAATACTCCATTTATAAAAGCAGAGGAATACTCACCATTGAGATTGCAATTAATTTCATTTTTTAAATAATCTGAGCCAGCAGATAATATAAAAGTTTCTGAAACACTATTATTACCTTGTTCAATATTATTAAAAGAATATGTTAAATTATCATTTCTAAATTTATCAATTTTATAATTTTTAAGAATTGAGTCTTTTTTTAAATCAAAATTATAAAAAATATTAATAAAATTTTTTGTTATGTTATTAGCAAAATAATCAATAAGTTTTAGACAGCTATTTTCACCTAATTCAAAGTCTAATCTCAAATTGATATTAGTGGACTTTATACTATCGTTTGTTGAATGATAAATTATCAAAGGTTTTTTAAGAGAATAATTTTTTTTAACCAGAATTTTAAAAACTTTATCAGTAAATGCACTATTTAAATCAATTAATGAGTTTTCATAATCAAATGATATATCTTTTTTTGTCTCATCACTTATTTCAATTTTATTTTGGTCTTCATGATTAAAATCAATTTTTTCAATTCTTCCATTTAAAAAGATAATCTTATTGTGCTCCAAGCCATCAACAAAAGTAGATAGATCAATCTTATTTGATTGCGAGTAATCAATAAAATAACTTAAATCACTAATATTTTTTTTAATGATCTGACTTATATCTAAAAACTTCCAATCTTCTTGCTTTCTATTTGGAAAACCACTCTCTATAAACTTATTTAAGAAATCTTTTTTTAATTGAATTTCCTTATTAGAAAATTTTGAATTTTTCACTATTTTGTCAAAATCTGATTGTAATTGCTCACTCATTTAATTAAAACTTTCGTATCCTTTTTTTTCTAATTCAATTGCTAATTCTGGACCACCAGATCTAATTATCTTTCCATTCATTAGAACGTGAACAAAATCTGGTTTGATGTAATCCAATAATCTTTGATAATGGGTAATGATTAAAAAGGAATTATCTTTATTTCTTAAAGTATTCACTCCATCAGCAACTATTTTTAATGCATCTATATCCAATCCTGAATCTGTCTCATCTAAAATAGATAATTTAGGGGCCAACATAGACATTTGTAAAATTTCATTTTTCTTTTTTTCTCCACCTGAAAACCCAACATTTAATTGCCTATTTAGTTTTTCTTCATCAAACTTCAATTCTTTGGCTTTTTCTTTTACAAGTTTTAAAAACTCGATCGCATCTAACTCTTTCTCACCTCGTGCTTTTCTTATTGCATTTAAAGAAGTTTTTAAAAATATATTTGTATTTACACCTGGAATTTCTAATGGATATTGAAAAGCCAAAAATATTCCTTTGTGTGCTCTTTCTTCGGTCTCAAGATCAAATAAATTTTTATTTTCAAATAAGATTTCACCTGATACTTCGTACCCTTTTTTTCCTGATAGAATGTTGGATAATGTGCTTTTTCCTGAACCATTTGGACCCATAATTGCATGAACTTCGCCAGGATTTATATTTAATGAAAAACCCTTTAATATCGATTTGTTTTCAACATTCGCATTTAAATTACTAATTTTAAGCATTAACCAACGCTCCCCTCTAAGCTAATACCTACAAGTTTCTGAGCTTCGACTGCAAACTCCATTGGTAATTGTTGCAGCACCTCCTTACAAAAACCATTAACAATTAATCCTACAGCTTCCTCGGGATTAAGTCCTCTTTGTTGGCAATAATGTAATTGTTCTTCACTTATTTTTGATGTCGTAGCCTCATGTGCAATATTTGAGTCAAAATTTTTATTCTTAATATATGGAACTGTATGTGCCCCACATTTATTTCCCATTAATAAAGAATCACATTGTGTATAATTGCTTGAATTTTTAGCTTTTGAATTAATATCTACTAAACCTCTATAAGTCATATCAGAGTATCCAGCACTTATTCCTTTAGAAATAATTTTACTCTTAGTATTTTTTCCTAAATGAATCATCTTTGTTCCAGTGTCTGCTTTTTGATGATTATTGGTAATTGCTATAGAATAAAACTCACCAATTGAATTATCACCTTTTAAAATACAGCTTGGATATTTCCAAGTTATAGCTGAACCTGTTTCAACTTGCGTCCAAGAAATCTTAGAATTATTCCCTTTACATAATCCTCTTTTAGTAACAAAGTTATAAATTCCACCTTTACCATTTTCATCACCTGGATACCAATTTTGTACTGTTGAATATTTTATTTCTGCATCGTCTAAAGCGATTAATTCAACATTTGCTGCATGTAATTGATTTTCATCTCTCATTGGAGCAGTGCATCCTTCGAGATAACTAACGTAACTTCCTTTATCAGCGATAATTAATGTTCTTTCAAACTGTCCTGTCTCTGATGCATTAATTCTGAAATAAGTTGATAGCTCCATAGGACATTTAACGCCCTCAGGAATATAAACAAACGACCCGTCTGTAAAAACAGCAGAGTTTAGTGTGGCAAAGAAATGGTCAGTAACAGGGATTACGGTGCCTAAATATTTTTTTACTAGATCAGGATGATTTTGAATTGCTTCTGACATTGAACAAAAAATTATTCCATGCTTTGTTAATTCACCTTTAAAAGTAGTTGCTACTGAAACAGAGTCAAATACAGCATCGACTGCAATTCCATTCAGTCTTGCTTGCTCTTGTAATGGAATTCCAAGTTTTTTATATGTCTCTAAAAGTTTAGGATCAAGCTCATCCAAACTTTTTGGTTTATCTTTCATGCTTTTTGGTGCTGAATAATAATATAAATCTTGATAATCAATCTTAGGATATTTTGGTTTTTGCCAATTTGGTTCTTTTAAAAGTTTTAATCGCTCATAAGCCTTTAACCTAAAGTCTAACATCCATTGCGGTTCTTTTTTAATATTAGAAATAAACTTAATGACGTCTTCGTTTAAGCCTTTTGGAGCTTTAATATTTTCTATATCGGTAGTAAAACCATATTTATAATCTTTTAACTTTTCTATATCTTTTTCTCTAGTATCCATTTTTAAATTCTTCTTTCAGTATTGTCTTGAATAAGATCTTCTAAACTTTTTTTTTCAAAAAAATCGTTAATATGGTTTTCAAGCTCGTCCCATAAGTTATGAGTTAAACATTTTGTAGATTTACCGTTGCACCCTTTTTTAGACTCTTTTTTGCACTGAACAGTTTTAACTTTTTCATCAACAGCATCAAAAATATTAGTAAGTTTTATTTCTTTAGCTTTTTTGTTTAAAACATATCCACCTTGATTTCCTCTTACACTTTGAACAATCTCTTTTTTTCTGAGTTTAGAAAAAATTTGCTCTAAGTAATCAAGGGATATTCCTTGTCTAAGTGAGATGTCTCTAAGCGATACTGGGTTAATATTGTTGAACCTAGCCAGATCCACTAAAGCCATTACCGCATATCTCCCTTTAGATGTAAGTTTCATAATCCTTTATTTTACTGGGTATATATAAACCCGACTAAATTAGTCAAGTATCTATCAGAAAAAAATGCTAACATTTTGTCACGTACATGTGATAAACGTAATTTTTTTTTGAGAATAATTATCAATATCAAATATGGACAATAAAATTTTAGAAATATTTATTCCTGGTCCTGCCGGAAGACTAGAGGCAAAATATTTTAAAAGTAAAAAGAGTACTTCACCTATTGCTTTGGTCTTGCAACCTCATCCTCAATATGGAGGAACAATGAATAATAAAGTTGTTGTCGAAACTTTTCATGCTTTTATGGAAAATGATTTTTCTGTATGTCGGGTAAACTTTAGAGGTGTTGGTAAAAGTGATGGAGAATTTGATAATGGACAAGGAGAGCTAGCTGATGCTGCAGCTGCATTGGATTGGTTAGAAAGAGAAAATTTTGATAACTCACAATGTTGGGTATCAGGATTTTCTTTTGGTTCTTTAATAGCAATGCAGTTGTTAATGAGGAGACCAGAGATAAATAGATTTATTGCAATTTCACCTCAACCTAATGTTTATGATTTTTCTTTTTTATCACCCTGTCCTTCTTCAGGTTTGATGGTTTATGGAAAAAAAGATGAATTAGTGCCTTTTGAGTTTATTAAAGATTTAGATAATAAACTTAGTGCACAAAAGGGGATTAAAGTAGAATTTCAAACTGTATCTGAAGCAAATCATTTTTTTACAAAAAGTGAGTCTGAATTAAATAAATGTTTAAATAAGTATATTAAAAAAGAAACTGCGCTTTATTAAAAATTTTTTAAAATATCACCACCAGAAATAGCTTTTTTACACCTTGTAGTACTTGGAAATGAAATTGGTAATTTTAAATATGATCTTATAGCTAGATAGGCAAAGGCTTGGGACTCTATAAAATTCCCATCAAAATTATAGTTGTCTATATCATTTATAATTATATTTTTGTTTACTAAATAATTTTCAATTGATTGCATCAAAGATTTATTTTTTCTCCCTCCTCCACAAAATATACAATGATAAGAATTAGTGTCATTTTGTTTATTAATTTTCCTTAAACCATCAGCAATCAAATATGCAGTAAATTTTGTTAATGTCGCACACCCGTCTTCAAATGATAAACCTTTAACAAATGATGTATCAAAATCTTTTACATCCAATGATGTTTCATAAGATTTAAACTCAAAGTTATCTATTGCTTGATTCAAAATTAAATCATCAACTTTTCCAATATTTGCATAATTTCCATCTTTATCAAATTTTAAATCTTTATTATTTCTTACCCAATCATCTATCAAACAATTTCCTGGGCCCACATCATAAGCAAAAAATTTTATTGAATTATTTATATCTTCTTTGATTTGAGTGATATTTGTAATTCCTCCGATATTAATTATGTTTATTGGTAATTTAAGTTTAAAATTTTTTTGGATAATTTTTGAAATCAAATTATGAAATATTGGTGTAAGTGGAGCCCCTTGACCTCCATGATTTAAATCATTTTGTCTAAAATTGTTGATTACAATTTTTTTAAATAAACTAGATAAAAGTCTTCCATCTCCTAACTGTTTTGAAATTTGAATTTTTGGATTATGGAAGACTGTTTGGCCATGAAAACCTATTAAATCAATATCTTCATTAATCTCTCCAATCACTTGATTTATTAAGTGGCTGTTGAATAATGTAAATTTTTTTTCTACTTCATTGATCTCTATAGAATGAGTTTTTAAGTCTGTAAAATTGCTAATTTTATCTCTTAAACTAATTAATTGCTTGTAAAGTCCATCATCAAACTCTTTATAAGTATCATAAATACTGGAAAATTGATCATAACCATCAGATTTTATTACAGACAAATCCACTCCATCCATTGATGTACCGCTCATCAAACCTATTGAGGTAAATATCTTTTGTTTCATTATTATTTTTTTTTAACAAAATTTGTATATTGTAGAATTATACGCTTATGAATAAATTTTTAAAAGAATTTAAAGACAGAGGCTACTTTTATCAATGTACTGATGAAAATGAGTTATCTTCATTATTGGATAAAAAAAAGATTAAAGCATACATTGGTTTTGATTGTACAGCTGAAAGTTTACATGTTGGCAGTCTCCTACAAATTATGTGTTTACGAATGCTCCAGAAACATGGACACCAACCAATTGTATTGTTAGGTGGAGGAACCACAAGAATTGGAGACCCATCTGGTAAAGATAAAACACGAAAAATTTTAAGTGAAGATGAAATTGAAAAAAATTCTAAAAATATTGAGAGAATTTTAAAAAAATTTTTAAATACAAGTGATAAAAATGTAAAACCAATATTTGTTAATAACTATGAGTGGCTTAAAGGTTTAAATTATATCTCTTTTTTAAGAGATATTGGAAAACATTTTACAATAAATAAAATGTTAACGTTTGAAAGTGTAAAAACAAGGTTGGATAGAGAACAATCTCTGAGTTACATGGAATTTAATTATATGATTTTACAAGCTTACGATTTTTTAGAACTTAATAATAAAGAAAATTGTGCATTGCAAATTGGTGGATCTGATCAATGGGGTAATATTGTTAATGGTGTAGATTTAATTAAAAGACATTCTAATCAACAAACATATGGTTTAACTACTCCTTTAATCACGTTAGCGACAGGTGCTAAAATGGGAAAAACTGAAAATGGAGCAATATGGTTGGATGAAAAATTTTTGTCACCATACGATTATTGGCAATTTTGGAGAAATATAGATGATAGAGATGTTTCGAAATTCATGAAATTTTTCACAGATTTAAGTATTGATGAAATAGAGAAAATTAAAGAAAAAAATATTAATGAACAAAAAATTATTTTAGCAAATCAAACCACTTCTATGCTTCATGGTGAACAAGAAGCGAAAAAAAGCGAAGAAACAGCAAAAAAAACTTTTTCAGAAAATTCAATGGGTTCTGCATTACCTTCTGTTTCAATTAAAAAAGATCAATTGAATGATAAGTTAAGTATTGTTGATTTAATAATTCTTTCCAAGTTAGAAAAATCTAAAAGTGAGATAAGAAGATTGATTAAAGGTAGTGGTGTTAGAATTAACAATCAAATTATTAATGATGAGAAACTAATAATCAGTGAAAAATTATTTGAGGATAATACAATTAAACTCTCCTTGGGTAAGAAAAGACATATCAAAGTTGAAATAAACTAATTTTTTTTTATTTTTTCAAGAGTTCTTGTGATGAATCTTGGTGTAAGAGTTTTCACAGGGTTTACAGTTGTTTTTAATTTATTTGGGGGACCTTTTATCTTAAAACTCACACCAAAAACACCCTCTCCAACTTTTTTTCCTACTAAAATATCTCCAAGAAGAGGAATTGAGGATATAGTTCTATTAATTGTTGTTGCTGGAACCATAGTTCCTCTAAGACTAACCAAATCATCACTTTCAATATATCCCTCTATCAATAAAGAAATAGCGGGACCGATGGCATATAACTCTTCTATTCTCATAAGATCATTCTTATTGGAAAATTTCATTTCAAAATCTGTAAATCTTATTCCCTCGCCAGTTAATAAGTCAGCGATACCTTGAAGAGATGCTAATGTTAATAATTTTGCTAAAGCTGGTACTTCTTGTACTTTAAAATTATCTATTATTAATTTCGAATTAGAAACATTATTTTGTTTAATGGAATAGAAATCTAAATTACCATCCTCAAAACCTTTTATAAATTTGTACCTATTAACAAAAGGCTTAGCTAAATCAGAATAAAGAGTTGTAATTTTCTCATTTGAAGTAGATCTAATAGTTAAATTAATCCTCTGAGTATCGGAAAAATCTCCAGTTAAATTAGCATCAATTACTTCATTATTGTTGAATATTAAATATCCACCTAAATCTTCTATTGGATGATCTTTATCAAGAAATGCTTCTTTTATCTTTATATATAGTTTAAAATCTTTAGAAAAAATTTTTTTGCTCTCTGAATTTTTATCATCTTTCAATAAATCATCTATAATTTTAGTGGCATTAAAACTATTAGATTTTAATAAATAATCTTTATCTCTTTTTTTGATTGATAAATCATTTTTTAATAAGTCATTATCAAAATAACTTAAATCTACATCACTAATAGATTTAATTTTATATTTCTTCGATAATGATAAGTTTTGAATTTCAAATTTATTATTTTTTTCTTTTATTGAAATATTCTTAAAATTTATCTCATTTGATAAAAGATTTTTAACTCCAAGAATAATTATTTTTAATTTATCATCTTGATTTTTTTCATAATTCAAAAAATTCAAATGAAATGGGTTTTTCTTGATTTCTAATAAAGTATTAAATTTTAAGTTTTTTTTTGATTTAGAAAAATTATACTTAATATTATCTTTTACTTTTTGGATTAGAATATTTCCATTACCAATAATACTTAGTAAATTTTCTTCATATTTAATTTGTATTTGGTGATCTGACAACTCAATTATATCGTTTAATTCTGGAAAAAATTCTTTCAAATTTTTTGAACTTACAACTTTGGAAGTTTTTAAATTCATTAAGGAATCTATTTTAAAATCATCTACCTTGTATTTATTATCAATTTTGAATGAAAAAGTATTTGATAAATCAAACTCGGCTGAGTTGATCTTTAAATTAGAAAAATCGATATTTAATAATTGATTAATCTTTTTATTATCTAAAACTAAATTTTTACTATTATTTTTGCCTGAAACTAAAAATTTATTTTTTTGTTTTTTGATATTTAATTCTGGAAAGGTCAAATCATTATTATCATATGATAAATTTATATCTTTAAATTCAAATTTATTATTTTGAAGATTAAAAATAAGACCTATTTTTGATAAATTTATTTTTTTTAAAGGTTTAACCTCACCATCTTTTACAAATCCTTTTATAATAAAATCATCTTTAATATTACCCTTTTGATCAAATTTAAGATTTATGTCTGCTATCAAATATCCTTTTTTCACAAACTTTTCTAATATGTAAATTTGAGGGCTATCCTTAATAGATCTTATAAATGAAATTAAATTTTTAATTTCGATTGTCCTAGTAGTTATATCTAATTCAGATAGTGAAAATTTTTTATTTATGAATGTTTTAATATCAATATTAGACTTGATACTCTCTAGTTTAATTAATTTATTTCTATTCTTTAAATTTGCCCCAACAGTTTTTAACATTAATTTAAATTTAAAAGGATCTAAGATGATACTTATTTTATTTAAATCTAGCTCTAATTGATTATCAATTTTTTTAACTTCTTTAGATATTTGATCATTAAAAACATCTGTTTTTATACCAATAGTACTTAGGTAAGTAATAAAACCAAAGATTAGTAATAACGTGAATATTAAAAATCTAAAAATTATTTTTTTCATTTAATTTGGTACAAAGATTTCTCTAAAAAAGCGTCAATGTCGCCATCTAAAACTTTATCTGGGCTTGTGCTTTCAAAGTTTGTCCTGTTATCTTTAACTAATCTGTAAGGTTGAAGCACGTATGATCTAATTTGATGACCCCAGCCTATGTCAGCTTTTGAAGCTTCATTATTTTGATTTTGTTCATCTTTTTTTTTCATTTCAAAATCATAAAGTCTTGCTCTTAACATATTCATACAGGTTTCTTTATTTTTATGTTGAGACCTCTCATTTTGACATTGAACAACTATTTTTGATGGGATATGGGTTATCCTAACAGCGCTGTCAGTTGTGTTAACATGTTGTCCACCAGCACCACTTGAGCGATAAGTATCAATTCTCAAATCTTTGTCTAATATTTCAATGTTCAAATTTTCATCAACGACTGGATAAACCCAAATACTTGCAAAACTAGTATGTCTTCTAGCACCTGAGTCAAAAGGAGATATTCTTACAAGACGGTGAATTCCAGATTCCTTTTTAAGCCACCCAAACACATAATCCCCTTGAATTTTTATGGTGGAAGATTTTATTCCTGCCTCCTCGCCTTTATGCTCACTTATTAAATTACATTTATAATTCTTGTCATCCGACCATTTCATATACATTCTTCTTAACATATTGGCCCAATCTTGACTTTCTGTGCCACCAGCACCGGCATGAATTTCTACATAGCAATCAAATGAGTCTGCCTCATCTGATAGAAAACATCTTATTTCGTTTTTCTTAACTTTTGATCTCAATTCTTTAATACTTTCTATAACTTCTTTTTTTACATTAAGATTATTCTCGTCTGTAGCTAAAGAGTAAAGGTCATCTAAATCCTTAAGTTGATTGATTGAATCTTCGTAAGAATTAATTAAATCCTCAAAAAGTTTTTTTTCTTTAATTGTTTTTTGGGAGTCTGCTTTATCTTGCCAAAAATTGGCACCAAGCATTTTTTTATCTATATGTCCCAGTTTCGAGTAAATCTTATTTTTTTCAAAGATACTCCTTAACTCGTTGGTTAATTTTTTCGATTTCTTTTTTAAGATCTAAATATTTTTCATCCATTAATAAAACTTTAATATATTATTTGTATCGATTCTATTATTATTAGAATACAATACTTTTCCATTTAAAACATTTTTACTTTTGTAAGCTTCAATGATTGTGTTTTTTGAATTGAATTTAGCTTTTTCTCCAGTTAATGGATCAACAACCATAAGTGTCATTTTTTCAGGCACCTTAAATGGCCTAGCTTTAGATTTTTTAACTGATTTTTCAATGAATTCTCTAAAAATAGGTAATGCAGCTTTTGATCCAGTTTCAAATTTACCTAATGGTTTAGGATTATCCATTCCTACATAAACTCCAATCACTAAATTTGATGTAAACCCAATAAACCATGCATCCGTATTTTCATTGGTGGTTCCAGTTTTTCCAGCCAAGTTTAATTGTAAATCTCCTAATTTTTTACCAGTTCCTCTTTTTATAACTCCTTCTAAAATCGTTGTTACTTGATATGCTGTTTGCTCAGACATTACTCGTTGATAATTATCCTCTATTTGAGGATAATCTTTACCGGTGTATGAAATCTTATCACAATTGACACACTTTCTATTTTCATTATTAATTATTGTATTTCCTTCACTGTCTTGAATTCTGTCTATTATAATAGGACTAATCAATTTTCCACCATTTACAAATGATGAGTAAGCTGAAGTTAAACTTAAAAGAGTTGTTTCAGCTGATCCCAGAGAAATTGAAAGTAATTCTTCAGGGTTATCATATATTTTTAATTCTTTAGAAAATCTTGCTATTTTATCAACACCCAAGTTTTGAGCAATTCTTACAGTCATTAAGTTTCTTGATTTTTCAAGCCCAACTCTAAGTGTAGAGGGCCCATAAAACTTTTTACCATAATTTTCTGGCTTCCATTTTTTTAAATCAACTCCTTGATCTAAGACTAAAGGTGCATCAAGTACTAAAGATGATGGAGTGTATTTATTTTCTAGTGCTAACGCATATACAAATGGTTTGAATGCTGAACCAGGTTGTCTTAATGCTTGCGTAGCTCTATTAAATTCACTTGATCTAAAACTAAATCCTCCACTTAGAGCTAAAACCCGTCCCGTGTAAGGGTCCATTACAACAATGCCACCATTTATTTTTGGAAGTTGTTTAAGACTATAAAAGTTATCCTTAACTTTCTTAACATAAATTATATCTCCAATTTTGAATAAATCTTTAAACTCTTTTTTAGTCCATGAGATTTCATTATATTTTATTATGCCACTTAATTTATCTACAGTTTCAATTTTAGTTTGAAACTGACCTATTTCTTTAACGATTGCTATCTCCCAGTTGATAGAATTCTCTAATTTGTATTTTTTATCTATATTTTTATGCCAATCATCATAATATTTTATATTCATGATTGGTCCACGCCATCCTTTTCTTTGATCATAAGCAATTAGACCGTTCCTTAAAGATTCAGTTGCAATTTTTTGAAGGTTTAAATTGATAGGTGTATTTATATTATAACCTTGTTTATAAACCTTTTCATAAGTTAATTTATCTATAATATTTTTTCTAACATCTTCAATATAATACTGTGCGTCCTCAAGATAAATTTTTTTCTTTTTTTTTAATTCAATATTTTGATTTTTGTACTCATTAAATTTCTCAAGATTTAAAAAACCATTTTGATTTAAATTTTTTAAAACTAAATCTCTTCTAAATTTTGCTAAATCAATATTGTTATAAGGGTTATATCTGCTGGGTGCTTTTGGTAAAGCTGCTAACAATGCAGCTTCAGCATAATTAAGTTCTTTAATTGACTTATCAAAATATTCTAAACTTGCAGCAGCAACACCATAAGCTCCACTGCCCAAATATATTTGATTGAGATATAATTCTAGTATTCTCTCTTTATTTAATGCTCTTTCAATTCTAAATGCTAAAATTGCCTCTTTAATTTTTCGATTAATACTAACTTCATTCGTTAATAAAAAATTTTTTGCAACCTGCTGGGTGATTGTAGAGGCGCCCTCAAGTCTTTTCGAGGTCATTATATTAGTTATATTATTAAATGTTGCTCTAAGAACACCTTTTGCATCAACACCAGGATGAGTAAAAAAATTTTTATCTTCAGCAGATAAAAAAGCGTTAATCACATTTGACGGAATGGCACTATAAGGAACAAAAATCCTTTTTTCCTTAGAAAAATCAGCAACTAGGTCTCCATCTCCTGAGTACATTTTGCTAGATACGGGTGGCTTATAATTTTTTAGAAATTTATAATCCGGGATATTATTAGAAAAAGTCCATAAAATGCTAAAAATGACAATAATAGATAACAATGAAATGCTTAAAAATAGAATTAAAATATTTTTGAACAACTTTGTCATTTTCATTTAATTATATATAGGAATTTGTTAAAGATAAGGCATTATTATTAAACAAAATTTAAATAAAAATTGTAACTAAATGAAACACTTAAACTTAAAATTATGGAAAAAAATTTATATATTGATGCTTCGCATCCAAATGAAACTAGAGTTGTTCTCAAATCAAAAGATAATATTGAAGACTATGAGTATGAAGGTTCAAAGAATAACCTCATAAAAAACAATATTTATCTAGGCAAAGTAAGTAGAATTGAACCATCCTTACAGGCTGCATTTATTGATTTTGGAAGAGAACGTCATGGTTTCTTATCTTTCAATGATATTCAATCAGACTATTATCAAATACCGCAAAGTGACCTTGAAAAAATTAAACAAGAGGAAGAAAAATTAAGAGAAGAATTATCCAAAAAAGTTGAAGAAAAAGAGGAAGAAAATTTAGCTGAAGGTAAACTAGAAGTTGATGATCCTATAGAAATAGAAAAGAAAGAAAATGAAGAGAAAGAAAAAGATTTTGTTGATAAAGATAAAAAAGTTGAAAGTAGAAATAAATTTAAAAGATATAAAATTCAAGAAGTAATTAAACCAAACCAAGTCATTCTTGTTCAAGTTATCAAAGATGAAAGAGGTCAAAAAGGTGCAGCACTCAGTACTTTCATCTCTATTGCAGGTAAATATATTGTTTTAATGCCAAACACGCCAAAAGGAGGTGGTATATCAAGAAAAATTTTTAACCCAGCAGACAGAAAAAAAATAAGATCAATTTTAAATGAAATTGAAATACCCAAAGAGATGGGATTGATTGTGAGAACTGCAGGAAGCAATAAAACTAAAAATGAAATTAATCATGATTTAGAAACTCTTATAAAATCTTGGAACCAAATTAAGGATAATGCAATCAACGCAATTGCGCCTTCACTAATTCATCAGGAAAGTGAGATAATAAATAGAACTCTAAGAGATATGTATGATGAAAACACTAAAAGTATCGTTATAGAAGGAACTGAGGGATATAAGAAAGCACAAAATTTTATGAAAATGCTTATGCCTTCACAAGTTAAAAAAATTAAAAAATACAGAGGAAAAACTCCACTATTCTTTGAAGAAGGTATTGAACAAAAATTAAATCAAATATTTGACACTGAAATAAAATTAAGTTCCGGTGGTTATTTAGTAATAAACCCTACAGAAGCTTTAGTTTCAATTGATATAAACTCAGGAAGTTCAATCAAACAAAAAAATGTTGAAAGTACTGCATTAGATACAAATTTAGAGGCAGCAGAAGAGATCGCAAGACAAATTAAAATTAGAGATTTGTCAGGGCTAATTATTATCGACTTTATTGATATGTTAAGTTATGGGAATAGGAAAATGGTCGAAAGAAGACTTAAAGAGAAATGTAGATCTGACAGAGCTAGAATTCAAATAGGAAGAATTAGTAATTTTGGATTACTAGAAATGTCAAGACAAAGACTTAGAGAAAGTGCTGTTAAATGGAAAGTCGCTTTAACAGATGAGTCGTTTGCTCAAAAAATATTAAAATTAGTCGAATTGAAAGCTGTTTTAAATAAAGCCAAATTTGTAGAGTTAAGAGTATGCGATAAAATTTCAGCATTTTTAAAAGAAAACTTTATCGAGGATTTAACTTTTTTTGAAAAGAAAAACAAAATGAAAATAGATATCATTTCAGACAACAACTTAATTATACCAGAATATATTATCGATATAAAAAATAAGTCAAAAAAAACTATTGAGCTAATAGAATATTTTGAAAAACTAAAAAATCTTGATGATTTAAGTAAAGATAAAAAAATAATAGATATTAAAAAAAGAAAAAAAACTTATAGGAAAAGGAAGTTTTATAAAAAAACTAAATAATCCCTTTTTTTGGGGAAGAGGCGCTTCCCATTAATTTCTTTTCAATTCTTCCAGATAAAAAAGATTGCCTTCCAGCAATAACAGCATTTCTAAATGCTCTTGCCATTTCAAATGGTTTTTTTGCTTTTGCGATTGCTGTGTTAACTAAGACGCCATCACAACCTAATTCCATTGCAATTGTTGCATCTGATGCTTGTCCTAAACCAGCATCTATTATCAATGGTAGTTTTGTTTGGTCTCTTATTATTTGAATATTGACTTTATTTAAAATACCTAAACCAGATCCAATTGGTGCTGCAAGCGGCATGATAGCTGCTGCTCCAACATTTTCTAACCTTTTTGCCATTAGAGGATCATCGTTACAATAAACCATGACTTTAAAACCTTCTTTTGTTAAAATTTCTGTAGATTTAAGAGTTTCTATCATTTCTGGAAAAAGATTTTTTTTATCACCCAAAACCTCAAGCTTAACTAGTTTCCATCCTCCAATTTCTCTTGCCAGTCTGAGTGTTCTTAAAGCCTCATCCGAATTAAAACATCCAGCAGTATTCGGTAAATAAGTTATCTTTTTTGGATCTATATAATCCATCAATAAAGGTTTCTTTTTATCAGAAATATTTACTCTCCTAACAGCTACAGTTACAATATCTGCTCCTGATATCTTTATCGCCTTAGCACATTCAGTCATATTTTTATATTTACCAGTGCCTACAATCAATCTCGAATTAAATTTTTTCTTTGAAATTATAAGATTATCTTTTTTCAAGACTAACCACCCCCAATAAAGTGAACAATTTCAATTTTATCATTAACTTTTAAATTGATTTTATTTAATTTTTTTTTATCTACTATTTCTCTATTTAATTCAATGGCAACTTTTTTCAAAGGGACTTTAAAATTTTTAACTAATTCGGATAATTTAGTTTTATCATCAATTTTATTTATTTTGCCGTTTATTTTTATTTTTATTTTTTTTTTCATCGTATATAAATGTCAAATGAATAATAAGATAATTATAATTAATGGTCCAAATCTTAATCTATTAGGTGAAAGAGAACAATCACAATATGGATCTGCTACATTTGAGGAATTAAAAGAAATTTGTTTAAATAAATCCAAAGAATTAGGTTTAGTAGCTGATTTTTCTCAATCAAATATTGAAGGTGAGATAGTTGGCTTGATACAAGACGCTAGAAAAAATTTTGATGGAATGATAATCAATGCTGCAGCTTTTACACATACCTCTGTAGCTATCAGAGATGCATTAAGTATTTTTAAAAAACCAATCATTGAGTTGCATATTTCAAATATATATAAACGTGAGGAATTTAGACATAAATCTTTGATAAGCGACGTAGTTACAGGAGGTATTTTTGGTTTAGGTGCTGATGGTTATATTTTAGCCATAATTTCAATGCAAAAGCTGTTACAAAATGAAAATTAATAAAAAGATCATTAAAGAACTTAGTGACTATTTAGAAGAATTTAATCTTACTGAGCTAGAATATACTGAGAAGGACACTAAGATTAAAGTTTCTAAAAACAATATATCAGTAAATAATCAAAATATTCCAATTCCAAAAACTGAAATAAATTATTCAAATAATAATTTGTCAGAGAAAACCAAAACTGGAATTGAGGTTAAATCCCCAATTATAGGAACAGCATATCATGCTCCTGAACCTGGTGCAAAAAAATTTGTCGAGGTTGGAAAAAAAATTAAAAAAGGTGACACAGTAATGATCGTGGAGGCTATGAAGACTATGAACCATGTGCCATCGACTGCAGACGGAGTTGTAAAAGAAATTTGTGTCGAAGATGGTCAAGCTGTAGAATTTGGTCAAAATTTATTAATTCTTGATTAATGTTTAAAAAAATTCTGATAGCAAACCGTGGAGAGATTGCGGTTAGGATTATAAGAGCCTGTAAAGAATGGGGGATTTCAACTGTTGCCGTTCATTCTGATGTAGATAAAGAAAGTATGCATGTAAGAATGGCAGATGAGAGTGTTTGTATAGGTTCTCACCAACCAGCAAATAGTTATTTAAATATTCCAGCTTTATTATCTGCAATAGAAATCACCAATGCTGAGGCTGTACATCCAGGTTATGGTTTTCTCTCAGAAAATGCAAATTTTGCGAAAGTGCTTGAAGATAATAATATTAAATTTATTGGTGCTTCATCAAAATTGATAGAAATGATGGGAGACAAGATACAAGCAAAAAAAATTGCTAAAGAAAATGGTTTGCCGGTCATTGAAGGATCTGAGGGTGGAGTTAGAGATGTCAAAGAAGCTAAAGAATTATGTAAGAAAATTGGTTTTCCTGTTCTGATTAAAGCCTCTGGTGGTGGAGGTGGGAAAGGCATGAAAATAGTTTACAAAGAAGAGGAATTTGAAACATTGTTTTCAACTGCAAAATCAGAAGCTCAAAAATATTTTGGTAATGATGAAGTATACATAGAAAAATTTTTTCAAAATCCTAGACATATTGAAGTCCAAATTTTAGCAGGAAAAAACAGAACCGTTCATCTTCATGAGAGAGATTGTAGTGTTCAAAGAAGACACCAAAAACTAATTGAAGAAACCCCAAGTCCTGTTTTAACTGATGAAATAAGAAAAGACCTTTTTGAAAAAACAGTAAATATGGTATCAAAAATTGGTTATATGGGCGCTGGGACTGTTGAATTCATTTATGAAGACGGAAAATTTTATTTTCTTGAAATGAACACAAGGGTTCAAGTTGAACATCCAGTTACTGAAATGGTAACAGGTATAGATATTATTAAAGAACAAATTTGGATAGCATTTTCAGGAGAGACAGCTTTAAACCAAAGTGATATAAATCCGAGAGGGCATGCTATAGAATGTAGAATAAATGCAGAAGATGCTAGTAAAAATTTCCAACCTTCACCGGGATTAATTGGTATGTGTCACCAACCATCTGGTTTCAGAACTAGAGTTGATGGTGCAATATATCAAGGTTATAAAGTCACTCCATATTATGATAGCATGATTTGTAAATTAATCTGTCATGGAAGAAATAGATCAGAAGCTATTCAGAGAATGAACAGATCTTTAGATGAGTTTGTAATAGAGGGGATAACAACAACAATTCCATTACATAAAAAATTACTAAATCATAAAAAATTTATTGATTCTGATTTCAATGTCAGCTGGCTGGATAAAGATAAAATAATTTAGTAACAGTTAACAAGCCAGATATCATAAACTGGATGATCAAAAGGTGCTATGGAAGGGCTTGATGAAAACATCCATCCATTAAAAACAAAAACATTATTTCTATCTTTTTTTGTTAAATCTCTCACTTGGATATATGCCTTAACCTCAGGATTATCATCAAATTTAGAATCTGTGCATTTAATACTTTTAATTGCTAAATCTTTGTAAATAAATTCCTCATCATTGACTAATTTTATCAATTCATTTTTAGAACTAATCTTATCTAATATTTTTATATCAGTATTATTTCCATCAATATTAATTTCAGCACTAATCTTAAATGTTACAAATATGCTAAGTAAATATATAAATAAAAATAAATTAAGCTTATTTCCAGCTTTTATATTTTTTTTCAGTTGCATTTTTGTTGTTCTTATTCGGATAATAAGCTGAGTCTGTACCAGTCAAATTTGGTTGGTGAGGTTTTTGCCAATCATGTTTTTCTAATTCATGAATATTTTCAATTTTATTTGGCATAAAATGAATCCAAGAGTACCACTCAACTGGAATTTTTGATGCATCAATTTCATTTGCATAAATTACCCATCTTTTTCCTTTTTTACTTTCGTAATATTTATTTCCATACTCATCTGATCCAATAAATTTACCAAACAATATAGTTTTGATTCTAGTACCGAATGTATCACGATTCCACCAAGTGAAAATTTTTTTTAAAAAAGTCAACATGTAAAATTTTTTAAATTCAATTTCAAATTGTATAAATTAAATTAGACTAAAATATGTAAATGTATATAAGTAAAAAGATTCAAAATTCAAATTTAATTTAAGGATTATAAAAAAATGTCAAAATATCTTGTAGAAACTTATTATACATGCACTTTTAAAGTAAATCACTATTTGGATGATATTAATGAAATAGAACTAAAGAATCTTGAAAAAAGAGATGATGGAAAATTTGAAGTTTTGGATGTAAAATTAGATAACCGAAAGACGAAAAGTCTTGATCCAAATAATAAAAAAAATAATCAAAATAAAAAGATTGATTTAGTACAAACTCAAAGCGAAAACAAAACTACAAATGTTGAAAAAATAGTTTCTCAATCTTTTGTAAAATCTGATAATCCTGGAAAAAGATTTAGTATGCCAGACAGAAGAAAAGGTTATATTCAAAAAGCAACTATTGGTGACCATAAAGTTTATTTACATACTGGTGAATATGAGGATGGTAAAATAGGAGAAATCTTTATTGATACAAGTAAAGAGGGAGAGCTAGTTAAAGCTCTAATGAATAATTTTGCAATCGCTGTTTCGCTTGGTCTTCAATATGGAGTTCCATTAGATGAGTTTGTAAGCGCCTTTATAGCTACTAAATTTGAACCCTCTGGTAAAGTAAAAGGTAATGACAGAATTTTAAGTGCCTCTTCGATTTTAGATTATATATTTAGGGAACTTGCAATTTCTTATCTTAATAGAGAAGATTTAGCACATACTCCATCTATAGGTAATTTAGATGTTTCATCTACAGATGAAAAAGGCTCTGATGAACAAAATCAGTTACTGAAAATAGTAAAAGATATAACAAGTAAAGGATTTGTTAGAAACAACTACAAAAAAAATCTGGTAGATTTATCAGACGTTAAAATTAGTCTTAAAGGTAAAAAATAATTATTTTTTATTTTTTATAGATAAATTTAACTCTTTTAGTTGATTTTCACTTACACTAGAAGGTGCATTCATCATTAAATCCTGTGCATTTTGATTCATCGGAAACATGGTAACTTCTCGAATATTTTTTTCGTTTGCTAATAACATAATTATTCTATCAATTCCTGGGGCAATACCACCATGGGGTGGTGCACCATAACTTAAAGCATTTATCATCCCGCTAAATTTTTGATTAACATCAGATTTCGAATAGCCTGCAATATCAAATAATTTGTACATTAGATCTGGTATATGATTTCTAATCGCACCTGAGGATAATTCTATTCCATTGCATACAATATCATATTGATATGCGAGTATTTCTAATGGTTTATCAAAATTAATTTTGTTGATATCTCCTTGTGGCATTGAAAAAGGATTGTGACTAAATTTAATTTTGTTTGTTTGATTATCTATTTCATACATTGGATAATCTACAATCCAGCAGAATGCGAAAATGTTTTCATCAATTAAGCCTAGATCTTTTCCAATTTTATCTCTAGCTAATGCAGTTATCTTTTCTACTTCTTCTAATTTACCACAAGCAAGAAAAATACTATCACCTACTTTTGCGTTAGTTTTAATCATTATTTCATTTAATGAATCTTTTGTAAAAAATTTGCCTACTGGACCTTTAGCTGAAATTTCTTTTTCTTTTTCAATTGTAAAGTAAGCGAGTCCCGAAGCACCTTGTTCTTTAGCCCATTTATCAATATTATCGAAAAAACTTCGTGGTTTATCTTTTGTATTTTTTGTTACAATGCATCTGACTTTAGATCCAGATTTAACTAGTTTTTTAAATATTTCAAAAGAAACATCTTCTCTTAAAAAAATTTCAGTGATGTCACTAATAATTAATGGGTTTCTTAAGTCTGGTTTATCTGTTCCATATTTAATCATTGACTCTTTAAATGAAATTCTTGGAAACTGATTAAACAATAACTTTTTATTTGAAAACTTCTTGAATGTATTAACAAATAGCTTCTCTACTACATTAAATACATCTTCTTGTTCAACAAAAGACATTTCTAAATCTAATTGATAGAACTCCCCAGGACTTCTATCTGCTCGTGCATCTTCGTCTCTAAAACAAGGGGCAATCTGAAAGTACTTATCAAACCCAGAGACCATCACTAACTGTTTGAATTGTTGAGGGGCTTGGGGAAGTGCATAAAACTTGCCAGGATTTAATCTACTTGGTACTAAAAAATCTCTTGCTCCCTCTGGACTTGATGAGGTCAAAATTGGTGTTTGAAATTCTAGAAATCCTAACTTATTCATTTCATCTCTAATAAATGAAATTACTTTTGATCTTAATATAATATTTTCATGAATTTTTTTTCTTCTTAAATCTAAAAAACGATACTTAAGCCTTATTTCTTCCGCATACTCTCTATCAGAAAAAACTGGTAAAGGAAGTTCTTTACATTCACCAAGAACTTGAAAATTTTTGATTACTACCTCAACCTCTCCTGTTTCAATATCATTATTGACTGACTCTTTTGACCTTTCAACAACTTTTCCCTCAATTTTAATTACTGTTTCTAATTGTATTTTTTCCAACATTCTAAAATTAGAATTTTCTTTATCTATAATACACTGTGTAATTCCGTAATTATCCCTCAAATCTATGAACAAAAGATTTCCGTGGTCTCTTTTTTTATTTATCCAACCAGATAGAGTTACCTCTTCTCCAACTTTTTCTTTTCTTAATTCGTCACATTTATGAGTTCTAAATTTGTTCAATTATTCTCCTAAGACTTCTTTAATAATTTTAAAATCAATTGATTTTTTTTTTTTTAAACTTAATTGATCGACCTTATATATGAAATCATATATTTTTCTATATGATCTCTCAATTCTTTTTACAATAAACTCAATGAATTTATCATCCAAAGATATTTGTCTATCAGATAAATTTTTTAATATAATAGCAAATATTAAATCATCATCGGGTTTTTCAATATTTAACAAGATGAAGTTTTTTGCTCTAGATTTTAAATCTCTTAATTCAAAAGTGATATCAACAATTGGTTTTACAGATGTAACAATAATAAATTTATTATCTTGTTCGATTAAATTAAAAAGACTGTAAAGTAATTTTTCATCAACATCTGAAGACAAATTTTCAATTACAATATTTTCATAAATCTTTAATCTTTTTAAATCGTCATTTTCTAAAGATTTACCCTCAAACTTTATGCCTTTGTTTTTCTGTAAAAAAATATTAATTAAATGAGTTTTTCCAGAGAACTTTTCCCCTGTGATATTAATAAAATTTCTCTCCCATTTTGGCCATGTGTTTAAAAAATCAAAAACATGTTTATTGCTTTTGGAAAGATAAAAATCATTGTTTTTAAAATTTTTATCATAATCAAATTTGATTATTGTTTGATCTAAGTCTCTCATTCAATCATCCAAACTTTTTTTTGTGTATTTAAATTGTATTTTTTATTTTTCATTATATTAATAAAATTTTGGACTGTTCCATTAAATAAAACTTCATAAAATATGAATTCTTTATCAAATTTTTCTACAGAATAATCACTAACCATATCTATTTCATTTAAAAATAATTCAAAATTATTTGATTTTTTTAAATCGTCATTTTTAATCTTTATTTTAATAGGAACTTTTATTGAAGTATTTATTTCATTAAGTTTTTTCCAAGTATCTTCAAATAAATTTTTCAAATTCTCAATTAAGAAATTAAGATCTGTTTCGTTGTCTAAATTTATATTCTTAAAAGTATCATTCTTTATGATCTCATTTTTATCGTTATAAATTTTTGTTAAAATTCTTACTTCGTTTTTACCTTTAAAAATCACTGAAATGATAGAATTTTTTAAAAAATATTTTTTTGTAATATCATTAAAATCATAAGTTTCTATTACATCTAATTTTTCTTTGATAAGATTTAAATCTTCAAGGTCCTCTGAGGGAAGTAAATATTTTATTAATTGATATCTTTTATTTTTTTTGTTCCATTCAGCATAAATTGGATTTTTCGAAAAAATTGAAATATCGTTTCCTTTTTCATTTATTATGACTGGGATAAATAAAAATTGCTCTTTGAGTATTCGTGATGGAAAAATATTATTTTTTTCTAAATATCTAAAAATTTTTTTTTTGTTAAATGAAACACCTAGATTTACATAATATTTTTGATCTATAAATTTTTCTTCTTTAATCGAGAATGTTTCGATCATGCTTTTGATTTCATTTAACTTAACATTTTCAATTTTTTTGAAATCTGGCGATTTAATTAAAGAGTAGACTAATTCAAAAAAAGCTTTCTTAAATCCTAAATCAATTACTATATTTTTATCAAAATTAATTTCAAATGGCTGAGATATTTCAATATCATTGATTTCAAAAGATTTTGCTTTAACAGCCTCTGTGGAAAAAAAAAATATTATTAAAGCTAGAAAAGAAAAAAAAATATATAAACGTTTGATATAATACATACTTAAATTTAAAACCTATATTAATGAATAAAAATCTCTTTACCTATAAAAAAAGTGGGGTCAATATTGATGCTGCAGATAAATTTGTAAGTTTCATATCCAGTATTTCATCAAAAAAAAGAGGCAATAAAAAGAATGCTAATATTGGTGGCTTTGGTTCGGTCACAGATCTGCCAAAAAATATTAAGAATCCAAAAATAGTAGCTTGTACTGATGGAGTGGGAACCAAAATAGAGATCGCAAACTTACTAAATAAATATGACACTATAGGAATAGATCTAGTTGCTATGAGTGTGAATGATTTAATTGTACAAGGAGCAAAACCTTTATTTTTTTTAGACTATATTTCAATAAATAAAATTGATTTAAAAAAAATGAAAGCAATAATTCGTGGAATAGTTAAAGGGTGTGATATTGCAGAATGTAATTTAGTTGGTGGTGAGACTGCCGAAATGCCAGACACTTATGCAAAAGGTAAATTTGATATAGCTGGTTTCGCTGTTGGAATTACAGATAAAAAAAAAATACTTTATAAAAATAAGATTAAAAAGGGAGATTTAATTTTAGCTGTTCCATCTAGTGGCTTACATTCAAATGGTTTTTCACTTGTTAGGCATTTATTAAAAATTAAAAAAATTAATATAAAGAAAAATATATTTCTCCAAAAAGAACTAATAAGACCAACAAAAATTTATGTAAAAGAAATCTTAAATCTTGTGAAAAGAAATTTATTAAATGGTTGTGCTAATATTACTGGTGGTGGATTAGCTGATAACATTAGAAGAGTTGTTCCCAATAACTTATCTGTAGAAATTAATTTAAATAGAATTAAACCTCTCAAGATTTTTAATTGGCTTAAGACATGCAAAATCAGTGATAAAGAAATGCTTAAAACTTTTAATTGTGGAGTTGGATTTTGTTTAATAATAAGCCCCAAAAATATAAAAAGAATTAATAAATTTTTTTCAAAGGAATATAAACCTTATGTTATTGGTAAAATTTCTAAAAATAGAAATAAAGTAAGTCTTAATGGTAAAGTTAACTGGCTATAAAAAAGTTAAGACTGCAGTTTTTATTTCTGGCACTGGAAGTAACTTAAAATCTTTAATAAAATTTTCTAAAAAGAAAAAATCACCCATTTCTATTGATTTAATAATTTCAAATAATCCTAAAGCTAAAGGTTTGAAACTTGGTAAAATAAATAAGATAAAAAGAAAAGTATATAATTTTAAAAGAAAATACAAAATTGAAAATCAGATACTTTCTGATTTAAAGGAGTGTAAAATCAAAATGATATGTTTGGCAGGATTTATGAAAATTTTATCAAGAAATTTTATCACTAAATTTAAAGGTAAAATTTTGAATATTCATCCTTCATTACTTCCTAAATATAAAGGGTTAAATACTCATCAAAGAGCCTTGGATAATAATGAAAAATATTCAGGGTGTACTGTTCATTTTGTTAATTCAAAGTTAGATTCTGGAAAAATTATTTTACAAAAAAAAATAAAAATCTCAAAAAATGATACTAAAAACTCTCTAGCCAGAAAAATACTTATTCAAGAACATAAGCTTTATCCAAGATCTATATTAAAAATTTTTAGTCTTTGAAAAAGAAATCAATTTCTATTTTAGCATTATCAATGCTATCAGATCCATGCACGGAATTTTTATCAATCGAGATTCCATATTTTTTTCGAATAGTTCCTTCCTCAGCATCTTTTGGATTTGTAGCTCCCATGAGTTCTCTGTTCCCTTTTACCGCATTCTCTTTTTGAAGTATCATAACAACTATTGGACCCGAAGAAAGATATTCACATAAATCATTATAAAATGGCTTTGTTTCATGAACCTTATAAAATTTTTCAGCCTCAGCCTTTTCAATCTGAATTTTTTTTTCTTTAAGAATTTGGAAACCATTACTTTTGAACATTTCTTTAATTTCGGCATCAAGGTTTCTTTCTACCGCATCTGGTTTAATAATAGATAATGTTTGTTCAATATTACTCATAATGATCCTCTATAAGTTTGTTTAATAATCTAACTCCATAACCTGTTGCACCACCTGAATTTAAGGCTCCACCATACTTAGAAAAAGCCATTCCAGCTATATCTAAATGAGCCCAAGGTGTTTTGTTTAAAATAAATCTTTGTAAAAATTGTGCGGCAGTAGTTGAACCAGCTCCACCAACATAATTAATATTTTGCATATCTGCATTTTTTGAATCTATCAATTTATCGTAATTTTTATTTAAAGGCATTCTCCAGACCTTTTCTTCAACATGCTCACCTGACGCGATCAATTGTTTAGATAATTTATCATCATTAGAAAATAAACCTGCATATTCAGAGCCTAGCGAAACAATAATTGCTCCTGTCAAAGTTGCTAGATCCACAATAAACTTTGGTTTAAACTTTTCCTCAGTAAAGGTGAGTGCATCTGCAAGCACTAATCTTCCTTCCGCATCAGTATTTAAAATCTCAACTGTTTTACCACTATAAGACTTAACAATATCACCAGGTCTTTGCGCATTGCCTCCAGGCATATTTTCAACTAGTCCAACCACTCCCACTGCATTAATTTTTGCTTTTCTCAAAGCTAAGCTTTTCATCAATCCTACTACTACTGCAGAGCCTGCCATGTCATAAGTCATATCTTCCATAAACTTAGCTGGCTTTAATGATATACCGCCAGTATCAAAACAAACACCTTTACCAACAAAAGCTAAAGGTTTAGATTTATCTTTTTTTCCATTCCATTCCATTGTTACAAGATAAGATCCTCTAACACTTCCTTGGCCAACACCCAATAAAGTATTCATACCTAATTTTTTTAATTCTTTATCATTATAAATTTTAATTTTTAAACCAAATTTACTTAAAGTTTTTATTCGTTTAGCATATTCATCTGGATGTAAAATATTTCCAGGTTCTGATACTAAATCTCTAGTATAAAAAGTCCCTTTCTCTATGGAACTAAACTTTAATTGATCTTTATTGTTAGGAATGTTCTTACCTATTATATTAATAGAAATGTCACCTTTGTCTTTTTTAGTTTTATATTTTTCAAATTTATAGGATTTTAGTTTTATTCCGTGTAAAAAATATCCAAGAATATTTTTTAATCCATTTGGAATAGTGTCTGAATTAACAATATATTGTCTTTCTTTTAAATCGTTTAAAACAACATAACATGTAGCTCCTAAATTTTCTGCATCAGAATCAGTAAGATCTTTTTTGAGTGAAACTAAAATTATTTTTTTTTTTGAGCTAATGTCAAAAGTCACAATTTTTTTTTTAGTATCTTTTTTTTTAAGAATATCTGAAATGTAAGAATACTCTGTATTAAAGATGTGTTTTTTTAAACCAGTAATATTGAATTTTTCATCTACGAATAATATTAAATTTGCATTAGATTTACTAAATGCTTGTTTTTTAAAATTAACTTTAATATTCATAAAAATTAAATACAATCTATACGAGATAATGCTATATATGAGTAAAACAATTATATTTCAATGGAAAAAATACTTTTTAGAAAACTAATTTTAGACATTTCTTTAAGAGCCTTGATTATCACATTTACAATAGGTTTAATTGTTTGGATAATTCAAGCTGCAAATTACCTAGATTTTGTAATTGATGATGGGCACAATTTTACAATCTATTTTTATTATAATTTATTCAACTTTCCAAAAATAATTCATAGAATTTTACCTTTTGTGTTTGGTATTTCTATTTTTTTTGAATTAATTAAGTATGAAAGAAATAATGAATTATTAATATTTTGGACCAGTGGTATTACTAAAAAAAGATTTATTTCTAATTTAATTAATTTCTCACTGATTGTTATGTTTCTACAAATTATAATTGGGAGCATCATATCTCCAGCGAGTCAATTAAAAGCAAGAGAATTTTTAAAAAATTCAAGTATGGATTTTTTACCTAATTTAATTAAGCAAGGAAAATTTATAGACACAGTTTCTGGATTAACTATTTTTATAAACGAAAAGACCGGCAAAAACTCTTTTAAGAATATATATATTCAAGAAGGAAATATACTGGATTTTACATCCGATGATAATCAAATAATTTATGCAAAAGAGGGTTTTCTAGATAACGAAGATAATAAAATTTTTAAATTATTAAAAGGTAAAATAATAAGTACTAATAATAATAGATTAGTAAGTTTAGAGTTTGATAGAATAGATTATGATTTATCAAAGTTTGAGTCCAGAACTATTAAGGTTGCTAAAATGCAAGAACTGCCCACAAGGAAAATCATAGAATGTTCAATTAGTCTGATGAAGGATATAAGTTACAGAGAAAAAATGTTTCTTTGTGATCCTGGAAGTCTTAAAAATATAAATCAGGAAATTTACAAAAGATTTATAAAACCAATGTACTTTCCACTGTTAACATTGGTGTGTTGTTTTTTATTAACTTTTTCAAAAATTGAAAATAATTTTTCTTTTAAGATTATAAAAGTTTTTTTATATGTTTTTTTAATTTTAGTTTTATCAGAAATTTTAATGAGATATATTGAGACGTCACAATTATTATTTAGTTTAGTGATAATTTTACCAATAATAATTTATTTTTCAATTTATAAATTTTTAATTTCAAAAATTAGTTATGGTTAAAACATTAGATAAATATTTTATAATTTTATTTTTTAAAAAGTTACTGATGCTTAGTTTGATTTTTTTTTCTTTATCATTCACATTAACAATTTTTGAAGAAGTTACTTTTTTAAGTGATTCAACGTCAGCTTTTTACTTACCATTCATGTTGGCATTGTTTGATGCACCCACCACCCTACTTGAGATATTTCCTTTTGTAATTTTGATTGCAGCACAACTTTTTTTTATCGATCTAATCAAAAAAAAAGAAAATGAACTTATCAAGATAAATAATTTAAATAACCTTTATTTAATCAAAATTTTAGCACTATGTTCTTTTCTTTTTGGTATTCTGGTAATTACACTTTATTATCCAATTTCCTCTAAATTAAAATTTATTTATTATGATATTAAAAATATTTATTCTGAAGATGGTAAGTATCTAAAACATTTGAATGATAATGGTATATGGATTAAAGATGAATTTAAAAATGAAATCTATATAATAAATGGTGCCACAAAAAAAGATCCTTTTCTTGAAGATGTATTCATCTCAAAATTTAATAATAATTTTGATTTAATAGAAAACATTTTTGCTAAAAAAATAGATATCACAGATAGTGAATGGGTTGTTGAAAATCCAATTATATTTAAGGATAACCGTCAGTCACGTTTAGATAAAACTATTTTATTAAATACTCACTTTAATATTGATAAAATTAATAATGCTTTTAGGAATCTCAATTCATTTAATTTATTTCAATTAATTGATATAAAAAAAGAAAATATGATTTTGGGTTATTCTTCACAAGATATTGATTTACATTTTCTAAAAATAATATCATTGCCAATTTATTTCACTATTTTGGTAACTATTTCATCAATAATCATGTTAAATATAAAAAAAAATAAACCATATATATTTCATGTTTTATTAGGTATTTCATTGTCTGTGATTATTTATTACATAAATAATATTTTTAATGTTTTTGGGCTAACAAACAAAATACCACTTTATTTATCAATATTTTTTCCTATGATTTTTTTGGGCATTATATCGATAGTTGGTTTAATAAGGATTAATGAAAAGTAATATCTTAGTAATCTTAATAATACTTTATCAAATCTTATTCTTTAATAAGATCTTCGCAAAAGAAATAGAATTTGATGCATCAGATATTGAGATTAGAGATAATCAAAATTTAACAATTGCAAACAATGGAATTGCAAAAATAAAAGATGATCAGATTATTTTGGAAGGTGTAAAAATAGAATACTTCAAGAATCAATCTTTAATAATTGTGAGTCAGGGAAAAATTTCAAAAACAGATATAAATCTTAAAATAAAATCTGAGACAATTAGATATAATATAAAAGATGGAAAAATAAATCTTATTAATAACGTTAGGATTGATGATGAAATCAATAATTTAATCATTTTTGCTGAAAGAATTGACTACAATGTAACTAACCAAAAAATTTCTAGTAAAAGTATCACTAGAATATTAGATGAATTTGATAATACTTATGAAGTAAATGGATTTGAATACTCTACTAAAGATAAAATTATTAAATTGGATAATTCTAAAGTCTCAGACAAGAATAATAATACATTTGATTTAGAAATTGCATATTTAGATCTAAATAAAAAAGAAATAGTTGCAAAAGATATTGGTTTAAATTTTAAAATTTCTGAAAACTCAGAGAACGAACCTAGATTAAAAGGAAGAAGTTTGGTTGGTGATGAAGAAAATACGATAGTCAAAAAAGGTACTTTTACATTTTGTAAAAAAAGAGAAAAGTGTCCCCCATGGGAAATTAGTGCAAATGAAATTAGACATGATAAAATAAAAAAAATTATCTACTACAAAAATGCGAGCCTTAAAGTTTATGATAAGAAAATTTTCTACTTCCCAAAATTCTTTCATCCTGATCCAACTGTCAAAAGACAAACAGGGTTTCTAATTCCAAGATTACAGGAAAATAGCACTACTGGTCTGTCTCTAAAGTTACCTTATTTTATCGCATTAGCAGAAAACAAAGATATTACGTTCAGTCCAAGATTTTTTAATGACGATAAGTTCTTATTACAATCTGAATTTAGGCAAAAAAATATAAAATCAGACCATATAGCAGATTTAAGTCAATTTATTGCGTCTGATAAAAATTCTAAGGGGCATCTGTTTTATAATTTTAAGAAAAATTATAAAAACAATAATTTTGATGATATAGAGCTTGGTATAAATATAGAGCATGTGTCTGATGATACTTATCTAAAAGCCTATAAAGTCGAAAGCCCTATCATAAATAACAATTCAAAACTTTCAAACTCTATAAATATGAATCTTTACAAAAAAAATCAAACAATTAATACAAAATTAGATGTTTATGAGGATCTGAATAAACCAAATAATGATAGATTTGAGTATGTGCCAAATTTTAGCTTTTCAAAAATTATAAACGATAATTATTCCTTTAGATCTAATGGATATTATAAGAACTATAACACAAATATAACTGAAAAAGTTTTGATAAATAATTTTGAATTTAATTCAAATTTAAAATATTTTAATAACGGATTAACAAATAATCAAAAATTACTTATAAAGAATGTAAACTCAGAAGCAAAAAATTCAGAAAAATTTAAAAATAAAGACTCGATTTCATTGTTACCCACTTTTCAAACAAATTATACTTACCCGCTTCAAAAACAAACTACTAAATTTAATAATACACTCACTCCAAAACTTTCTTTAAATTTAAGCATACCTCATACAAAAGATGTACATAATGATAACGCTAAAATAAATTACAGTAATATCTACGATATTAACAGACTGGGATTAGAAGAGATAAATGAAGGAGGAATTTCAATAACTTATGGTTATGAATATACTAAGATAGATAGAATAAATTTTGATCAAAAAATGAAATTTGGTTTTGCAAACAACTTGAGATTTCAAGAAAATAAAGATTTGCCTAGGAATACTAATTTGGGTGAAAAAGTTTCAGATTTTGTTGGTTTATTTGAATATAATCCTTCTGAAAATATTAAATTAGATTATGATTTTTCTTTAAAAAATAATTTAGTTGATCAAAATTATGAACTTTTTGGTTTTGAATATTACTTAAAAAATTTTACTACAAAGTTTGAGTATCTGAATGAAAATAATAGCGATTCAAGGACATCTTATTTACAAAATAAAACAAGTTATAACTTTAATGATAATAATAGTTTAATTTTTGAAACTAGAGAAAATAAAGAAAAAAATTTTACTGAGTATTATAATCTAATTTATCAATTCCAAAATGATTGCTTGACTGCAGCAATAGAATACAACAAGGAATATTACAGCGATCAAGATTTAAAACCATCTGAAAATCTTTTCTTTAAATTATCGATTTTACCATTTGGTGGTTTCAATACACCTAATTTAAAATGATTTTGAATAAAAAAACTATAATTTTAGTTTTAATTTTTTTTTTATTAAATAACTTTTCTTATTCAAAGATAAATTTAAAAATCATTATGAAAATAAATGATCAAATAGTTACTACTTATGATCTTGAAAAAGAGACTAGCTACCTTTTGGCTCTTAATCCAAAACTAAAAGAGATTAGTAAGAATGATCTACTAGAACTTTCGAAAAAATCGATAATCAAAGAAATGATCAAAAAAAGTGAAATAGTTAAATACAAAGAGTTGAATTTACAGAATGCACAAATTGATAATGTTTTAAATAAAATAATTCGAAATTTGAATTATTCAAATCAATCTGAATTTGAAAATTATTTAAGTGATTTTGATATTTCTATAAATGATCTAAAAAAAAAAATTGAAATAGAGAATGAATGGAAAAATTTAGTTTATGCCAAATATTCTAAAAGTGTTAAAATTGATGAAAATAATTTAATTAGTAAAATCGAAAAAATAAGTGAAGAAAAATTTTCTTTGGAATATAATTTATCTGAAATTGTTTTTGATAAAAAACAAAATATAAGTTTAGAAGAGCAATCATCAAAAATTTTTGAAAGTATCAAAATAAATGGTTTTGAAAATACTGCTAATTTGTACAGCATAAGTGACAGTTCTAAAGTAGGTGGAAAAATAGGTTGGATTAAAAAAGATAGTCTATCATTAGGAATTAACCGTGAACTAGAAAATCTAAAAGTAAATTCATATAGTAACCCAATCAAGATTGGTAATAATTATTTAATTTTAAAAATAAATGATATTAAAGAGGTAGCTATTGAAGTTAATAAACAAAAAGAACTTGATAGGATGATTATGATTGAAACATCAAACCAATTAGCTAAGTTTTCAAATATTTTTTACAATAAAATTAAATTAAATAGTGCAATAAGTGAGTTCTAGTCCAATTTTAATAGTCCCTGGAGAAAAAAAAAGCATTTTTTTTGAAATCTTTTTTAAATCTCTCAAGTTAAAATCTTTTAAAAGTCCTTTAGTTTTAATTTGTGATAAAAAAATTTTAAATAAAGAGGTAAAAAAATATAGATTTAATAAATATATTGAACACATCAATTTAAAAGAAATTTATTCTAAAAAATTTTATAGAAAAAGAGTTTATCTAATAGATGTAAAAGATAAAAATTCTAGTGTCTACGTACATAACTGTTTCAAAGTTGCCTTTGAATTAATAAAAAAAGGCTTAACCAAAAAAATGATTAATGGACCAATTAATAAGACTAAAACTTTAGATAAAAAACATTTTGGTGTGACGGAGTTTATCGCTAAGCATTTTAATATAAAAAGATTTGCAATGTTAATTTACAATAAAAAGTTATCAGTTTGCCCGGTAACGACTCATCTTCCTATTAAATTAGTTGCAAATAAAATTACAAAAAAAAAAATTAAAGAAAAAATAATAGTTGTAGATAATTTCTATAAAAAATACTTAGGGTTTAAACCAAGAATAGCTGTAACAGGATTGAATCCCCATTGTGAGAGTATATTAAAATTTAATGAGGACTCTAAGATTATAGTTCCAGTGATAAGATCTTGTAAAAAAAATATTAAAGTAAAGGGTCCTTTTCCAGCCGATACAATATTTTTAGAAAATAATAGAAAAAAATTTGATGTCATTATTGGTATGTATCATGATCAAGTATTAACACCCATTAAAACACTTTTTGAATACAATGCTATAAATATAACTATTGGACTACCTTTTGTAAGAGTTACACCTGATCATGGGCCAAATGAAAAGATGATTGGAAAAAATATCTCTAGTCCAACTAGTTTAATAAGATCATTAGAATTTTTAGATAAAAAATGATTAAGGCAAAAAAAAGCCTTGGACAAAACTTTCTTATTGATCAAAAAATTATTGATAAAATAGTCAATATACTAGAACTAAAAAATAGAAATATACTAGAAGTAGGTCCCGGCACGGGTAATTTGACTGCAGGAATTTTAAGAAAAAATCCAAAAAAAGTTTTGGTAATTGAAAAAGATGATAATTTAACAGACTTACTTAAAGAAAAATTTAAGAATAAGATTGAAATTATTAATAAAGATATCTTAAAAATAGATGAAAATTTATTAAGTGATCAAACTTTAACAGTTTTTGGTAACTTGCCTTACAATATTTCAACTGAAATTTTATGTAAGTGGATATTAAATATCAAAGAAAAAATTTGGTTTGATTACCTAATACTTATGTTTCAAAAAGAGGTGGCCGATAGAATAATATCTGATTTTAATACCAAAAGTTATGGAAGGTTAACAATTTTAGCAAATTGGAGATTACATGTAAAAAAGATTTGTGACATAACTCCGGTAAGCTTTCAGCCTAAGCCAAAAATTGATAGTTCTGTTTTGCTTTTTAAACCTAAGAAAGAATTTTTTTCGTTTAAAAATCCAAAAAATTTAGAAAAAATCACAAGAATATTTTTTATGCACAGAAGAAAAATGATTAAGAAACCTTATTATCAATTGTTTAATGATAACAATAATATTACTTCCAAAATTGGTATTGACCTTAACTCAAGGCCTCAAAATTTAGATTTTGAGACATACTTTAGATTAACCAAAGAGTACGAGAATTTAAGAAGTTAGTTTTTCGATATGATTTCGTATAAAATTAGAATCATAATCTTTTGATCCATTATTAATTTCAGCATCTATTAAACTTTTTATTTTCATATGACAATTGTTTAATTCATCATTAATAACTACATAATCATAATTTATCCAATGAAGTACATCTCTCTCAAACTGTTGCATTCTTTCCTCAACTATAAGTTTATCTTTCATGTCTCTATTTGAGAGTCTCTCAAATAAAATCTCTTTACTAGGAGGTAGAATAAAAAAAGTAATTAATTTATAGTCTAATTTTTTATTCTTAATTTGATCTGCACCTTGCCAATCAATATCGAACAAAACATTTTTTCCTTTATTTAAGTTATCAATAATCGGGGTCCTCGTTGTTCCATAATAATTATTAAAAACTTTAGCGTATTCTAAAAATTCTTGATTATTAATAAGCCTTTTAAATTCAACATCATTTACAAAAAAATAATCTTTATTTGCAATTTCTCCTGGTCTTGGTTGTCTTGTTGTGTGAGAGACAGAAATTTCAAAATTTTTCTGTTTTGAAAGCAAATTCACTAATGTAGTTTTGCCCGCTCCTGATGGAGAGGACAGAATAACCATTATCCCATCTTTTGATGAGGGCATTTAAAATTTATTAATTGGCTTTGCCTTCAATAAATTTGACTGCATCACCTACTGTTAAAATTTTTTCTGCTTCACTATCAGAAATCTCAGAACCAAATTCTTCTTCAAAAGCCATGACTAATTCAACAGTATCTAAACTATCAGCACCTAGATCGTCGATAAAACTTGACTCTTCAGTAACTTTTGACTCTTCAATTCCTAAATGATCAGCTACAATCTTTTTAACTTTACTTGAAACATCTTCTGACATATTGATCCTTTTTTATTATAATTCGTTAATAGTTTAATTACTTAGATTGTCAAGCCATATACATGCCCCCATTTACATGCAATGTTTCTCCATTTATGTAATCAGAATGTGAGGATGCTAAAAAAATAACTGCATTGGCAACATCTTCAGGTTCTCCCAACCTTGCAGAGGGTATCTTGGAAATTATAACCTCTTTGAATTTTTCATCGATTTTATCTGTCATGGCTGTTTTAATAAAACCTGGTGATATGCAGTTTATGTTAATATTTTTTTTTGCATATTCTAATGCTAGACTTTTAGACATAGCAACAATTCCAGCTTTTGAGGCTGTATAATTTGTTTGTCCTAAATTTCCAGTATGTCCAACTACAGATGTAATATTTATAATTTTACCTTTTTTATTTTTAAGCATTTTTTTTATAGCAAATTTGCTAATTAAAAATGTTGAAGTAAGATTAACGTCTATCACTTTCTTCCACTCTTCGATATTCATTCTTATGGCTAAATTATCTTGGGTAATACCAGCATTATTAACCAAACAATCCAGTCTTCCTCCAAGTTGTTTTGTAGCATCTTCAATAAAATTTTCTAAATTATCAATTTGTGAGATATCAAATTTCAATGTTTGGATATCTGGAAATTTTTTTTTCAATTCCTGTAACTTTTCATCTTTAGTTCCTGTCGCTAAAATATTAGCTCCTACATCATATAATTTTTTAATTATAGAATTTCCTATTCCGCCTGTCGCACCAGTTACGATTATATTATTTTCTTTTAAATCATTCATATATTTAAACTTTCTATATCTGATTGGCTATTTATTGAAGAAATTTTTACCTCTTTGTTAATTCTTTTAACTAGACCAGAAAGTACCTTGCCTGGACCAATTTCAATAAATTGATTCACACCTTTGTTGATTATATTGAGTATACTTTCTCTCCATCTAACTCTTTTTTCAATTTGGTTTATAAGCAAACTCTTTAAATCATCAACGCTAGAAATCTCGTCTGCAGTGACATTTGATATAAGAGTATTTTTGGACTGTTTAAAATTAATTTTCTGTAATTCTTTACTCATCACTTCGGTAGCTTTACTCATTAAATTGCAATGAAAGGGTGCACTTACTGGTAATTTGATATTTTTTATTTTATTATCTTTAAAAAATTCGCTAAGAATTTGTAAATCTTTTGTTTTGCCGCTTAAAACTATTTGGCCATCAGAATTATCGTTAGCAACTTGTGCTTCAAAATTATTTTGATTATCTTTTAAAATTTTTTCAAGATCTTCTATTTTTAATCCCAAAACTGCTAGCATGCCGCCCTCACCTTTTGGCACTGAATTTTGCATAGCATCTCCTCTTATTCTTAATATCTTTATAGTTTCACTAAAATCTAAATATCCAGCACATGACAGTGCTGAATATTCACCTAAAGAATGTCCAGCAAAATATTTTGCATTATTTAAATTTATATTGAAATCTTCTTTGACCACTTGAAATATTGAATAACTTATCAAAAAAATAGCAGGTTGAGTATTAACTGTAAGATCTAATTTATCTTTTGGACCCTCTAAAATAACTTTAGAAAGTTTAAACTCTAAAGTATCATCAGCTTCTTTAAATAATCTTTTTACAATTTCATGTTTCTCAAAAAACTCTTTTCCCATCCCAACTATTTGTGAACCTTGGCCTGGAAAAATTACAGAAAACATTTAAAAAATTATTTAATTATTGTTTATTTTACTATTGTAATTGAAGATTTATAATAGTATATCCCTCCTTTTTATTAAAGAATTAATATGAATTTATACGAGCACACTATTATAGCTAGGCAAGATACTTCTCCGGCTGAAATAAAGCAATTGACAGAAAAATATTCTAAAATTGTTGAAAAAAATGAGGGTGAGGTAGTTAAAACTGAAAATTGGGGTCTTCTAAACTTATCGTATCTTATAAAAAAAAACCGAAAAGGAAGCTATATACATTTTAAAATTAAAGGAAATGGAAAATTAATTGAAGAATTAGAAAAAAATGAGTCAATAGATAAAAAATTATTAAGACATTTAACTGTGAAAGTAAAAAAATTTGATTTAGACACTAATTATTTCACAAAGAAGGACGATATAGAAAAAACTAATAATAAAGAGAAAAATTAATTATGCCAAAAAAACAAAGTGGAAATAGAAAAAGCAAGCAAAGTAATTTTGCAAAATTAAGTATATTTCAACCAAATAAATATAAATTTAAAAAAAGTTGTCCACTATCTGTCAAAGGTGCTCCAAAAGTTGATTATAAAAATATTAAGCTTCTTAAAAAATATGTTTCGGAAAATGGCAAAATTTTACCTTCTAGAATTACAAATGTTTCCCAAAAAAAACAACGAGAGCTAGCAATATCAATTAAAAGAGCTAGAAATTTGGCATTAATTTAATGAAAGTAATATTGTTAGAAAATTTAAAAAAGATTGGCTCTATTGGTGAAGTAATAGATGTTAAAAGAGGTTTTGCTAGAAATTTTTTAATAGCAAATAAAAAAGCGCTTTACGCTTCAAAGGAAAATATTAAACAAGTTGAAAAGATTAAATCTGAGCTATCAAAAAAAGATGATGAAAAAAAACAAAATGCTAAAAAGATTTCTGAAAAGATCAATAAAAAAGAATATACTGTAAGTAAACTTAGTACTGAAAATAAAGAATTATATGGTTCAGTAAAACCAACTGAAATTTCAAAAATAATTTACGAAATAAGTAAAATTGAAGTAAAACCTTCAATGATACAGCCAATTAAAGAAATTAAATCTATTGGAAAATTTAAAGTTAAAGTTACTTTGCACTCAGAAGTTGAGGCTGAAATAATGATCATAGTAAACTCAGCAGAAACTATTCAATAATTATACAAATTCATCCACAGCCTTTTTTAAAATTTAAAATTTTATATTTTTTCTGTACTATAAAATTTAATGGAAAATAATTTAAGTATCGTAAAAGATACCTATAAAGAATTACCAAATAATATTGAAGCTGAACAGTCAGTCATAGGATCAATTTTGGTATCTAATGAAATATTTGATGAAGTCAACACTATTGTTTCAAATATTAATTTCTATGATCCAATGCATCAAAAAATTTTTGACGCTATTGAAAACATGATTTATAAAGGAATGCTTGCTAATCCCATAACACTTAAAAATTACTTTGAGAATGAGAAAGATGAATTAAATGTCCCAGAATACTTAGTTAAAATTACAAAATTTTCTACCTCTGTAAGACAAGCAATCGAGTACTCAAAAATTATATATGACATGTATGTAAGAAGAGAGTTAATTAAAATTTCAGAAAAAATAATAGATGATGCTAAAGAAAATAATCTAGAATCTAATGGTCAAAATATTATTGAGAATTCAGAAAAATTACTTTACGACTTAGCTGAAAAAGGATCTTTTAGTTCCTCTTTAATAAAATTTGATGATGCTATGAAGCAAACTATTGAGATGGCTTCAGCAGCGTACAAAAACGAAGGAGGAATAGTTGGTGTGCCTACTGGTTTGAGAGATTTAGATGATAGATTGGGTGGACTTCATCAGTCTGATTTAATCATTATAGCTGGACGACCTTCAATGGGTAAAACATCTCTTGCAACTAATATTGCTTTTAATGCAGCTCAAAAAATTCAAGAGAATGGTTCAAAATCATCAGTTGCTTTTTTTTCACTAGAAATGTCTTCAGAACAACTTTCAACAAGAATTATTTCAGAACAAGCAAGAATAGGTTCAAATGATATAAGGAGAGGTAGAATTTCAGATGAGCAATTCGATCAATTTTTAGAAACCTCAAAGAATATATCAGAGCTTCCTTTATTCATTGATGAAACACCAGCAATAAGTATTGCTGCAATGAGTAATAGAGCAAGAAGAATAAAAAGATTGCATGGATTAGATTTAATTGTTGTTGACTACATACAATTAATGAAAGGTTCATTTAATAATAAGGACGGCAGAGTTCAAGAAATATCTCAAATTACACAAGGCTTAAAAGCTATTGCCAAGGAGCTAGGTGTACCTGTTCTTGCATTATCTCAACTATCTCGACAAGTTGAACAGAGAGATGATCATAAACCGCAATTAGCAGATTTAAGAGAATCTGGATCAATAGAACAAGATGCAGATGTAGTTATGTTCGTATACAGAGAAGGATACTATCTACAAAGAAAAGAGCCGAGAGAAGCAACTGTAGAACATGCAGAATGGCAAGCAAAAATGAATGAGGTTGCACATTTAGCTGAAATTATCATTGGTAAACAACGTCACGGCCCCATTGGTAAAGTAACTCTTGAGTTTGAGGAAAGATTTACAAAATTTAAAGATACTCAAAATAATTAATTTACAATATAACAGGATAAATGATTTATCATTTATACCAAAATACAATCTTAAAAAATCCAAAATCTGTTTTAATTTTTTTATTTATTGCTTTAATTAGTTTTGGATATTACTCAAAAGATTTTAGGCTTGATGCGTCGTCTGAAACACTTTTAATCGAAGGTGATCCTGATCTTAAATACCTAAAAGAAGTAACAAATAGATATGGTTCAAAGGATTTTTTGGTTTTAACTCATACACCTAATGATGGTATGATAAGTGACAGTGCAATAAATAATCTTCTTAGCTTAAAATATAAGCTTCAAAGCTTAGATTGGGTACATAGTGTTATTACTCTCTTGGATATACCTCTTTTAGATAATTCTGATGAACCTCTCCAGGAAAGACTAATGAATTTTAAAACCCTAAAGGATGAAGGTGTTGATAAGGAGAGAGGTTTTAGAGAAATTTTAGCAAGTCCAGTTTTCAGGAACTTTGTTATTAGTGAAGATGGAAAGACAAGTGGAATAATTGTTAATATAAAAGAAAATGAAAAATTAAATGATATTGAAAATAAATCAGGTAAGGAAATTCAAATATTTAAAGATCAAATAAAAAAAAAAGAATCATAATAATATCCTAGAAATTAGAGAGGTGATCAAAAGTTACGATGACATTGGAAAAATTTATTTAGGTGGTATACCAATGATCGCCGATGATATGATGAGCTATATAAAAAGTGATATCATAGTTTTTGGTTTAAGTGTGCTTGCATTTATTATTGCAACCTTATGGTTTGTTTTTAGAAATTTAATTTGGGTTGTGGTACCAATAAGTAGTTGTTTCTTTTCTGTCATAATTATGATGGGTCTTTTAGGTCTTATCGGATGGAAAGTTACTGTAATTTCCTCAAACTTTATAGCGCTAATGTTAATTTTAACGATGGCAATGAATATTCATATGAGCACTAGATTTATACAATTAAGAAAATTTTATCCTAGTAAAGATAATCATGAAATAATTTCTTTAACTACAAAAAAAATGTTTTGGCCAATACTCTATACGGCTTTAACGACTATTATCGCTTTTTTATCATTAATATTTAGTGAAATTAAACCAGTCATAGATTTTGGTTTGATGATGACTTTTGGATTAATAACATCATTTATAATTACTTTTACCTTGCTTCCAAGTTTATTAAGTTTTTTAAAGAACAATAAAACTCTTATAAAAGAGGATACTGACTCCAAAATAACTTCTTCTTTAGGAAAAGTTTCTATTAATTTTAAAAATCAAGTTTTTGTAATAACTGGGATAATAATTATTTTAAGTATAATTGGAATAAGTAAATTGGAAGTTGAAAATAGTTTTATAAATTATTTTAGTAAAAAAACAGAAATTTATAAGGGTATGAAACTAATCGATGAAAAACTGGGTGGAACAACTCCTCTAGAAGTAATTTTAAAATTTCCAGAAAAAAAGGAAGAAAAATTGGAAGGAGATGATGAATTCGAAGATTGGGGTGATGAAGAAAAAAATGATGAGAAGTATTGGTTTACAAAAGATAAAATAAAGACGATTTCCAACATACATAATTATCTTGATAGTCTTCCTGAGATAGGAAAAGTCTTGTCATTTTCATCGATAGTTGATGTTGCAACTCAATTAAACAATAATAAACCTCTTGGGACTTTAGAAATGGGTGTTTTATACACTAAAATTCCTGAAAATATCAAAACTGAGATAATTGATCCTTATATTTCAATAAAAGATAACGAAGCTCGAATAAGTTTGAGAATAATTGACTCTCAAAAAGATCTTAAAAGAAATGAGCTAATCAAAAAAATAAATCATGACTTGCAAAATGAATTTGGATTAAACGAAGATCAATACAAATTAGCTGGGGTGATGATCTTATTTAATAATTTATTACAAAGCTTATTTAAATCTCAAATTCTTACTTTGGGACTTGTCATACTGGGTATTTTTGGAATGTTTGTTATCTTATTTAAAAACATCAAGTTATCTTTAATTGGAGTTGTCCCAAACTTTATTGCAGCTTTTTTTATTTTAGGAATAATAGGTATGCTAGAGATACCTTTGGATATGATGACTATTACAATCGCCGCTATTACAATAGGTATAGCTGTAGATAACAGTATACACTATATCTACAGATTTAAAGAGGAATTCTACAAAATTAATGACTATAAAAAAACTTTAAAAGCCTGTCATTCAACAGTTGGCGTTGCAATCCTGAATACCTCTATAACAATAGTCTTTGGTTTTTCTATTTTAGTTTTGTCTAAATTCATACCTACAATCTATTTTGGAATTTTCACAGGATTAGCAATGTTATTTGCAATGATCTCTGTTTTGACTTTGCTTCCATCTTTAATATTAGTTTTTAAGCCTTTTGGAAAATAAGAATATATGGTTGAAATAACTCTAAAATTTTTTGGAGAAATTTTTAATTCGATTTCTTCGATTGATTTAATCTATATATTGATAACTATTCTTTCAATAATTAAATGTTACAGCAAAGGATTTGTCTTAAGTATACTTTCAATGTCAAAATGGTTATTGGCGTATATTATAACTTTGATTATATTTCCAAAATCCAAACCATATGTCAAAGATATAATAGATAATGAATACGTACTTGATGTGGGGCTTGGGATAACAATTTTTATAATAGTTATCTTTTTAATATTATTGATTAATAAAGGGATAAGTAGAGCAATCAAATATACTGGTCTAGGAAGTTTAGATAGTGTTTTTGGATTCTTTTTTGGATTTATTCGAGCCTATATTATCTCCATATGTATATTTTCAGGAGTGCATATCGTGTATAATTATGACAAATGGCCAGTAAATTTAAACAAATCATACACCTTTCCATATCTTGAAAAAGGTAGTAATTACTTACTGAAAGTTTTTCCAAATGAAAAAACATATCAAGAGTCTAAAGAAAAAATTGAAGATTTATAATCCTAAGTTAAATGAAGAGTGTGGAGTATTTGGGATTAGCAATATAAAAGATGCTTCGGCGTTAACTGCTCTTGGGTTACATTCTCTACAACATCGAGGACAAGAAGGCTGTGGAATAGTAACATTTGATGGAGAGAGATATTATTCAGAAAAAAGATTTGGATTAGTTGGTGACAACTTTAATAAAGAAAAAGTCTTAGATAATCTTAAGGGAAATTTTGCTATTGGTCACAATCGATACAGTACAACAGGAAACAATACTTTAAGAAACATTCAACCTTTTTTCGCAGATACTAATGCCGGTGGAATCGGGGTTGCTCATAATGGAAACTTAACAAACTCAATTTACTTAAGAAATAAGCTTGTTGAAGATGGAGCAATTTTCTACACAACTTCTGACACTGAAACAATTGTTCAACTTATTGCAAAATCAAAAAGATTAAAAACTATCGACAAAATAATAGATGCGATATTTCAAATTCAAGGTGGTTATGCTTTGGTTATGCTAACTCAAAATTTACTTGTTGGTGTAAGAGATCCTTATGGAATAAGACCCCTGGTAATAGGTAAATTAAAAAATAGTTATGTACTTGCATCTGAAACTTGTGCATTGGATATTATAGGTGCAAAATTTGTTAGAGATGTTGAAAACGGTGAAATTGTTTTAATAGAAAATGATAAACTAAAGAGTATAAAACCATTTCCAGAAAAAAAGATTAGGCCTTGTGTTTTTGAATATATTTATTTTGCAAGGCCAGATAGTATTCTCAATGGAAAGACAGCCTATGAACATCGTAAAAATTTAGGGAAAGAATTAGCAAAAGAAAATGATATTGATACAGATATTATTGTTCCTGTTCCTGACTCTGGTAATGCTGCAGCCCTAGGTTTTGCGCAACATTTAGGTAAAAACTATGAACATGGATTAATTAGAAATCACTATGTTGGAAGAACCTTTATAGAGCCAAGTCAAAAAATAAGAAGTCTAGGAGTTAAGCTAAAACTAAATGCTAATCAAACAACCATAAAAAATAAAAAGATTATTCTTGTTGATGACTCCTTGGTCAGAGGAACCACATCTCATAAAATTGTAAAAATGCTTTATGATGCGGGTGCAAAAGAAGTTCATGTTAGAATTGCTTGTCCTGAGATTAGACACCCAGATTTTTATGGAGTTGATACACCAACAAAAAAAGAACTGTTGGCAGCGAACAAAAGTAATGACGAAATCTGTGAATATATTGGTGCTAAGTCATTAAAATTTTTATCTATTCAAGGCATGTATAAAGCTATTGGATTTGATAAAAGAAATGAAAATTATCCACAATTAACAGATCATTATTTCACTGGAGATTATCCTGTAAAACCTATTGATGAACTAGGTGATAGCAAAATAACACAACTTTCTTTATTAAGCACTGCATCAAATAATTGATTTATGAAAAAAGTAAGTTTTACAGAAATGAAAAATGGAACCAAAGAAGATTATCTTTTTCTTGATAAACATGAAAAAGATTTTGCGAGTAAAACTGCGGATAGAATATTGAAATTTATGTCAGGACTTACAGACACACTAGAAGGTTACCAAATTTCAAGATTAGAACATTCACTTCAGAGCGCCACAAGAGCTTATAGGAATGGTGAAAATGATGAAATGATTGTAGCTGCTTTATTGCATGATATTGGTGACGAGCTAGCTCCAATGAACCATTCAGAATATGCTGCAGCAGTTCTTAAACCATATGTGTCAGAAAAAACTCATTGGATTGTTGAGAAACATGGTGAGTTTCAGATGTATTATTACGCCCACCATTTAGGAGGTAACAAAAATAAAAGAGACGAATATAAAAATCATAAATATTATCAAGATACTGTAGATTTTTGTGAAAAATATGATCAAAACTCATTTGATCCAAATTATAAATCGTTGCCATTAGATTTCTTTAAACCCTTTGTAAAAAAAGTTTTTTCAAGAAAACCATATTCTTACCTGTAAAATTTATAGGCTTTATTATTAAATATGACTATTTCTAAAAAAGATATAATTGAATATTTCAAATCTGGAATAAAAGAAAAAAAAAATTTTAAGATGGGAATTGAACACGAGAAATTTTTATTTGATAGTAAAAACAATAAAAGAATTGATTACTCAAAAATAAAAGAAATGTTTTCTGCGTTAAATGAGTTTGGTTGGAATCCAATTAAAGAAGGTGAAAATATTATTGGTTTAAACAAAGAGGGTAAAAACATCACTCTTGAACCAGGGAACCAAATTGAATTATCTGGAGAGAAACTTAATAATATTCACGAAGCATGCTCAGAATCTCACGATTATTTATTTGAACTGAAACAAGTCACAAAAAAACTTGATATAAATATTGTGAGTACTGGTTTTGATCCTATTTCAAAGCTTGATGAAATTCCTAATAATCCTAAACAAAGATATAAACTAATGACAAACGACATGCCGCTAGATGGAGAATTAAGTCTAGATATGATGTACAGAACTTGTGGGACTCAATTAAATATTGATTATTCTTCAGAAGAAGATTTTTTCAAAAAATTTAAAGTAGTAAATTCAATTGTTCCAATCTCTATTGCTTTATTCGCTAACTCTTCAATAGTTGAAAAAAAAAAGAGTGATTACTTATCTTATAGATCCAAAGTATGGCAAAATACTTCCCGGGGAGGCCTTCCAAAGTTATTTTTTGAAAATTTAAATTTTGAAAAATATGCTGATTTTATTATAAATTTCCCAATTTTATTTATACTAGATAAACATAAATATATTTCAGGTAATAAATATACTTTTAAAGATTTCATGAATGGAAAGATAGATGAAATAAAAAATCGTCTTCCAACAGAGAGTGATTTATCCTTACACTTAAGCACCATATTTACAGAAAATAGGTTAAAAAAATATATTGAATTAAGATCTATGGATACTTGTGGTTGGGATTGTCTTTGTGCTGGCCCTGCTTTTTTTGTTGGTTTGTTATATGGAAATTTAGATGAAGTTTACAGTTTAATCTCTTCATGGGATAAGGATAAGATAATTAACGCTTATCTAGATGCTCCTCAAAAAGGTTTTAATACTCAATTGATGGGTAAAGACCTTTTTTATTGGGCATCAACTTTACTAGAAATCTCCAGAAAAGGATTGGATAATAGAGATATACTAAATAAAAGTGGAAAAAATGAAACTTTGTTTTTAAATCATTTGCAAAAAGTTATTGATAATAGAACAACAAATGCGGATCATATGATTAATAAATTTTCTAAAAATGAAGATTTAAAAGATTTATATGACAAATAAAATTGTTGCCATACAAGGTAACCATCCCTCTAAACTTAATCCAAAAACAGATACAAGTATTTTTTTAGCTAATGAGATCCAAAAGAAGAAATATAGGGTTTTTTATTATGATCCTAAAGATTTATCAATAATAGATGCAAAAGTCATAGCTAAAGGTTTTTTTATAAAGTTTAATTATAAAAATAAAAAATTTTATAAAATTCAAAAAAAACAAAATTTAAATCTCATAAAATGTAAATACATTTTAATTAGACAAGATCCACCTTTCAATTTAGAATATATTTCAACAACTTACATACTTGAGACAATAAAAAATAAGGTAAAAATAATTAATAACCCTGCCTCAATAAGAAATATTTCTGAAAAACTTTATTCTGTTAAATATCAAAAGTTTATGCCAAATACGATTTTTACTCAGAACATTGATGAAATTAAAAAATTTTTTACTAAAAACAAACATGTAATCATAAAACCTATTCACAGTTTTGGTGGGAATGATATTCATTTACTCAAGAGATTTCACTTAAAGTTTATTCAAAAATTTATCAAAAAACATGATCATATAATGTGTCAAAAATATTTACCTAAAATAAGTATTGGAGATAAAAGAGTTTTTTTGATTAATGGAAAAATATGTGGCGCTATATCTAGAGTGCCAAAAAAAGGTTCATATTTAAGTAATATGAGTAAAGGTGCAATACCAAAAAATATTCATTTAACAAAATTAGAAAAAAGAATATCTAAAATAATTGCGAAAGATTTAAAAAAAGAACAAATTTTTTTTGCAGGAATTGATTTTATTGATCAAAAGCTTAATGGGGATATTAATGTCACCTCTCCAACTGGACTCAAAACTTTATTTGATATTTCTAAAATTAATCTCGCCAAAACTTTTTGGAAAGATTTAAAAGCGTGAAAAATTTAACAGACCAACAAAAGGGTTCATTACTTGCTTTTGTGGCTGTAATGTTTATTACACCTGACTCTTTGTTTATCAGACTTTCTAGCATTGATACTTGGGGACTTGTTTTTTATAGAGGAATAATTCCATTCTTAACTGTTTTCTTTGGAATGCTATTAATCTACAAACTTAACTTTTTTAAAATACTTTTTACTAGTGGTTATCACGGTATAATATATATAGCTACTTTCAGTGTTACTAATATTACTTTCGTAGTTTCTATTCAAAATACTAATGTAGCAAACACATTGGTAATGATCGCAACTGCACCTATGTTATCAGCTATATTGGGGGCAGTATTTTTAAAAGAACCTCCTGATAGAAAGACGTGGATTTCGATAATTGTTACTTTTGCTGCAATTGTCTATATTTTCTTTGACTCTCTTAAACTTGGTAATTTTTATGGTGATATACTTGGGTTTATCACTGCTATCGGTCTTGCTGTAGGTGCTGTCACAATCAGATCCGCAAAATCAAAAAATTTGGTTCCAGCTGCAGTTGTAGGTAAATTATTTGTTGCTTCTTTTGCACTGTTTTTTATTGAAAGCTTTGCCCTAGTAGAAAAAGACTTAATTATTGTACCTTTAATGTGCATTCTTTGTGTAGCAATCCCATTCGTTTTAGTAACTATTGCTCCAAGATTTATACCAGCTGCTGAGGTAAATCTTTTCTTCTTGTTGGAGACAATCATTGGTCCAATATGGGTTTGGTTTGTCATTAAAGAGCAGCCTAGTATTGAAACACTTCAGGGTGGAGCTATCATAATTACAACAATCGCTATTCACTCTTTTTTGAAATTAAAAAAATCTTAATTACCGTCACAATTAAGTCTTGATTTAATAATAGATGGCAGATAATTAGCGCAATTTTTATGAATAAAGTTTTAAAGAATTCTTGGGCATTGTTTTTAGGAATGGGTTTCATAATGATGGCTTATGGTTTCCAAGGATCATTACTTGGTGTAAGAGCTGTACAAGAAGAATTTAGTTTGACAGCAACTGGGTTTATGATGTCTGGTTATTTCATTGGATATTTCATAGGTGCAGCTACTATTCCAAACATAATTTCAAGAGTCGGTCATATCAGAGTTTTTGCAGCTTTTGCATCTTTAGCATCACTAATTATTTTAGTTCACTCAATTTTAATTCATCCATTTATATGGTTCTTATTAAGAGTTCTAACTGGAATAAGTATGGTTTGTATTTACACAGTTGCTGAAAGTTGGCTTAACGATAGATCAAGTAACAAAAACAGAGGAAGTGTCTTGTCGATTTATATGGTGATACTTTATGGATCAATGGGAATTGGAATGTTTTTGCTAAACTTTAGTACTCCAAAAAATTTTGAACCTTTCATATTAGTTTCTGTGATCACTTCGGTTGCATTAATACCTATTTTGCTTACTAAAAAAAAACCACCAACTTTTAAAAAAATAAATGTTATGTCATTTAGTGAACTTTATGAATCCTCACCATTTGGAATGGTAAGTTCTTTTTTTTATGGAACAATTCAGTCTGCCCTTTTCACCTTGCAGGCAGTTTATGCAACATCAATGAATTTCACTATTTTAGAAGTTTCAATTGTAACTTTTTTACTAGCTGTTTCTGGTGCAGTTGCTCAATTTCCTGTTGGAAAAATTTCTGATGTTTATGATAGAAGAAAAGTAATAATTGCATCTACTTTTGGAGCTGCAATTTTTGCACTTATTACAATATTTGTTTCAGGACAAATGTATTTACCTGATGGATTAGCAACAAGTAAGACATGGTTTTATATATTTTTTATCTTGTTTTCTTTTTGTAGTTTACCAATGTTTTCACTAATCCTTGCCCACACAAATGACTATATTACAAAGGATAAATTTGTTGCAGCAGGTGCAGGACTTCAATTCACATTCGGTCTAGGTGCTATGAGTGGTCCTTTTTTATGTTCAATATTTATGGACCTTGTCGGATCAAATGGTTTTTTTGTTTTTTTGTTTTTCTTTCATTCTTTAATAGGTGCTTTTGGAATTTATAGAATGAGAGTTAGAGAAACAGTAGAAAATCCTGACTCACAATTTGTCGCAATGCCTCAAACAATTACACCAGCTGGAATTGAACTTAATCCTACAACAGAACCAATCGAGGAACCAATTAAAGAGGAAAATATAGAGATTAAATAAGTTTCTCTATGTGCTCTGACATTTTAGATAAAACTTGTTTTTTATTTAATTTATCTGTTCTTATTAAAATTGCATCTTTTACTCTAATTAGTGGACTATTCTTTCTTTTTTTATCCATAGAAGTTCTTTTGATTAAAGATTTTCTAACACTTTTTAAAGAAACTTTCTTTTTAATATCTAACCATCTTCTGTAACTTGCAACTTTAATATTACACTTAAAGTAAAAAGCTAAATCATATTTTGGATTTTTAGATAATATTTTACTGGCTATATCCCTGCCCTCTACACAAATCTTTCTATTTTTTTTAATTAATGTCTTTTGAAAAGCATTTATTATTTTTCGAATATTCTTATTTTTTGCTAAAATAGCAACGTGATTACTTATTTCTTCAGAATGTAAATTTAATTTTACTATTTTCTTATATGAAATTTTTTTAAATCTTTTTTTTAAAAAATTTATACTGTTTTTTGGTCTGTATTGAATAATTTCTTTGCTTGCATATCTGTACAACAACCCTGAATTAATGAGTAATAATTTATATTTTTTAGATATGAGTTTTGCTGCTGTGCTTTTTCCGCTCGCTGACTCTCCGTCACAAGCAATTATTAATTTTTTAAATTTTTTCACTTTAATTTAATAATATTTAGATTTGTTTTATGCAAAAAAATTATAAATTTTGTTAAATTTAACTTATATTAATCACTTATAGGTTGAAACTCAAAATAAGCACAAATTACCTCATTCTAAGACAGAATTATTGAAACTAAGTCAAATATTTGTTTCTATGCAAATTATAAAAAATGCCTAGAAAAAAAACTAAACAAAAAAAAATAAAAAAAGCTAATGGGATAGTAAAAATTACTAACTTCACGCCAAAATCTTTTTTAAGTAACGCTTTTTCTAATTATAAAAAAAATAAAGAACTTGCTAAAATTAAGGCTATCAAATTAGAAAAATTACAGGAAAAAAATCAAATTCTTAAAGAAAGAAAAGATCTTAAAGCTTGGGAAGAAAGACTTATTAAGGAAAGCAATAAATTAAAATTTGGTGAAGATGAATTAAGGTTAAAAGAAAAAGAAATTAAAATCAAAGAAGAATCTCAAAAGTTAGAGGCATCGAGATTATTAAAAAAAGATGAGGAATTAATATTAATAAGTAGAGAATTAAGAGCAAAAGAAAAAGAGCTAAAACTTAGAGATGAAGCTCAAAACAGAAGAGATATAGATTTAAAAGTAAGGGAAGAGGAACAAAAAAATCTTGAACTAAAAGAGAAAAGAAGAAAAGAGAGAACTTTAAAAATAATCAAAGAAGAAGAGGAAAAACAAAAACAGCTTGAGTACATAAAAATTAAAGAATGGGAAGAAAAATTTGATAGAGAACAAAAAGCAAAAGAACATCGAGAGAATTTAAGAGAGGAAAGATTAAGACAAAGAGAATTAGAAAAGCTTCAATCTTTTGAAAAAAAAGAAACTAATGTTGATAAAAACTTTTCATCGGGATTAGAAAAATTTAAAGTTGATGTGACTAAAGAAAATTAGTTTTTTTGATTAGGAAAATAATCTTTTAATCCACCCTCCCTATAGACATCAGCTGTACAACAATGAATACCACCACCAAAAGCATAAGCATCTCTTAATTCGACAGGAACAACTTCCATTCCTAATTTATCTAATTGTTCAGCCTGATAAATTTCACTTTTTTCAACACAAACTGTTTTTGGATCAAGAACTAAAACATTCATAGATAGCCATACAGATGAGTAGCAAAGTGGTGGAGGCTCATTATGTGCAGGTTGAGCACTGTCGATTATTTTCCATCCATTGTCCTCAAATAATTTTCTTTGTTCTTTTGGAAGTCTTCTTTGAGGATTATTTATAATAAGACCCTCTTTGATAGGCGTAAAAGTTGCGTCTATATGAATTGGATATGGATCACCTGGAAAATTAACAGCATGAACTCTATGATCTTTATAATGTCTTTTTAACCAATCAATTCCTTTAAGATTAGTAGTAAACCCATGTTGAACTACCAAATCTTTACCAAATCTTAAAACATCAGCTGCATCAAATAATGGTTCTTCTTCGGTCGTTACAAAATATTTTTTTTCAGTCCATTCTAATCTTTTTTGAACACCAATTTTATCTGATAAATAATCTTTTCTATAATCAGCATCTGTTAATCTTGGTTTTGGTGCTGACTCATGTCTCATATTTGGATCTTCGTTATAATAATGTTTAAGTAATGGTCGATAACAAAGATATTCAAACCATCTGCACCTATAACTCATAGTGGCCTCTAAAATCTCATTTCCTACAGTTAACAAAACATCTCTGGGTGGCATGCAGCCAAACATGGTTTCGGTTTGCCAATCAGGCGTTGAAGTTGGTTGATTAAAATCTAGTGGAGTCGGTCTATCAACTTTGATTCCACGCTTTTTTAATAATGATGAAAAGTTATCTAAAAGTTCGTTAGCTTTATCTATCGTATCTTTAGTTCTTGGTCCAAATTGACCTCTCATATCACTATCCTCTGGAACTTTAGCATCTAAAGCTGGTTCAGGAGCTGGAATACATGTTCCATCAGCACGACCTACAATAACGTGTTTTAATGGATCCCACTCATTCCAACTATTAACAATTATTTTATCTGTCATTTAATTTTTTATAACGTTGTGTTCTGGACCAAATGGAAATTTAGTTATATTTTCCACACTATCATTTTTAATTACTAAAATGTCATGCTCTCTATATCCACCAGCACCAGGTTTTCCCTCTGGGATCATAATCATCGGCTCCATTGATATCACCATGTTTTCTTCTAGTACAGTATCAATATCCTCTCTTAATTCTAATCCAGCCTCTCTTCCGTAGAAATGAGATAACATTCCAAAGGAATGACCATACCCAAAAGTTCTATATTGAAGATATCCAAGTGAAGCAAACAAATCATTCAACTCTTCACAAATTTGAGAACATTTAATACCAGGTTTTATCAATTCTAATCCTCGTTTATGGACTTTAACGTTAGCTTCCCATGCTTTAAGAGAAGCATCGTCCACTTCATTAACAAATAAAGTCCTTTCAAGAGCTGTATAGTATCCTGATATCATTGGAAAAGTATTCAAAGACAAAATATCTCCATTTTTCAAAGCTCTATTCGTTTTGGGATTGTGCGCTCCATCTGTATTAATTCCTGACTGAAACCATACCCAAGTGTCCATATATTCTGCTCCAGGGTATGATTTTGCAATTTCTCTTTCCATACGATCACGTCCTGCTATAGCAATTTCTAACTCTGTTTGACCCGGTTTAATTAATTTAACAATTTCTTCCGCTCCTAAATCAGCAATTCTCGCTCCATTCTTTATAATTTCTATCTCTTCATCAGATTTTATCATTCTATGTTTCATTAATTTTTTTGAAATATCCTTAAAAATCGCATTCTCAAAAATTGAATTCAATTTATCCTTTATTTCCAGAGTTATATGATCATTTTCTATTCCAATTGACTTTGGTTTATCTTTGTTATCAATTATTGAGTTTATTGCTCTAAAGAAGTTATCTCTTTTCCAATCAGTATAGATGATATTATGACAATGTGATCTTCTCCATGGTTGGCTTGCATCAATGTTTGCAGATACAGTAACAACTTTATTTTGTGTAACAACACATCCATAAGGTCTTCCAAATGAGCAATAAATAAAACCAGTATAATATGCAATATTATGCATTGAGGTTAGAATAGTTATCTCAATGTCATTTTCAGACATTGCTTTTCTAAGTTTATCAACTCTGTCTTGGTATTCTTTAGGTGAAAAAGGTAATTTTACTTTTTCTCCATTTCTTAAAGTAAAAAAATCAGGTCGTTCCATATCTTAATAAATCAATTAAGAGCAATATGTCTTTTGTTCCAACGCATTACTAAACTGTAATACATTAAGGAAATAAATAGAAAAAAACCACCTACTATTGTGTAAGTGTCGGGCACTTCATTAATCCCCAGGATTGGAAGCCATACCCAAAAAATTCCACCAATAACCTCAGTTAATGATAATAATGTTAATTCTGCAGCAGGAATAGCTTTTGAGCCAATAGAGTATAAAATTAATCCTAAGCAAACTAGTGTTCCATGAAGGGAAAATAACGCTCCATTATAGCTTGTTGAAAAAAACACTTGTTTAGTACTTAAAAGTATTATAGCTGCAAAAACAAAACAAAAAAAACCTGAAAAAGCTACTGTTGTAAACTTTGGAGTCTCCGTTCTCCATCTTAAAGTCACAGAAAAAACAGAAAATCCAATTGATGAAAGCATTCCAAAAATAAAACCAACCACAGAATTAGACCCAGAACTTCCAAAGGCCATAATTATAATTCCAATGGTTGCAATAAAAATAGAAATCCAAACATTTAATGAAATTTTTTCCTTAAGGAATAAAAATGCAAGAAGAGCAGTAAAAAAGGGCATTGCTGCCAAGCAAAGCAAAGTAATTGCAGCTGAGGTATTAGTAATTGAGTAAATAAAACTTATCATAGCAATTCCCAACCCTGTTCCACCAATAATACCTGAATATCCCATCTTTAAATAATTTTTATAAAATTTAATCCCCTCCTCAAAATAGAGATAAAGATTTAAAAGAATAAAAATTGTCAACCCTCTTCCAAATATATACTGCCATGGAACTTGATTTGGATTATCCATATACCTCACAACAAGAGGACCAAATGACCATAAAATTCCTGCAAACAAAACAACTGGGACTGCAATTTTTGGATTTTTTAATTCAAGCATTTTGGGACATTAGTTCTAAAAATTTACAACTACAACAAAAATGAGATAGCTTAAACATTAAATTTTATTTTTCCATTGAAAGTTGTGTTAAAAATATTTCTATTCTTGATTGGTTTTTATTTATTATATAATTAATTTCAATATGGATTTAGAGGTTCTTAAGATTGCAGCAAACACAGATAACAATAGAAATATTGAGAACAGAACTCATGTTTCAAAATTAAAAAATTCTTTATGTGGAGATGAAATGCAGGTAGAGCTTATATTAAAAAATGAAAAAATTTTAGACTTTGGGTATCAGGGAAAGTCATGTGTTTACTGCCAAGCCTCAGCTAGTTTGCTATCAAAAATTTCTATTAACAACCAAAAAGAAAAGCTTAACAATTTATGTGATAAGGCTGAATTATATTTTGATGATAATGTAAAAATTACTGAAAAAAGCTGGATTTCCTTGAAAAAATTGATCAAAAAAGAAAATATTAATAAAAAAGATTGTATATTGTTACCTTTCAAAACCTTAAAAAAAATAGTATCAACTTAATACATGGGTAGTACAAAACAATCCATTTTAGCTGGCTTATTTTCAATAATTACTATTGGGATTTTAACTTTTTTAACTTACAGAACTGAGTTTGGAGTGTTCTTGTTAGCTTCATTTGGCTCATCAATGGTTTTACTATATGGATATCCTGAAAGTCCTTTTGCCCAACCAAAAAACGTTTTTTTTGGTCATTTAGTTACTGCAATAGTAGGTTTACTTTTTTTACACTTTGTTCCATTACCAATTTTTTTAACAATCCCTTTGGCTGTGGGATTTGGGGTTGGATTAATGATCTTATTAAACGTTACACATCCACCAGCAGGTGGTAATCCCATAATAGTAATAATTGGAAGCGTTTCATTTGATTACTTACTAAGTCCTGTAATATCAGGGGCTGTGATAATTATTATTTTTGCAATTATCATTAACAAATTTATTCTAAAAAAGTCTTATCCAAGCCAAAAATAATTTGTTTGCCTGAGATCCTAAAATAATGTTAGATGCGCTATATAAATTTATAAATATACAGGAGAATAAATGAAAATATTATGCGTATTATATGATGATCCAAAAGGTGGAATGCCAAAATCATATGCACTTTCAGAATTACCGAAGATAGAGAAATATCCTGACGGAATGACTTTACCTTCGCCTAAAGGAAGAGATTACACTCCAGGACAATTGCTAGGATGTGTATCAGGTGAGCTTGGATTAAGAAAATTTTTAGAAAGCAATGGTCACGAATTAGTTGTTACTAATAGTAAAGATGGTGATGGATGTGAGGCTGACAAACATATTGTTGATGCTGACATTGTAATTTCTCAACCTTTCTTTCCATATTATTTGACAAAAGAGAGAATTGCTAAAGCTAAAAATCTCAAGATGGCTATCACAGCTGGAATTGGTTCAGACCATGTTGATTTACAAGCTGCAATGGATAATAAAATTGATGTTGTGGAGGTAACTTATTGTAATTCTCGATCTGTCGCTGAACACATTGTTATGATGATTGTTTCAATGGTAAGAGATTACCACAATCAACATAGAATCGTTAATGAAGGTGGTTGGAATATTGCTGATGCAGTACAAAGATCATATGATGTTGAAGGTATGCATATTGGAACAGTTGCAGCAGGACGTATTGGTTTAGATGCATTAAGAAAAATGAAACCATTCGATGTTCATTTGCACTATTTTGACAGACATAAACTACCTGATTCTGTTGAAAAAGAATTAAATCTTACATTCCATGAGTCTGTAGAATCAATGGTGAAAGTTTGTGATGTGGTAACAATCAATTGTCCTCTTCACCCTGAAACTGAGAACTTATTTGATGATGCAATGATAAGTAAAATGAAAAAAGGTGCTTACATTGTAAATACTGCAAGAGGAAAAATCTGTAATCGTGATGCAATCGCAAAAGCATTAAAGAGTGGTCAATTAAGTGGTTACGCTGGAGACGTATGGTTTCCTCAACCAGCACCTAATGATCATGTATGGAGAACTATGCCTCATCATGGTATGACACCTCATACTTCTGGTACATCTTTGACAGCACAATCAAGATATGCTGATGGAGTTAGAGAAATACTGGAATGTTTCTTTGAAGGTAAAGAAATTAGAAATCAATATTTGATTGTTAAAGATGGTCAGTTAGCTGGTATGGGTGCTCACTCATATAGTAAAGGTTCAGCTACTGGGGGATCTGAAGAAGCAGCAAAATACAAAAAAAAATAATTTTCAATAGAAATATTAAAGGTGGCTACTGAAAAGTAGCTACCTTTAAAATCTGGACTTATCATAACGAATTTGTTTATGATAATTAATGAAGTATTTTTTTATAATTTTCTTTTTTTTAATTAATATAAATTTTTCATATTCTGCTCAAAAAGGTAAGGCGTATTTTGCGGGAGGATGTTTTTGGTGTGTAGAGGAATCTTTTGAAAAATTAAAAGGTGTGGAAGAGGTAATTTCTGGTTATTCTGGAGGTATTACTAAAAACCCAACATACAAAGAGGTAACGTATGGGAATACAGGTCACTTTGAAGTTGTGGAAATAATTTATGATAAAGAAATTATTTCATTCAAGGAATTGTTAGAAAATTTTTGGGTTAATATTGATCCATTTGATGCTTACGGTCAATTTTGTGACAAAGGATATAGTTACAGATCAGTTGCATTTTATCAAAATGAAGAAGAAAAAAAATTAATAGAAAAAGACATAAAAGATTTACAAAATAGATTTAACAAAAAAGTTGTTACATACATTAGGAATTTTGAAAAATTTTATAAGGCGGAGGAATACCATCAAGATTTTTATAAGATTAAATTAGAAAGATATCTTAGATATAAAAAAGCATGTGGAAGAGAGGAATTGTTAAAAAGAATCTGGAGTCAATAAACTTTATGAAGAATAATATGAATTGGAATTTTGATAACTCTTATTCAAGATTGTCTGATGTATTTAAAGAACATATTGAACCTATTGCCGTAAAAAACCCTGAGTTAGTTTTAATGAATAAAGATTTAGTTGAAGAATTAAACTTGGACTTTTCCAAAATCGACAAAAATAAATTAGCAGCTTTATTCACCGGAAATATTCTTCCAGAGGGGAGTAATGCTATTGCTCAAGCTTATGCTGGTCACCAATTCGGACATTTCACAATGTTAGGAGATGGAAGAGCAGTTTTAATAGGAGAGCATTTAACGAAAAATAATGAGAGATACGATATTCAATTTAAAGGATCAGGTAAAACAGCATTTTCAAGAAATGGTGACGGCAGAGCTGCACTGGGTCCAATGTTAAGAGAATATATAATTAGTGAAGCGATGCATCACCTAAATATTCCATCAACAAGAAGTTTAGCGGTAGCTAAAACAGGTGAGGAAATAATGCGAGAGACTCCATTGCAAGGTGCTATCTTAACGAGAGTAGCTTCAAGTCATATTAGAGTTGGAACTTTTCAATATGTTGCAGCACGTGATAAAAAAGATGAGTTAGAAATTTTACTTAATTATGTGATTAAAAGACATTATCCAAAACTAATAAATTCAAACAATAGAGCTTTAGACCTTTTGAACGTGCTTATAGATAAACAAATTGATCTTGTAGTTAATTGGATGCGTGTTGGATTTATTCATGGTGTTATGAATACTGATAATATGACAATTTCTGGTGAGACAATCGATTATGGTCCATGTGCATTCATGGATACCTATGACCCAAAAACAGTTTTTAGCTCAATTGATAGGGTGGGAAGATATGCTTATTGTAATCAACCAGCTATAACAAAATGGAATCTTTCAAGATTTGCTGAGTGTTTAATACCTTTAATTGATGAAGATGAAGGTAAGGCGGTTAAAAGTGCAACAGAGATAATTGAAACATTCGGCAAAAAATATGAGGAAAAATGGTTGAAGATGATGAGAACAAAACTTGGATTATTAGGTGAAGATAACAAAGATAAATTTTTGATTGTTGATTTGCTCACTTGGATGCATCAAAACAAAGTAGACTATACAAATACTTTTTGTCATTTAATGAATCTTAAAGACTATGATGATGACTTATATAAAGATGATAATTTTCAAAAATGGAAAAAAAATTGGCTAGAGAGATTAAAACTAAATAATAATACTCAAGAAAATTATACAAAATTAATGAGAAGTGTTAATCCTCTTGTGATTCCCAGAAATCATAAAATTGAAAATGCATTAGAAAAAGCCAACGATAGTAATCTTGAGCCATTTAATAAACTATTAGAAATTTTAAAAGCACCATATGAACTGCAAGAAAATATTTCAGATTATCTGAAAATGGATACCTCTTTTAAAGATTACAAAACTTTTTGTGGTACTTAACTTTATTAATTAGAAAATTTTTTCCAATTTTCGACTGGGGGAACTAAATGTTCAAGTGTTGATGAATCTTTAGCTAAAAATACTATATCTGCTGAAATTGATATCCTTTCAGAATTAGACTTTCCTTGTTCTGTGCCATGAATTGTTTTAGAAGGAAATATCAACAAATCATCTTCTTTAGTATCAAATACAACTTTGCTTGAATTTAAAATATCTCGTTTTTTAAAAATATTTTCTTTTGCTAGCGATCTTGAGTCAAATAATTGTGGAATAAATTCATTATGCTTAGAAGTATCAAAAAACATGATCTTAGCATCGTCTTTTTGTTTCTTTAAATAAAATGCAATAGAAAGGTGTGACTGATCATGTGAATGATTATCAATATGTTCAGTTTTTTTTGAAATTGTGGCCCACGATCTCTGAAAATAAAGATCAAGTTTTTTATAGTTCACTGATAAACTTTCTAAATATTCCAAAATACAATTATTAATTTGAATAAACAAATTTTTAAATTTTGGATTATTGTGCAAATATTCAAATCCTTGGGTATCTCCTGTCCAAGCCTTTGTTGTAGATTTATAATCTAAATTTTTACTTTTTTTTTCCATCAATCGGACTTCTTCGATCATTTCGTTTTTTTCACTTTCTGAAAGTGAAAGTGAAGACTTATAAACTGTTAGTGGAAAAAAATTAAAAATTTTTTGCATTTAATAGTAAATTATAGCACGTAAGGTTCAGGTCTTGCTTTTGCACCTAATACTCTTTCTACTGCCATATTTGAAATATCAATCGATTGATAAGAGCCTGTTGTAATTAGTTCTGTTAAAGCTCTTCCAATTCCTGGTGCTTGCATTAACCCTCTTCCAGTAAAACCAGTTGCTAAATATACGTTTTCAAATTTAGGATGTTTTCCTACAACCGCATTATTATCTAATCTATTACAATCATAATAACCTGCCCAACCACCAGTTAATTTCAATTCTTCAAATGCTGGAATTCTTTTAGCTAAAGCAGGCCAAACTAATTCCTCAAAATCATCCCAAGCAGGTTCTAGATCTGTAGCATCAAAAACTGATTTTGGTGAACCAGCTAAATACTCTTTACCCTCAGGTCTCCAATAAACTCCTGTTGTTAAATCTCCAGTTAATGGCATTTCAGGAATGTGTTTTGGACACTTAACTCTAAAGACTGTATGCTTTTGAGGTTCCACAGGAATATCTTCTAGTAGTTCTTTTGTCCAACATCCAGCAGCAGATACTATGGTTTTAGCATTTATTTCTGATAAAGATTTTACCTCTCCCTTTATGAATTCTGCACCTTGTTCTATTGCTTTACTTTTTAATGCTGTGTGAAAAAGAAAAGGATCAATCCACCCTTCACTTTTATTATCAGTAAATGTAGCAGTCTCTATTCCATCTTTGTTTACGTAAGGAAAAAATTTATCTAATTCAGAACCCTTAATGTTTTTTGTTCCAGCCTCACAAGCTTTATGATTTTCCAAAGCCTTATATTGTTCTTCCGCATGTTCTGGGCCAAACATTAATAAATATCCATTTGGAACCATGCTTGCAGTAGGATTAGGATTTTTTTCTGTTTTAAGTAATTCTGGTATTTGAAAAATAAACTCTCTCGCAAATTTACCTAATAAAATATTCTCTGTTTGAAAAAATTGTCTTCTAAAACCACCAAGTGAGAGAGGAAAAGAAGCTGATTTATAAGTTGGATCTCTTTCAATTACTTTGACTTTTCTTCCTTCTTTAGACAGAAAATAAGCAGTTGCTGCGCCAATAATTCCACCACCAACTATTACAACATCATCCATTTAATTTAATATCATTAGGTTATAGTTAAGAAATAAAGCATAGAGACACCAAAGTAAATATGGAATCATTAAGTAATAACTTACAAAATTGACACGTTTAAATCTTATAATCAAAATTATTATCAAAGTTATCAAAATAACTAAAACAACTAATGCAAAAAATATGTGATGTAATCCAAAAAAAACAATACTCCAAGTTGCATTAAAAACTATATGTATAAAATAAATATAAATTGTATTTACATCTCTTTTTTTACTGTGCCAAAAGAACCAAATAGCTAACGTCATCATTATGTAAAGTGTCGTCCAAACAGGAGCAAATATCCAATCTGGTGGATTGTAATTTGATTTAATAAGCCCAGAGTACCAAGGCTCTTTGAGGCTTATAGTGACCAAACCACCTATAAATGATGCAGAAAAAGTGACAATTAAAAAAAGAATTAATGATAAAAATTTATTTTTTAACATATTAGTATTATACATCTTTATAGAATGGATAAAAAAACAATTTGGATTACAGGTGGTAGCACAGGAATTGGTAAAGCTTTAGCAATAAAATTTGCCAAAGAAGGTTGGAATGTTGCAATTTCTGCAAGACGTGAAAATCTACTAATAGAGACTTGTGGAGAACATGAAAATATTAGTTCTTTTCCATTAGATGTAACTGATAAAAATAAATGTAAAGAAGTCTTTCAAAATATAGTAAATACTTTTCATAATGTAGATATTTGTTTTTTCTCAACTGGTACATGGGATCCAAAAAGAGAAAAAGATATTGATGTTGAGCAAATTGAAAATGTTTTTAAAATTAATTTCTTTGGAACCTTAAATAGTATTAAAGCTGTAGAAAAATACTTTAAGGACAAAAAGTATGGAACAATTACAATAGTCTCATCTATTGCAGGTTACCGAGGATTGCCTAACTCAACAGGGTATGGGCCTTCTAAATCAGCTTTAAATAATTTAGCTGAAAGTTTATATTTTGATTTCGGTAGATCAAATGTCCGAGTATGTCTAGTCTCACCAGGTTTTATTAAAACACCCATGACAGATAAAAATGATTTTAAAATGCCTTTCTTAAAAACTCCTGAATATGCCGCAGAAAAAATTTATGATGGTTTAGTAAACAAAAATTCTTTTGAAATTCATTTTCCAAAATCTCTAACAATTATCTTAAAAATACTTAGCTTCCTACCAAATAGAATTTATTTTGGATTGATTGGAAAACTTACAAAGTATCAAAAAAAAAATTAATCTTTAACAAAAACCACTGTTAATTCTGCTACTTTAAAACCAAATTTAGTCATTATAGCCCTGTTAATTGCTACGCGATCATCTTGTTTAAAAATCCAATCATCAAAAGTAATTTTCATCTCTTTGCCTTTTACTGGAACTAATAAAACATATTCAAATTTAAAAGCTGGGCCATATGAATATCCTTTAGCTTTTCCTACAACGTCTCCTGCTGTACCCTCATAATTATTTTCATCAATTTTAGTAATCTGCCATTGCCTATTTTGAATTTCTCCATCATCCCAATTAAATTTTTCATCAAGTATCAGTTGTTTCCCATCCCATTTTCCATTTAAATCTGCAGAAAATTGTCTCGTAACTTTTCCTGATCTATTTTGAAGTACTCCCCATGCTTTTACATTGCCAGATAAATAATTTTCAATTATTAACCTTGGTTCTTTATTTTTAAAATCTTCTGGTTTCATAGCGCTATTATTTGAACAGTTTGTAATTAAGAATAGAAAAATTATCAATATAATTGATTTAATATTTTTATTTATTGTCATATGTCTCCTTTTGAACTCATTTATTCTGTAATGAAAATTGAATTAAATCTATATTTTTTGATTTAAATCCTGCTTCACAATAAGATAGATAAAACTCCCACATTCTTTTAAAAGTTGAGTCGAATCCTTGTTTTTTTATTAAGTCCCATTTCTTATTAAATTCATTTCTCCATATTGCTAATGTATTAGAATAATGATCTGCATAAGAATCGTATGATTTTATAGTTAAGCCATTTTCTGAAACATATTTATTAATAATACTTTTACTTGGTAAAAATCCTCCAGGAAAAATATATTTTTGGATAAAATCTGTCTTATTTTTATATCGATCAAATATATTGTCGTCTATCGTAATTGCTTGGATAGCTGCTTTTCCGTTGTCAGATAGATTGTTCTTTATTGTTTTAAAGTAACTTTCCAAATAATTTTGTCCTACCGCTTCAATCATTTCAATTGAAGCAATTGAATTGTACTTGTCTCTTAAATCTCTGTAATCTTTTATTTCTATATTTACTTTTTCATTCAACCCACACTCATGGATTCTTTTTTTTGCATATTCAAATTGTTTTTTTGAAATAGTTATACAGTCTAACTTTACATCATATTTTTTTCCTAAATATTCAGCAAATCCACCCCATCCACATCCAATTTCTAAAATTTTATCTCCATTGTTTGGTCTTATTAAATCAATCAATTTTTGGTATTTATTATTTTGGGCATTTGAAAGTTCTTTATTTCTCTCATCAAATATTGCACTAGAATAAGTTAAAGTTTTATCTAGCCAAAGTGCAAAAAACTCGTTTCCTAAATCATAATGTTTTGAAATATTTTCTTTACTTCGACCTCTTGTATTCTTAATGAATATATTTTTCACATAATTGACTATTGGGAAATCTAATAAACCAGAAAATTTATAAATTATTTTGATATTTCTTGCAGTAATCTCAATTAAATTTGAAAGATTGTCAGTTTCAAATTCATCCCTCATGTAAGATTCAGCAAAACCAACACTTCCTCCCTTTATCAAATTGAAAGAAAAACTTGGTTTTTTTATTTTTAAAACAGATTTTAAAGAGCTATTAGGATTTCCAAATTTTAATAATTCTCCGTTGTATTTTATTATTTCCAAATATCCTTGCTCAATATCTCTTAAAATTTTGAAAACAATTTGATCTGAAATGTTATATATGCCCATTAATTCTCAAAAGTAATATTATTCCTAATCTTAAGTTTTTTTTTTATAAATTTTATTCCTTTGAGCCATAATTTAAAAGCTTCAAAATGTATCGCTAAAATGATTTTAAAAGTCATTAAAGGGTGTTTTACGTAAGATTTTAGTAATTCTTTACTATTAAAATCAACCCTTTTTCCATCTTGAGATGCAAATAAAATTTTTTCATCTAGTTGATATTGATCAATAACGACTGAAATCTTTTCCGAAGGTTTCAAAATTCTAAAAAAATAATTACAGTTCATTTCAATAAATGGAGACACATGAAATTTTTTTGAACAATTGTGTTGTAACAAGTGATCATTTTCAACTTTAAAAATATAAGTATGTTGTTCTCCAAAAGTATTTTTTACCTCATATAAAATTGAAATTAAATTTTTGTTATTATCATAAACAAAAAAAACACTTAAAGGATTAAAAACATACCCCAAAATTCTTGGGTAACACAAAAGTTTTATTCTTATATCTTTTGAATTTATATCATTTTCATCTAAGTGTTTTTTTACCCATTCAATTAAAGATGAACCATCTCTTTCACCATGATCTTTGTCAAAAAAACTAATTAAATTGAAACGATTATAAGAAAAAAACGTTATATCTTTACCCAAATTATTAAGATCAGATAAATCAATTAATAATGAAAATACTCTATATTTAAAAAAATGTAATTTGGGTTTAAATCTCTTGTGGATTACTGTTCCATTGTAAATTGAACTAGTCATTAAGGTATTTTAGCATTTCAATAGATGATTTTATTCCATCTTCATGAAAACCGTAACCAAAATAACTACCACAAAAAAGAATATTTCTTTTATTTTGCAAATTTTTAAGCTTACTTTGATGATCTAAAGCTGATTGATCAAAATATGGGTGGGTAAATTTTACTTTCTTTAAAATCTTTGTCTCATCAATGTTAAAATAAGGGTTTAGAGTAAGAAAGATATTTTTTTCACATTCTAAATTTTGCAATAAATTTAACCAATAAGTGATAGAATTTTTTTCAATTTCGTTTTTTTTCATAGATGAGTTCCAGGAACACCAGGCATTCTTATTTTTAGGCATAACTGACTCATCTGTATGTATATAAGCATAATTTTCTTTATAACTAAAATTAGATAGAATTTCTTTTTCTTGATCAGTTGGATTTTCAATTATTGATAATGCCTCATCAGCATGAGTCGCAACAATTACTTTATCATAATCAAAAAATTCATTTTTTCCGCCATAATATAAATCAATACCATTACTTTTGCTTACAATCTTATTTACTTTATAATTTTTAAAATACTCACCACTAATTTTTGAAAGAATTGTTTTTACATATGATCTGCTTCTATTTGAAACTGTATACCATTGTGGTCTATTCTTAAGTTTAAATAATCCATGGTTTTGAAAAAATTTTAAAAAAAATTTTAAAGGCATCTTGTTTGCAGCATAAGGTGGCATCGACCAAATTGCTGATACCATAGGTATTAAATGATAATTTATAAATTCTTTGGATAAATTATTCTTTACCAAATAATCCCCTAAAGTGATTTCCTCATTTAAATCATTTAATCTGTCAGATTTTTTATAGAATTTTAGAATATCAAAAAACATTTTCAAAAATCTGATATTAAATAAATTCAACTTATTAGAAAAAATACCATTTAATCCTTTTCCACAATATTCAAAGTTTGAATCCTCTACTGATACAGAAAAAGACATATCGCTTTTTTCAATTTCAATTTTATTTTCATTAAAAAACTCAATTAAATTTGGATAAGTTTTAAAGTTAAATACGATGAAGCCTATATCCACTGGAACTTTTTTCGTTCCAAAAATTAAATCTATTGTATGAGAGTGCCCACCAAAATGATCCTCTTTTTCAAATAAATCTACATGATTATTTTTAGAGAGGTAATAAGCTGCACTTAATCCTGAAATGCCTGAACCAACTACAGCAATTTTCATCAATGATTATGCTGCATCTTCTTTGAATTCATCCATGCTTGGACACGTACAGAAAATATTTTTATCACCATAGACATTATCTACTCGAGCTACTGGTGGCCAAAACTTATTTATTTTTAAAAATTTAGCTGGATAAGCTGCCTCTTCTCTAGAATATTTATGAGTCCAATTATCAGAAGCTAACTCGGTGTCGGTATGAGGAGCATTTTTAATTGGATTGTCAATTTTATCAAATTTACCAGTTTTAATTAAATCTATCTCTTGTTTAATCTTAATTAAAGTATCACAAAACCTGTCAAGCTCTGACAAGTTTTCACTTTCTGTAGGCTCAATCATCATTGTTCCTGCTACAGGCCAAGACATTGTCGGTGCATGGAAACCAAAATCAATTAATCTTTTTGCAATATCTTCTTCGGTAATACCTGTTTCAGATTTGATTGATCTAATATCTATAATACATTCATGAGCAACATTACCATTTGAACCTTTGTATAAAATTGGATAATGATCTTTTAGTCTGTCAGCAATATAATTTGCATTCAGTATTGCAACTTTAGAAGCAAGTTTTAATCCCTCAGATCCCATCATTTTTATATACATCCAAGAAATTGATAAAATACTTGAACTTCCCCAGGGAGCGGCAGATACAGCTCCTATTCCTGTTGCAGGACCACAATCTTTTACAACTGGGTGATTAGGTAGATAAACCTGTAAATGTCTTTTACATGCGATAGGCCCCATACCTGGTCCACCACCACCATGAGGGATACAAAATGTTTTGTGTAAATTGATATGACAAACATCAGGACCAAAGTTTCCAGGTTTAGCTATACCAACTAATGCGTTTAAGTTTGCACCATCCATATAAACTTGTCCACCATGTTTGTGAATTAATTCGCATATCTCCATTATTTTTTCTTCAAACACACCATGAGTAGATGGGTATGTTACCATGAGAGCTCCTAAATTTTCTGAATGAAGTTCCGCTTTTTTCTTTAAATCATCAAAATCAACGTTACCTTCTTTATCACAATTAACTACAACTACTTTCATCCCTACCATTTGAGCACTAGCAGGATTTGTTCCATGTGCAGAGCTTGGTATCAAACATATGTTCCTATTTTTATCACCTCTATCTAAATGATATTTTCTTATTACCATTAATCCTGCATATTCACCTTGAGCACCTGCGTTTGGTTGAAGTGAAACACCTGAAAAACCAGTAATTGATCTTAACCAATTTTTTAGATCAGTGAATAATGTTCTATATCCTTCCATTTGCTCTATGGGCACAAACGGATGAGGTTCAGCTAATTCTCTCCATGAGATAGGAATCATTTCTGCAGTAGCATTTAATTTCATGGTACAAGAACCTAGTGCAATCATAGTTCTGTTCAGAGCGATATCCTTGTCCTCTAACTTTTTAAGATATCTAAGCATTTCTGTCTCTGAACGATATGAATTAAAAACAGGGTGTTCTAGATATTTTGAAGTTCTTAATAAATTTTTTGGCAGATTGGGTAAACTTACCGTAGGATCTTCTTTCTTAATTGATTCTGCTGCATTAAAAATTTTTAATAGTTGATTTACTCTATAAACATTTTTTCTCTCATCAAAAGAAACTGCAAGCATTTCAGAATTTACTTTTCGTATATTTACTTTTTGATTTAAAGCATTTTTATAGATTTGATCAGTCTTTTCTTTAGTAATAATTGTAACAGTATCGAAAAAATGATCAGAATATATTTCATAGCCAGATTGTTTTATTTTATCAGCAAAATTTTTTGCTAATTGCGATACTCGTTCAGAAATATTTTTAATTCCATCTGGACCATGATAAATAGCATATGCAGCTGAAACTATGGCTAATAATGCTTGAGCAGTACAAATATTACTTGTCGCTTTGTCTCTTCTGATATGTTGCTCTCTTGTCTGTAATGACAATCTATAAGCCTTATTCCCATGTCTATCTACTGAAACACCAACTATTCTTCCTGGCATAGATCTCTTAAATTCATCCTTTGTTGCAAAAAACGCTGCATGTGGTCCGCCGTAACCCATTGGAATACCAAATCTTTGAGAACTACCGACTGCAATATCAGCTCCAAGTTCTCTTGGTGTTTTTAACTTAGCAAGTGCAAGAAGATCACAAGCTAAAATTGCTTTACCATTTTTTTTATGAATTTTACTTATTGCCTCACTTGGATCTTTAATATCACCCAAAGTTCCTGGGTACTGTAATATTCCACAAACAATGTCTTCTTTTAATTGCTCCAAAACTTTGTCTTCATTTCCAACAAGAACTTTAAGGCCCATAGGCTCTGCTCTAGTTCGTATAACCTCAATTGTTTGAGGATGACAATTTTCTGATACAAAAACTAAATTACTATCACTTTTATCGAGTCTGTAACTTAACCCCATAGCTTCTGCTGCAGCTGTACCTTCATCTAGTAATGACGCATTGGCAATATCCATTCCTGTAAAGTCAACGATCATTTGTTGAAAGTTTAAAAGCATCTCTAATCTTCCTTGAGCTACCTCTGGTTGATAAGGGGTATAAGATGTATACCATCCTGGATTTTCCAATATATTTCTTAAAATTACATATGGAGTGTAAGTTCCATAATAACCCATACCAATGAAATTTGAGTAAATTTGATTTTTCTTTGAAATTGCTTTTAATTTTCTTAATGCCTCATATTCTGAATTAGATTCACCAATATTAAGTTCACCCTTAAACTGTATTTTTTCTGGAACAGTATTGTTAATTAAATCATCTAATGACTCATAATTTAATTTTTTTAACATTTTTAATTGGTCATCTTCAGATGGACCAATGTGTCTTTTAATAAAATCTTTTTCAGAATTATGTAACATTATGTAGTAGTCTCCTTTGCAAATTTATCATAGTCATCTTTATTCATTAAAGATTCCATTTCAGATTTGTCTTTAATCTTTAGTTTAAAGAACCAAGCAGAATTTTCTGGATCTTGATTTATTTTTGATGGATCGTCTACAATTTCCTGATTTGTATCTACGACCTCTCCACTTACTGGTGTATAGACATCACTTGCAGCTTTAGTAGACTCTACAACACCTGCTGTTCCATCTTTTTCAACATTAGAACCTTTTTCAGGTAACTCTGCAAATACTATATCTCCTAACATCTCAGTTGCATGTTTTGTTATACCAATCGTTGCAACATCACCCTCTAATTTTATCCACTCGTGTTCTTTAGAATATTTAACTTCACTCATTAGTTGGCTCCTTTCACATAACTTTTTTTATAAAATGGTAAACTGCAAATACTAGCTGCATGTTTTTTACCTCTAACCTCTAAAAATACTTTAGTATCTTTTTTTGAAAATTGATTTTCTACATAACCCATTGCTACTGGTCCATTAACACTTGGTCCAAATGTACCACTGGTAATCTCTCCAATATGAACATCTGATTGATTAAATATTTTTGTTTTTTCTCTAGCAATTATTCTTCCCTCAGGTTTAATTCCAACTCTTATTTTAGTGACGCCATCATTTAATTGTTTAATGATGATGTCAGAACCTATAAAATCTCCTTTAGATATTCTTTCTTTAGAAATCGCCCATTTCAAATTTGCTTCTACGGGAGTTTTGTCTTTATCGAGATCATGGCCATACAAACATAAGCCAGCCTCTAACCTTAAAGTATCTCTGGCTCCTAAACCTACTAATTTAGAACCTTTATTAATCAATTTTCTTGTTAATTTATCTGCAAAGTCATTTGAAATTGAAATCTCAAAACCATCTTCACCTGTATACCCGGATCGCGTAATGTATACTTTTTGATTTTCAAAAGAAAACCAATCTCCTGACATAAAATTTAGATCTTTAACTCCTACAACAACTTCATTCAAAATTTGTGATGATTTAGGACCCTGGATTGCTATTAAAGATCTGTTTTCATCCAAAACCATTTCATATTTTTCATTTAATAATTCCTTTAAAATTCTCAAATCATTATCTTTACATGCTGCATTAAGAATTATTAAAAATCCCTCATTTATCTTTGTAATGATTAAATCATCTTGTATTCCAGCATCTTTATCCATTAAGAAACTGTATTTTGAATGATTTAATTTTAAATTTTTCAAATCTAATGGAAAAATTTTTTCTAAATCTTTAATTAATTCATCACCACCATAAATAAATAATTGACCCATATGTGAAACATCAAAAATCCCAGAATGATTTCTTGTGAATTTATGCTCTTCTACAATACCTTCAGCATATTGAATTGGCATTTGGTAGCCAGCAAATTCAACAAATTTTGCATTGCAATCTTGATGTAATTTATACAGCGATGTTTTTTTTGTTTCCATATTAACTCTTTGTACCCATCTGTATATTTGCCTGAGAGTTTTGCTCCTTCGGCGAGAATTAAATCTCTTTCCAGAGTTAATATGCTACGGTCCTTTTTGCCTGAGAGATTCCTGGGTGGTTGCTCCTTCGGCGCTACGATAGTCTGTAGTCTCTCCCGTATTTGAATAGTCCTACAAGAGGCTTCAAATGTCAATTGGAAACAGTTGCCTTTGGCTTTTTTAAAAGCGTGTAAAACTGTAATAATACAGCAAAAAGGATTATTGCTCCTCCTATTAATCCATACAATGATGGTATTTCACTCACAAAGAGAAAAGCCCAAATAGGACCAAGGACAGATTCGGATAACATAATTATTCCAACCATAGCAGAAGGAGTTGTTCTAGCTCCAATAGTTATAAATATGAAACCAAAACCTATCTGAAAAAATCCAGCTATAAAACCCAAAAAAATGTCGTGAGGTGAAATCATAATGGTAGGAGAAAATAATAAGCCAATTAAACATGAGCTTATACCTGCAACAAACTGGGCTGGAACCATATCAACAGATGGAAATTTTCTAACAATCATTATCAACACTGCAAACGTAATTGGCATTGTAAACGCTGCTAAATTTCCAGATAACTCTCCTGGAGATAAAGAATTTCCAACCATTAATAACACACCAGACATTGCTAAAATTATTGAGATTAATGTAATTGAGTTAATTTTTTCTTTTAAAAAAAAGAAACCAAATATAGCTAAAAATAAAATTTGAAGTGATATGATAAAATTGGTATTGGCGACTGTAGTGTTATACATAGCAAAAACATAACCACAAAAACCAATAGATAATATTAATCCACCAATAAAACCTGGTAATCCAGATTCATAAAACGATTTTAAAACTTTGCTTTTATAAGTGATTATCAAAAAAGTTAAGACAGTAAGAGAGAAAAATAAAGATCTCCAAAATAATATCTGCCATAGTGTTGCTCCCTCAAAAGATTTTACAATTAATCCACCAAAGCTCAAACTAAGAGCGCCAAAAAATATCAGTAATGGACCAGGTAAACTTTTTAAAATAGTCATTAAATTTGTGAAATTAAATTTTGAGTTTCTAAGTCATACAATTTAAAAAGAGTTTCTGCACTATTTAAATCGATCTCTTGAAATTTGATAGTTGAGCCAGGAGTTAATTGAACTAATTTGTCATAATCAGCACTAATAACTACACCAATTTTAGGATATCCCCCGATAGTTCCATGATCTGAGAGCATGATAATTGGATTGCCATCAGCCGGCACTTGTATCACCCCCTTAATCAATCCTTCAGATCTAATATTTGTATCAACAATATTCTCTATTTTTTTTCCCTCTAATCTCATTCCCATACGATCAGATAATTTAGAGACTTTAAATTCATTTCCAAAAAAAAGTTTTTTACTTTCCTCAGAAAAATAATCAAAATTTGTTCCTTTCAAAACTCTAATATTTTCTATCTTTGTATTAATATAATTTAATTTTTTGTTTACTAAATTTTGGTTAATCTCTTTAATATTAATTTTTTGGTTAACTGATAATTTTTCTCCATTATTAGATCCTATCTTTGCCTTAATATTTGTTGAACAACTTGACCATTGTAACTTTAAATCAAATTGACCACTAATTGCTAAATATCCATAAACCGATTTATTTGTTGATATAATATCTAGCTCATCATTATTTTCTAAAATAAAAGATTGATAACATTCTCCATCAATTAAATTATTACCCTTTTTAATTTTAAAACTGACATCACCAGTAATAGCAACATTTATTGCGTTACCATGGTATTTTAAATGGGGGCCTTGATAGGCAAATTCTATTACAGGATTATTATTGTCATTACCAGTAAGTTTGTTAGCTAATAAATAATTTCTATTATCCATAGCTCCACTGAATGGGATACCTATATGATAAAGATTATTTCTTCCAAGATCTTGGAACGTTGAATTAATACCAGCCCTTAAAATTTCAAAATAATTTTTATTCATGATAATTTTGATAATTCTCTTTAGTAATTCTCTTAAATGTAACTAAGTCACCTGGATTAATTAAGTTGGGCTCATTTTCTTTAGAGCTATCAAAAATATTTAATGGAGTATTGCCAATAATATTCCATCCTCCAGGACTTTCAAATGTGTAGATATTTGCAAATTGCTCTGTCAAACCAATCGAACCTTTTGGCACCTTAACCCTTGGAGTATCTAGACGTTTTGCTCTGAGATTTTCATCTAAATCTCCAAGAAAGGGCATGCCTGCAATAAAACCTGTCATGTAGCAAAAAAATTCTTTTTTAAAAAAACTCTCATATATTTTTTCTTCTTTCATTTTAAGCTTTTCTTCTAATCTTTTTATGTCCAAAGAAAATTCTTTTTCACAACAAATAGGAATTTCAAATTTTTTATTTTGAATACTGTCACTTTTAATAATTTCAATATCATCGATTATCTTTTTAAGTTTATTGAAATTAATTTTTTTAAGATCGAAAGAAATAATCAATTTATTATATGATGGTGTAAGATTATTAACCCCTTCAATATTTTTTTTTTGAATAGTTTTAAAATATCTAATTACTTGAGTGTTAATTTCTTTAGTTATCTCATTACCGAAATCACAATATAAAGCTGCGTCACCAAGATTTGATATATTTTTTATCATGCCATGTTATACTGAAGAATAATGAGTATTGAAATTAATATAAATTGTGATTTAGGTGAAAAATCTAAACATCATTCTAATAAACATGATCCTGACTTACTCGAGATAGTCAATTCAGCAAACATAGCATGTGGTTATCATGCAGGAGATGAGGAGACTATGAATAACGTTGTAGAAATATCAAAAAAAAATGGCGTTAGTATTGGTGCACATCCGTCTTTTAATGATCCTGAAAACTTTGGTAGAGAAAGAATGAATTTATCATCCTCTGAGATAGAAAAATTAATAATTGATCAGTATGAAATTCTTCAAACAATTTCATCTAACCATGGTGAAAATGTAACTCATATAAAACCACATGGTGCTTTAAACAATATGGCATGTGAAGATATAGATTTAGCTACAACTTTAGCAAAAGTAATTAAAAGTATAAATCCACAGTTGATTTATTTAGTACCAACAGGCTCTAAAATGGAACAAGCTGCTAAAAAGCTAGATATGAATATTGCCTGTGAAATATTTGCTGACAGAAATTACGAGGATGATGGAAATCTAGTATCAAGAAAAAAACCTCACGCCTTAATTACTGACCCAGAACAAGCAAAAAAACATGTATTAAAAATGGTCCAAACTCAGTCACTTAATTGTCACAGTGGAAAACAAATACCTTGTGAAATCGACTCTGTGTGCATACATGGAGATAATCTAAGTTCATTAGAAACAGCTAAATCAATTAAAAAAAATTTACTGGATAATGGACTTACACTTAAAACATTAAATAAAATGAAAAAATTTATATGATAAAAAAAATTTTAATTTCTTTAATTATTTCAATATTTCTAATTTCTAACTCATTTGCTGCTGGCTCAAGTGATAGTGGTTCGTCTAAAACTAAAACACAGTACGATATGGCTGTAACTCATATTAAAGCTGCAAAAAACTTTGAAAAAAAAGATAAACTTGAAAAAGCAAAAAAAAGATACGAGAAAGCCCAAAAATTATTAATTCAATCTAATAAAAAATTTCCAAACAAAGCAGATACGTTAAATTATCTTGGTTTTACCACTAGAAAACTTGGTGATTTTGAAAAAGGAGAAAAATATTATTTAGCAGGATTAAAAATCGATCCCAAGCATGTAGGTATTAATGAATATCTAGGCGAACTATATGTAGCTACAAATAGACATAATCTTGCAGTTGAAAGACTTGAAGTGTTAAAAGGATGTAATTGCAAAGAATATGATGACTTGAAAGCCATCATTGCTGGCGAAAAAGTTTCAAAATATTAATTACTTATAATAGACAACAGGATCTGAACAATTATAATTGTTTTTTAAAATGATATTACATTGTTAGAAGAATCTCTCATACTCTTACAGATCATATTTATTGATATTATCTTGGCTGCAGATAATGCAATTATAATTGGTTTAATTGCTGCAAACTTTGTACCTAAAAATAGAAAATTGATTATTTTTTGGGGCGTAGTTGGCGCGCTTGTTTTCAAAGTTTTATTTGCTATTTTTGCTACTTACCTTTTCCAGTTTTATTGGGTCAAAATAATTGGTGGTCTTCTTTTAATCTGGATTGTTAATGACCTTAGAAAAGATTTATTTGAAATTAAAAAGATCAAATCACCTACTAAAAAATCAAAAGAACCATCATTTATTAAAAGTATTTATAAAGTACTTTTTGCAGACATAACTATTAGTTTTGATAACGTCATTGGTGTTGTTGGTGCTGCAAAAGGTAATTTTGGTTATATGATGTTTGGGCTTATCTTGTCAGTTATTTTGACTGGTGCATTAGCTACATATTTAGCAAATTATATTCAAAGACATCTTTGGATTGCCTATGTTGGTTTAGGTTTTATCTTACTTGTTGCTTTACAGTTGATTATTGGTGGATTAAATGATTATGGTGTTTTATCAATTAATGAAACCTTTAAAAAATACTTCTAATCAAAAAAATTGCCGCTAAAACACTTATTCATTTTAATCTTTATAATGATAGCTCATGGGAGTGCGTTTCCTGTAGCTAAGTTAGCTCTTAATAATTCTGTTCCACCTATCTTAATGGCCTCATTAAGAATGGGATTGGTCTTTTTGTTACTAATACCTTTTTGGAAATTTAAACTCCCAAATAAAAAATTTTTTAAACCATTGATTTTATTTTCAATATCTATGGGTGTTTTAGTTTATGTATTTATGAATTTATCATTATTTCATTCCTCAATAATTGCTCCTATAATTTTAGGATCTCAACTTGCGATACCGTTTGGAATACTTGCAAGTGCTTTTCTCTTAAATGAAAATATTAGTAAAAATAAATGGATTTTAATTTTTACGTCCTTTCTTGGAATAGTCATAATTTTTTTTGATCCTAAATTAACAGAAAACTATTTGGGTTTATTTTTTGCCAGTCTTATGGCTTTATTTTTCGGACTTGCGCAAGTTTATTCTAGGCAACTAAAAGAGCTACCAATAAGTATGATAAATGCTAGCATGGGTATCTTTGGTTTTATAATACTTATAATTATTTCAGTATTCATTGAGGGTAATGTTAAAGAAAATATAGAGCAAATAAATTTTGAGTCGTGGATGCTCATATCTTATCAAGCAGTGATAGTATCTTTATGTGCACATCTGCTGATGTTTTATCTCTATAAATTTTATACTGTTGGTAAGATTTTTCCTTTTTATTCCCTCTTTCCAATATTTGGGATTATTCTCACTTATCTAGTTTTTGGTGAAGTGCCCACTATTTTGTTCATATTGGGTGGTATAATTGTGATTACTTCAGTGTTTTTTTTACACAAAATTAAATAATTTGCTTATTGCAACTTTTTATAAATCAGATTTAATTTGGTTTTTAAAAATTGTTAACAATAAAAGAGGATAATAATGAAAAAACTATTTGTGGCTGCATTTATATTTGTTTCTACTTTTACAACGAATGTTTTTGCAGAAGTAAAAATGGGAATTATATTAGGATTTACTGGTCCAATTGAATCCCTTACACCAGCTATGGCAGCATCTGCTGAGCTTGCTTTTAAAGAAGCATCAGATTCTGGATCATTACTTGGTGGTGAAAAAATTTCAGTTGTAAGAGCAGATTCAACTTGTGTTGATTCAGCTGCAGCAACAGCAGCAGCCGAAGGTGTTATTGCACAAGGTGTTGCAGCAATTATGGGAGCTGACTGTTCAGGTGTAACAGGTGCGATTGCATCTAATGTTGCGGTACCAAACGGTGTTGTAATGATCTCACCTTCAGCAACATCTCCAGGTTTAACAACTCTTGATGATAAAGGATACTTTTTTAGAACAGCTCCTTCGGATGCAAGAGGTGGTCAAATCTTAGCTGATGTTACTAAAGATAGAAAAATTAAAAGTGTAGCAATTACATATACTAATAACGACTATGGAAAAGGTTTAGCGGATGTTTATAAAGCAGCTGTTGAGGCTCATGGTATTAAAGTGACTACAGTAACTGCACACGAAGATGGTAAAGCAGACTACTCATCAGAAGTAGCAACACTTGCTTCAGCAGGTGGAGATGCTGTGGCAGTCATTGGTTACTTAGACCAAGGTGGTAAAGGAATTATTCAAGCATCTTTAGATTCTGGTGCATTTGATAGATTTATTTTATCAGACGGTATGATCGGTCAATCTTTGGTTGATGCATTTGGAAAAGATTTGAATAAATCTTTTGGTTCATTACCTGGTTCAACTGGAAAAGGAGCTGGGGTGTTTGCTAAAGTAGCAAGTGCTGCTGGTATAGATAGTTCTGGTCCATACACAGGTGAATCTTATGATGCTGCCGCTTTAATAGTTTTAGCTATGCAAGCAGGTAACTCAGCTGATAGAGCATCAATTGCAAAAAATGTAATGGATGTTGCTAATGGTCCTGGAACAAAGATTTATCCAGGTCAACTTAAAAAAGGTTTAGATTTATTAGCTAAAGGTAAAAAAGTTGACTACGAAGGTGCAACTGGAGTTACTTTTACTAGCGTCGGTGAAGCTGAAGGTTCTTTCTTAGAACAAGAGGTTAAAGGCGGAAAATTCAAAACTAAAAAACAAAGATAATTTTTTATCTTAAAATAATTAAACCCCTGACATCTTTGATGTTGGGGGTTTTTTTAAAAAAATAAATATTTATCAGCCATATACAAAGCCCAAGCTATTGCAGCACCTGTTATAATATATTTCATATTTTTATTTTATTTCTATTTTTTCAGGAAGTATACCCTTTGGTCTATACCTCATAATTAATAATAAACCTATTCCCATCATTAAAAATCTGAAATAAGGAACACTTTCGATTAAATGAACTTTTAAAAAATGTGTGTCTTCTAATCCTGCTGTTGTTAAATTGACTAAATACAATCCAATTGGGGCTGCCTCAATCCATAAGAACCAAACTACAAAACCTCCAAGAATTGCTCCAAAGTTATTTCCACTTCCACCAACAATTACCATTACCCAAATTAAGAAAGTATATCTCAAAGGTCTATAACTTCCTGGTGTAAATAATCCATCTTGAGTTACAAGCATAGCTCCTGCAATACCAACTATAGCTGATCCTAAAACAAAAATTAACAAATGCTGTTTGACTACATTTTTACCCATAGCATTAGCAGCCTCTTCATTATCTCTAATAGCTCTCATCATTCTTCCCCAAGGAGAGTAAAGAGCTTTTTGAGTTAAGATTAAAAGAATAATCACAACAACCAAAAATAATCCTGAATAACAAAGTTTTACAAATACTGAAGACCCCTCTATTACAAATTGATTAAGAGCTGCTTGTCTTTCTGCAATATCAGAAATTAAAGCTAATTTTCCTGAGTTAAATTTTTCAACTAGATTTATAAACCAATCTGTTTCTTGTAAATTAACTTCATATGGAGCAGGACGTTTTAAGCCAATTACATTTTTAACACCTCTAGTTAGCCAATCTTCATGTTTTATAATTGCTATTACTATTTCTGATATTAGTAATGTGGCTATTGCTAAATAATCAGCTCTTAAGCCTAATGCTACCTTACCAATGACAAAAGCTAATCCACCTGCAAAGAAAGCACCCACAATCCAAGAAAAAATTATTGGAAGCCCTAGTCCACCTAGAAATCCAGTTCTTGCTGGATTTACTTCTTCAATTGCTTCAATACCAGGTTCAGAGACAAGTCGTATAATAATTATTCCTGAAATGATAATTGCAGCGATTATATAATTTCTAATTTTAGATTTTTGATATCTTTTAAGAACAAATCTAACAGCTAAAACAATTCCTATAATAAGAAATAGACTTAATAAAATGTTGGTACCCCCTGCACTCCAAGCCTCTTGAACTGGATTTACAGAAATTAAAACTGCAGCTAGACCACCTAATGCGGTAAAACCCATTATTCCAAAGTTAATCAAACCTGCATAACCCCATTGAATATTAGCACCCATCGTCATGACAGCTGATATCAAACATAAATTAAAGATGGATAAAGCAATATTCCAAGATTGAAATATACCTACAAGGATAATTAATCCCATCATAATACTATAAGCTGCAATTACATTTAAATTTTTTCTCACAATATCTTTCCTTTAAATATTCCTGATGGACGATAAAGCAATACAATTACCAATATTGAAAAAGATACTGCAAATTTATAATCAGTTGAAAGCAACTGAATTAAACCATCAGGTTCCATGCTTTCCGGTAACACATACATAAAGAATTTCTTATATGCGTAAGTCAGAAGTATTTCAGAAAAAGCAATTACGTAACCTCCAAGGAAAGCTCCAAAAGGATTACCAATTCCCCCGACTATAGCAGCAGCAAATATTGGGAGCATGTTATTAAAATAGGTAAATGGTTTAAAACTTTTATCTAAACCATATAAAACTCCACCTATTGTCGCTAAAATTGCAGCAATCATCCAAGTTATCATAACAATCCTTTTTGGATCTATTCCAGAAAGTAACGCTAAATCTTCATTGTCAGAATAAGCTCTCATACTTTTTCCAGTTTTAGTTTTATTTAAAAACCAGAATAAAGTTGAAACTAGAATTATTGTAACAACAATTGTAATTACTTGAGTTGACTTAATAGCAAGTCCCTCGTTTAAACCTGTCATTTCCTTAAACTCATTAGCTTTAATCAAAAATTTTTCACCATCAAAAAATCTTCTATCTGATGGCCCAATTATAATTCTTACTACTGCTTGGGTAACAAACATTACTCCAATACTTACCATTGCTAATTGAACAGGGGGACTTTTGTTTAACCTGTAATATTTAAATACAAACTTATCAATAATTAGCATGTATAAACCCATAAAGAGAATTGCAAAAGGTATCGCTAAAAGAGCGGTAGGTAAAAAACCAAGAGATAAACCAATTGACTGAAAGTACCATGTAAAAAGTATGGCAACCATTGTGCCAAATGACATCATGTCTCCAGTTGCAAAATTTGCAAAGCGCAGTATTCCATAAATCAAAGTTACAAATATAGCGCCAATTGCTAATTGAGATCCGTAGGCAAGAGCAGGAACAAAAATATAATTTAATAAAAGAATTAAGGCGTTTAGAAAATCCATTTAACCACCTAAAAAAGAGCTTCTTACTCTTGGATCGTTTAGTAATTCTTTACCTGTCCCTGAATAACGATTTTCACCAGTGACCAATACATATCCTCTATCAGAAATATTGAGAGCTTGCTTTGCATTCTGTTCAACCATTAAGATTGCAACATTTGTTTTTTTTACTTTTATAATATGATCAAAAAGTTCATCCATGACTATTGGAGAAACACCAGCAGTTGGCTCATCTAACATGAGTACAGAAGGCTTAATCATCAAAGCCCTTCCTAACGCAACTTGTTGTCTTTGACCTCCTGATAATTCTCCAACAAATTGTTTTCTTTTCTCAGTCAAAATTGGAAAAAGATTATAAATTTCGTCAATTACTTTTGTGTAATCTTGATTAACTAAAAAAGCTCCCATCTCTAAATTTTCTTCAACTGTCATTCCTGCAAATACATTTTTTGTTTGAGGTACAAATGAAATTCCCTCTTTCACTCTATCTTGAGGAGAAAGTTTTGAGATATCCTTACCATCAATAATTACAGAGCCTGATTTTAAATTTAATAAACCTAGCATGGCTTTCATAGCTGTGGATTTTCCAGCTCCATTTGGACCAAGAATGGAAACTATTTCTCCTCTTTCAACATTAACAGTACATGAATTAATTATATCTGGACCCTTGCCATATCCACCTGTCATGTTGTTTCCTTCAAAAAATGCCATACTTAATTATCTTTTAGTTTTGAACCTTTGCCTAAATAGCTTTCAACTACTCTTTCATCTTTTTTTGCATCTTCCACTGAACCTTCAAATAAAACAGATCCCTCTGCCATAACAATTACAGGATCACATAATCTTCCTATAAAATCCATATCATGCTCAATCATACAAAATGTATAGCCTTTCTCTTTGTTTAATTTCTCAATAGCAGTACCTAAATCTTTTAATAAAGTTCTGTTTACTCCTGCACCGACCTCATCTAACAATACTAACTTTGCATCCACCATCATTGTTCGTCCCAATTCTAATAATTTTTTTTGTCCCCCAGACAAATTGCCAGCTAATTCATTCTTTAAATGCCTTAAATTAAGAAAATCAACTACTTCCATCGCTTTTTCTTTTATTTGACTTTCCTCTTTTGCAACTAACCCAGGCTTTAATAATGCATTCATTAATTTTTCTCCAGATTGATTGCCTGGTACCATCATCAAATTTTCTAATACTGATAAATTTGTAAATTCATGAGCTATTTGGAAGGTTCTTAATAATCCTTTTGAAAATAGTTCATAAGATGGAACATCAGTAATATTTTGATTATTAAATAAAACACTGCCACTAGATGATTTTAAATTTCCGGCAATTAGATTAAATAAAGTTGTTTTTCCTGAACCATTAGGTCCTATTATGCCGGTTATAGTTCCTTGTTTTACTTTTAATGAACAATTAGATACAGCTGCTAATCCACCAAAATATTTTGATAGGTTTTTTATTTCTAAAATATTATCTTGCATTACTGCGTTAGATCACAATCTCTTATAAATGTTCTTTAGTGATTTTTCTAGTAATCTATAATAGCCTGACTTTCTTAATTCATTAACACCTTGCCAATTTAGTCCACCTGGTGTTTGTTCGCTAACTAAATTTTTAAGAGGCTTAGAGGAATTTGCTAGCGCTAGATCAGCTAAAGCTGAATACAACAGCGTTACATATTTTTGAGCATCAATTTTGCTTATTTTTTTTCTGATCAGCCAATTTGATAAAACATTCAATAATTCATAAAATGATGCCATTGTTCCTGAAATAGCCCAAAAATTCTTTGATAATTTTTCATTCTTAATTTCAATCGTTTCTCCAATTTTATCAAAAAAACTTTTTACTTTTTTGTTGGGTGGAAAAATTGCAACCGGACCTTTCCCTAATCTGATTGGTGGCATTGGAATAGCTCTTATAATAATTGATTTTGTCTTAATTAATTTTTTCAATTTTGGATAATTTGTAGTAGACATAAAACTTACTATAATTTGCTTATTTTTAAACTTGAGTTTTGGTAATATTGCCTCTCCAACTTTTGGTAAAATTCCAAGAAATATCCAATCAGCATTATTGATAACTTCTTGATTATCTTTAGCAATTATAACCCTCTTAAAATATTTTTTTAGGTAAAGCGCTTTTTTTTTATTTCTTGGTGAAATGATTATATTTTTATATTTTATCTTTGATTTACCGATACCAGTTATTACATCAGAGACGATATTTCCTATACCTATAAAACCAAGATTCATCAGATGATAATAATTTAATTTTTATTAAAATTCTTCAATTTATTTAAGACAAAAAAAAACCCCCTCTTTTGGAGGGGGTTTTGAATTAACAATTTAAACTATTTAAATTATACTTAAAATGATTTCCCAACAGATATCCCTGCACCATATCCAGAGATACCATCTACTTTAACAGATTTCGTTGAGTCATTATCGTTTGTTACAGTCGCTCCATCTAAATCCATGTAGTTAGCTTCAAATCTAGCAAACATTCCATCAGCTAAATCCATGCTATAACCTAATGCAATTGTATAACCATCTAAATCAGCGTTACCGTAAGCACCACCAGTACCTAAGTTCTCATCAGTTATTACTTCTACCTGTACAAAACCAATTTTTGCGTAAACGTTATCGTTTACGTTAGCTAAAGCATATACAGTTGTTAAATCTTCAAATGAAACTTTAACTGTGTTTCTTGCTGATGCTGTAAATGCGTTACCTTCAGTATTTGTTATGTTCTCTACTGTTTCAGAGTCCATTGAGTGTGGTACATAATTTACTCCAAGAGAAAACTTATCATTTGCGTTTAACTCAAAGAAAATAGATCCCATTACAACTGCTGCTTCAGCATCTTCACCTTCATCTGCTGAACTTTTTGTGACATTTGTTGAACTTCTGTTACCTGAGTGATCTCCTGTAAATAATTCCGATGCTCCATCCGCGCTAAATACAGCACCTGTTACAGTAGCACCGAGACTAAATCTCTCTGCGTTTGCAAAAGAGATAGATGTCAGAAGCGCAACTATAGCTATTAAAAATTTTTTCATTGTTATTATCCTATTGTTCAAATGTTAATTTTGCCGACTCATATCATTAATTTTCTCATTTTTTAAGAAAATATTGAAATTTAAACCAATTAAATACATTTAAAATCCATAATGTTGCAATAATACAACAAAAAATAGCTAATTTGAGACTTTTTAACCCTGATAAAAGAGGTAATTTTTTTTATCATGATAAACAAAAATTCATTAATTAATGCTGTACTCGCTGAAATTGAATTAATTGTTTTCAATATTATTTAAGAAAATGATTTAAATTTTGTTTTCATACTTCAGTAAAAAATTCTTAAATAGATTTAGAAGTTTTTAATCAGTAGTTAACAAAAAAAAAGGGTTTGAAATAATTAATCTATTGGAAGTTCAAAAAAGGATAGTCCTTAAAAACCGGGAGCTAAAGATGGCTAAGAAGGACTATCAAATTCAATATACCACATTTGAAAGAAAATGCATTATCATTTTTTTTCAAATATAAGGGATTTATGAAAAAAAAAGGTCACAGGCCTGTCACCAGGGTCAAAAATTCTGAGCCAAATATTGAAGATCCAGATTGGGTCATTTGGGCTGCTTGGGCTGATCGCATCACTTTTGAGGAAATTGAAAAAAAAACTGGATACAAGGAGTCTGATGTTATCAAAATAATGAGAAGGTCAATTAAGCCCTCTTCATTTAGATTATGGAGAAAAAGAGTAAATCAAAAAAGCATTAAACATAGAAAAAAATTTGAATATTCTAGAAAACTAATCACTAGTAAATTAAAAAAAGGTGACTATTTGTAAATCATGAAAAATGTTACAATTTATACAGGTCCCTTTTGTAATTATTGTGATGCAGCAAAAAGATTACTAACTCGAAATAATGCTTCTTTTAAAGAAATTGATATTTCGACAGTTGATGGTGCAATGGATGAGATGATTAAAAAAGCAAACGGCAAAAGAACTATTCCACAAATATTTTTTGATGATCAGCACATTGGTGGTTATGATGAAGTTAGAGCTTTAGAGAAAGAAAATAAGTTGCAAGAGATGTTAAAATAAATTTTATTTACTTTTAAAAATTAAACAAATACCATTATTACAATATCTTTTACCAGTCGGTCGTGGTCCATCATCAAAAACATGCCCATGGTGTGCTTTACAGTTTTTACAATGATACTCTGTACGTGCATAACCTAATAAATGATCTGTTTTTGTCTCAAAGACATCTGGTAATGACTCAAAAAAGGATGGCCAACCTGAACCACTTTCATATTTAGTTTTAGAGTCAAATAACTTTACTCCGCAATTTGCACAATGATAGCTTCCTTCACGTTTTTCGTTATTTAATTCACTAGAACCAGGCGGTTCAGTTCCCTCTTCAAACATAACTAATTTTTGTTCTGCGCTTAAATTTGAATTTTTTTTATTCATACGATTAAACTAATTTAGCACATGATTCATGTAAATAAGAATGTAATTCAACAAGTTTTTTAGAATCTTTATTATAACCACCGCCTAAAACACCGCAAAGAGGAATTCCTTTAGAAAAAAAATTTTCTGTAACAATTTCATCTCTTTTTTGAATACCCTCATCAGAAATTTTTAACTTTCCCAGTCTATCATTGAAATGAATATCAACCCCTGCAATATAAAATACAAAATCAAAATTTTCTTGATTTAATTGATTTAAATAAAATTTGAGTATCTTTAAATATTCTTTATCTTCTAAGTCGTTTTCAAGCTCTACATCACAGTCACTGATAGATTTTTTAGCAGGATAATTTGATTTAGAGTGCATACTAAAAGTAAAAACATTTCTATTATCTTTAAAAATATCTGAATTACCATTTCCTTGGTGAACATCTAGGTCTACGATCAAGATTTTTCCTGCTAATCCTCTATCTAATAAATAATGAGATGCAACAGCTACATCATTAAAAACACAGTAACCTGCACCGCCTTGATAATTTGCATGATGGCTACCCCCAGCAGTATTACAAGCTACACCATAATTTATTGCTAACTTAGAAGCCAGTACTGTGCCACCTGTAGCAATAAAAGATCTTTTAACTACACTATCGACTAATGGAAAACCTATCTTTTTGACACCGATTTCATCGAGAGTTTTATTTTTAATTTTACTAATATATTCCTCTGAATGGGCTTTTTTTAAAGTCTCTAATGAACACGGATAAGGTTTGTGAAATTTTTTTACTATTTTTTCTTTAATTAGATAATCTGCAAGATCACCAAATTTATTTATTGGAAATTTGTGATCATCGCCAATTTTCGCAAAATAATCTTTATGGTTAACAACTGGTAAATCCATTGTTATTCAATAATACGTATTGGTTTACCGTTTACACAAGCTTCAAGAGATTCAATCATTTGACTATAAAAAATTTGATAATTTTCAGCAGTCACATATCCAATATGAGGAGTAAGTAATGCATTAGGTAAAAATCTTAATTTATTATTCTCTGGCAATGGCTCTTTTTCAAAAACATCCAGACCTGCACCAGCAATTTCATTTGTTGATAAAGCAATTATTAAATCATCTTCATTAACAATAGGACCTCTAGAGGTGTTAATTAGGTAAGATGTTTTTTTCATTTTATCAAATTCCTTCAATGTAATACAATTTTTATACCTTTCTCCGCCTTGAACATGTATTGATAAAAAATCCGAATTTTTAATTAAATCTTCTTTACTACAGGGAAGAACATTTAATTCTTTACAGGTGTTTAAGTTTAAATTTTCACTCCATGCCATTACTTGCATGCCAAATGCTTGACCGATTTTTGCAACTTGTGACCCCACTCTACCTAATCCAATTAATCCCAATATCTTTCCTTTAAGCTCAACTCCAATAGTAGTCTGCCAATAACCTTGGTACATATTGTCAATTTCCTCTTTTAAGTTTCTTGCAAGCCCTAATATCAGTGACCAAGTCAATTCTGGAGTTGGGTTAATGTTCATATCTGTGCCGCTCACAATGATTTTTCTTTTTTTTGCTGACTCCAGATCGATAGATCTATTTCTCAACCCAGTCGTGATAATAAATTTTAAATTCATTAAATTATCTATTAAATTTTTTGTAATTGGTGTTCTCTCCCGCATTATTAGCAATGCTTCAAAATCAGATAATTGATCTATTGCGTCTGCTTCATCACTAAACGGTTTGCTAAAAATTTTAATTTCATATTTTCCAGATAATTTTTCTATGTCAACAAACTGTTGAGAAACATTTTGATAATCGTCTAAGATTGCAACTTTAAGCATTTTTATTTTCCTTATTTGATAAAAATAAACCTAATATAATTAAAATTGCGCCAATCAAGTGAAAAAATTTGAATTGTTCATTATAAAAAAGTATTGCCATAATTGTGCTAAATAACGGAATTAAAGATAAGAAAATACCTGCTCTATTTGCCCCAATGATAGAAACCGCGCCTGCCCAACAATAGTAAGATCCTATACTTGGAAAGAGAGCTAAAAATATCAAGGTATAAATTATATTTATATCAAACGTAATTAATTCGCCATTTGAGTACTCATATAAAAATTGTGGAAACACACTAATTAAACCGAATGTACAAATAACGTGAACCAAAGTTAATAATGGAAGAGTAAACTTTTTTTTCTTTAAGAGGGTTGAATAAACCCCCCAAGTAATGACACCTCCTATCATTATTAAATCTCCTTTGTTAAAACTTAATGAGAGTAAAATATCTAGTTTGAGTCTTGTAATAATTGCTAAAATTCCACACACTGAAATAATAAGACCCAGAATTTGAAATTTATTCGTTTTTTCAACTTTAAATAAAAAACAAAGTAAAATTATTATAGCTGGGATAGCCGTATTAAAAAGAGATGCGTTAATGACTTGTGTATAAATTAGAGATAAATAAGTAAAAGAATTAAACAAACCAACACTTGTAAAACCCAAAAAGAATAATAAAGGTAAATTATTTAAAATCGTGTGTTTATATTTTATTATTTCCTTGTAGGTGAAAGGCACCAATATAATCCAAACAAGTGACCAGCGATAAAAAACTAAAGATAAAGGAGGTATTTCAACTAAGAAAGCATACTTGCCAACCATAAAATTGCCAGCCCAGAATAAGGTAGCGCATACCAGCATAATATATGCCTTGGTATTTTGCATTTTACTAATTGAATCTTGTTGAGCTATAAGGGGCTAAATTTAAATTGGTGTTTTCTTTAGCTATCATTCCAGAAACAATCTTTCCAGATATTGGTCCTAATGTCCATCCTAAATGATGATGACCAAAACAATAAAATACATTTTTATGATTTTTTGAGGGACCCATAACTGGCAAAAAATCTGGCAAAGTTGGTCTAAATCCTAACCATTCGTCCTCATGATCAGGCAAATCTCCCAACATATATTTTGCATTGTCAATCAAATTTTTAATACGCGATTTAGAAAGAGGATTTTTTAATCCTCCAAACTCTACTGTACCCACAACTCTTAATCCTTGTTCCATTGGAGTGATTCCAAAACCTCGATTTGAAAAAATAACTGGCCTTTGTAAAAGATGATCGCAATTTTTAAAATGAACATGGTAACCACGTTCTGTATCTAAAGGTATTCTTTCATCTAAATTATCAGTTAATTTTTTTGAAAAGGCCCCACAGGCTACTATGACTCTATCAAATGAATACTTTTCTGACTCAGTCCTTAATATTGGTTGTTCGTCCTGAAAATCTATATTTTTTACATCCAATTTTTTAAATTCCCCACCTTTTTTAAGAAACAAATCGAAAAACTTTAATAGAATTTTTTTTGGATTTCTTGCATGTCTCGCGTAGGGATAATAAACACCAGCATGATAAAAAGGTTTTATATTAGGCTCTAGATCATGAATTTCTTTTTTATTTACAAGTTGTTGCTGAACTCCTAATTCCTTTCTAACATTAATTTCTAATTCTCTACTTTTTAAATCTTGATCGTTCCAAATATATAAAATTCCTTTGTTTTCAACTAAACCTTCGATATCAACTTCATCAAATAATTCGTCATAAGCAGGTAGCGCTAAATCTAAAATTTGATGCATATTTTTTGCAGTATGCATCATTTTATTTTTTGATGTGTTCATTATAAATTTCATAAACCAAGGAATCATTTTTGGAACATAGTTCCATTTAAGGGCAAGAGGTCCTGTTGAGCTCATTAACATTGCAGGAACGTCCAATAAAATATCAGTCCTATTTAAAGACAATGAAGCGTAGGGAGAAAAATGACCAGCATTTCCATATGATGCTGCTGGACTCCCTGGATTTTCTCTATCAAAAATGGTTACTTCAAAACCTTTCTTTTGAAGAAATAAAGCGTTAGAAATTCCTTGGATACCAGCTCCAACTATCCCTACCTTAAGACTTTTATTCATAAGATGACTATATAATGAAATGTTAATTAAGATTAAGCGACAAATTATACTTATGCAATAGATTGTTGACTATGAGTTTTGGCACTCATAACAATTCCAAATCCTATCATTGTAGCCAACATTGATGAGCCACCATAAGACATAATCGGTAACGGTGAACCTACAATAGGAAGTAAACCTAGAACCATGCTCATGTTTATTACGATATATATAAAAATTGATGTTCCAAAACTGTAGCAAAATAATTTTGCAAAGTAACTTCTAGATAGAGCACCTATTCTTATAACTCGATATATTATAATGCTATAAATTAAAAGTAACAAAACTGATCCTATAAAACCAAATTCTTCTGAATATAACGTAAATATAAAATCAGTATGTTTTTCAGGAAGAAATTCTAAATAACTTTGCGTTCCTTTCAAAAAACCTTTACCTGTAATGCCTCCTGATCCAACAGCTATCTTGGATTGAATAATCTGATAACCTGCACCTAACGGATCTCTGTCTGGATTAAGAAAAGTTAATACCCTAAGTTTTTGATAAGGTTTTAAAAAAGAAATAATAATTGGTAATGAAATAATTGATAGTAAACAAGAATAAAAAAAATATTTATGATTTAATCCTGCAAACCATAATACAACAATTCCACTTATTGCAATAAGTAATGAAGTGCCCAAATCAGGTTGAATAATTACCAAGCTCATTGGAATAAAAATAATGATTAATGAAAAACAAATTGCATAAAAAGAATTTACATGTTGTGTCTTCATTCTATGAAAATATTTTGCTAAACATAAAATAATAAAAATTTTCATCAGTTCAGATGGTTGAAGATTTAAAAAATATAGATCAATCCACCTTTTGGACCCTGATGCAGTAATACCAAAATTTACTGTCCAAATTAACATTCCTAAAATAATCGCATAAGATAAATAGCCAAGAGAGAACCAAAATTTTATATTAATAAATGAAATTACAATCATCATCGAGAAGAAAACAATAAATTTAATAAAGTGACTTCTTGTATGAAATAATACTTCACCTCCATCGGTAGAATACATTGTTGCAAGACTTATAAAACCAAGTATCAAAAGACATGATAGAAGCACATAGTCTAAACTTCCAAATTTTTGGAAAAAATTGTTTTTATTGTTAAACCTTGTATGTTGGTACATTAGATATCCAAATATTTTTTATTATCATAATTTTTTCTAATTTCATGTCTATCAACAATCATTTTAAATAATTCTTTAGCTAGTGGAGCTGCTACAGTTCCTCCAGAACCACCATGTTCTATAATTATACTAAGCGCATATCTTGGGTTTATGTAAGGCCCAAAAGCTATAAATAAAGCATGATCTCTTTCTTCATATGGAATTTGAAATGTTTTAAGATCTAACTCACGATCTCTTTCAGTTATTTTTTTTACCTGTGAAGTTCCAGTTTTTCCAGCAAATTGATATTTAAGGTCATTTAATCTAGACCTGTAGGAAGTTCCTCTTACTTCATTCGTTGAGCTAAACATAGCATCTTGGACAATTTTAATATTTCGAGAATTTTTATATAATGGCGTAAACTTATCTTCATATTGACTTTCATCATTTGCTACTATTCTAGGATAAATTTTATATCCACCATTAGCTATTTGTGCAGTCATTAAGCATAATTGTATTGGCGTTGTTTGAATAAATCCTTGACCAATACCTGTAATTATTGTTTCACCAAGTACCCAATTTCTTCCCAATGCATTTTTTTTCCATTCTGTATTAGGAACTAAACCTTTCTTTTCATTATCGAATATATCTTTAAAAACTTTCTGCCCTAATCCAAATTTTTTTGCAGTGACACTTAATCTATCCACACCTAAACGCCTTGCAACTTCATAAAAATACGTATCGCAAGATTGTTTCATTGCTTCTCTTAAATTTACAAATCCATGTCCTTCTTTTTTCCAGCAATGATAAGTTTGCCCATATAGTTCTAATGGATTTTTGTGTCCTTTGCATTGGACTGTAAAATCTTTTCCAATTACCTCATTTTCTAAAGCTGATAAGGCAACTATAGGTTTTATAGTTGACCCTGGAGAATAATTTCCAGATAATGATTTATTAACTAATGGTTTCATCGGATTATTTCTTATCAGTTGCCACTCATCTTGGCTTATTCCGAAAACAAAAGAATTAGGATCAAAAGATGGAGAAGAATGCATAGCAATTATTGCACCTGTGTAAATATCCATTACACAAATAGATCCTGCTTTTTCTTTTAATAATTCATTAGCTAGTTCTTGAATTTTTGTGTCAATTGTAAGTTTGATTGTTTCGCCCTTGTCTCCTTTTTGGAATGCTAGTTGACTAATCCTTCTACCATAGGCATTAACTTCATATCTCTCCACAGAATTTGATCCGATTAATCTTTTTTCGAATGATCTTTCCAGACCTGTTTTTCCAACTTTTAAACCAGGTACAAATTTTTCTTTGATATTTTCATTTGTTAAAACATCATTTTCGTTTGCCTGACTAACATAACCTAAAACATGAGTAAAATTTTCTTTATAAGGATAATCTCTTGATATTGAAATTACTGGTTTAACTCCATTAAGATCATACAAGTGATTATTTATTTTTGAAAATTTTTCCCAACTCAAATTATCTGCAACAATTAGTGTTTCCCAAGGTTTAATTTCATTCTTTTTTTTTAAAATTTTTTGAAATTTTTTTTCACTTAACTCTAGTAATTCTTTAACTCGATAAATTACATATCTGAAATCCTCTACTTCTTCTGGTATAATGTGAAGTTGATAAGCCTCAAAATTTCCAGCAATAGTGTTTCCAAAATAATCTTTAAACTCTCCTCTTATAGGGGGCAATTTCCATTCTCGAATTCTATTCTTATCTGAAAGTGTTAAGTATTTTTTATTCTCTTTAACTTGTAAAAAAAATAATCTACTAACTATGCCACCTAAAATCACAATCTTAGCTGTCGCAATAATAAACATTCTGCGATTTAAAGAATTTAATTTGGTTGCACTATCACTTATATTAATCATCTAAACTTTTTAAATACCTCTTAAAAAATACTGAAAAAATAATGTAAAAAATGAATGTAAAAAAATTATTTATAATAAAAAAAGTAATATCTAATTCGTAAGAAAAAAACAAAAATAAAACTGAATAATTAATTGAGTTGATCAAGCTGATTATAAATAAAAAATAAAACCAGTCTTTAATTAAATTTGGACTAATAGTAATATTTCTAAGATAAGTGGCAAATATACAAATTAATATATACGACAAAGAACTTAATCCCAGGGGTAGACCAACAACAGTGTCATTAACCAGCCCAGCCAAAAAAACCAAAAAATAATCAAATCGTTGATATTCTTTTAAAGAAAAATAGAAAATTAATATAAATGGAAAATTAAATGAAAAGTAATCTATGTTTAAATAATTCAAATCAAATTCGTTAAATACAGATATAAATAAAGCAAGTATTGGAAACCAAGTATATATCTTATACAATAAATTTTTCTTTTGAAATCTAATCACTTATCTTTCCTTTTTGCATGATACATTCTTTATATTCTGGTGTACCTACTTTAAAACCAGTACTAAAAAGTTTTTTTGATTGACACTTTGAACTATAAATTAAATTCAATCTTAAAAATTCTAACTCTTCTTGGTCTAAATTATGTTGTTGAATAGCATTTTTTTGAAAATAATTTTCTTTTTTTAATATCTCAATTTGTTTTTTCAGTTCGTTAGTTAGATTATTTAACTCTTTATTTTCCTCTAAAAATTTATTGTTACTTTCTTCTAAAATTTGCAATTCATCACTTATTAGATCTAATTTTATTTGTTCAGTATTAGAAGAACTCTCTGTTTGATCATTTTCTTTAGTTTCAACAGATGTGGGAGCTAGCTCATTAATCTCTGCAAAAACATATTTTAATTGAGTAAAATCACTGTAAAAATTAATTAATATTTTTTCACTTTCATCTTTTAAATCAACAGTGCCTACAGGAATTCCACTTTTAAAAATTGAACCAGTTCCTGATGTATATGCAATTCCTTTATCATCGATTTTGTTTATCAAATCGTTTTTGATATATCTAATTTCACCTTTTTTATCTCCATCACCAACAACAATTGCCTGAACATTGCCAGGTGTAATAGAAACAGGAATATTCGAATTTAAATCAGTTAATAACAATACTCTTGAATTTGTATAATTTACTTCGATAACCCGTCCTACAAGATAGCTTCGATCATAAATATTTGTTCCGATTTTTATTTTTTCCTTACTGCCTTTGTTGATAATAATTGATCTTAAAAAAGGACTTTCGTGATCAACAATTACCTTTGCTAAAATTTTGTTAGAAGTAGTGGTATAACCATCTATAAGACTTTTAAGTTCATCATTTTCAATCCTTATAATTTTGGTTGAAATATTTTCAGATTTTAATTGGTCTAGCTCTTCTTTAGTCAATTTATATTCTTTATAATAATTGGTATATTCATTAACGTTATAATAAGAAGATTTAATTAAATTTTCTGGTACCGAAACTATAAAAGAAGATCGATAAACAACTTCTTTTATAATTGACTTTGTTACATTTATAACTTTGAAATTAAAACTAGATAAAACAATGATAACAATTGAAAAAAAAACTAAAGTTAATAAAGAAAATTTTTGTTTAGTGCTTTTTTTTAAAAAAGCAGATCTAATTGCTATTATAAAATCATCTCTGCTTTCGGCCATCTCTCTTAATATTCAGTCAGCATCGTAGAGAATGTTTGTTCTTGATCCAGAGCTTTGCCGGTTCCAATTGCAACACATGATAATGGGTCCTCAGCAATGTGAACAGGTAGTCCTGTCTCTTTAGAAAATCTTCTATCTATATTTTTCAATAAAGCTCCACCCCCTGTCAAAGTAAGACCCATATCAACGAGGTCAGCGGATAACTCTGGTGGTGTTGCTTCAAGAGCATCTTTAATACCATTTACCATTTCTCTTAAAATACCATCTAAAGCTTCAGCAGTATCCTCTTCCGTGATATTTACCTCTTTTGGAGTTCCTGATCTTAAATCTCTTCCTTTAACAGCATAAGTGTTATTATTTGATGGAATAGCAGTACCAATTTCTTTTTTAATTTTTTCAGCCGTACTATCTCCTATCATAAGGTTATATTCTTTTCTCATATAGTTAACTAAAGCTCCATCCATAGCATCTCCAGCAACTCTTAGAGATTTTGAATAAACCAAACCTCCTAATGACATAACAGCAATCTCACTTGTTCCACCTCCAATATCAACAACCATTGATCCTGTTGCCTCCGATATTGGTAAACCTGCACCAATTGCTGCAGCTATTGGCTCTTCAATTAATTGAACTCTTCTAGCTCCTGCAGCCAACGCACTATCTTGAATTGCTTTTCTTTCAACTGGAGTAGAGCCAGTGGGTACACAAATTAATATTCTTGGATTTGCAAAAGTTCTACCTTTATGAACTTTTTTGATGAAGTGTTTGATCATTTCTTCTGTGACTATAAAATCAGCAATAACCCCATCTCGTAAGGGTCTAATTGCGCTTATATTTCCAGGTGTTCTTCCTAACATTGTTTTTGCCTCGTCCCCTACAGCTAAAACTTGTTTTTTTCCTGTTTGTTCAACAATCGCAACTACAGATGGCTCATTTAAAACCACACCTTGTCCTTTAACTACAACTAATGTATTCGCAGTTCCAAGATCGATAGCCATGTCTTGGCTCCATATTTTTTTAACACTATCAAATATTCCCATTATATACTCTCCTTCAATTTTTTCGGTTCGATGTTTTTATACAAAGATTTTTTCTCTCTCTTTATAAGCATTTTGTTTAAAGCATTTAAATACGCATTTGCCGATGCTACTAAAGTATCTGTGTCAGCTGACTGACCCACTGTAGTTCTATCATTTTCCTCTATCTTTACACTAACTGTAGCCTGTGCATCAGTTCCTTCTGTAACTGCATGAACTTGGTAAAGAGATAGTTTTACATCATGAGGATAAAGTTCTTTTATGCATTTAAAGATTGCATCAACTGGACCATCACCAGTTTGAGAAGTTTTTTTAACTTCTCCAAAAACATCTAAAGTCATATCAGCTCTTTGTGGCTCACCAGTTCCAGCAAATACCTTTAATGATTTTAAGTTAATTGCATTTATCTTATTATCAATAATTAAGCTATCGTCAACTAGTGCAACGATATCTTCATCGTAGATATGTTTTTTCTTATCAGCTAAAATTTTAAATTTACCAAAAGCTGCTTGCACAACATCATCTGTTACATCTGCATATCCTAAATCACTTAATTTATCTTTGAATGCGTGACGTCCAGAATGTTTTCCCATTACAAGAGATGTTTTTTTTACACCAACACTTTCTGGTGTCATTATTTCGTATGTTTCTCTATTCTTTAACATTCCATCCTGATGAATTCCTGACTCATGAGCAAAAGCATTCTTTCCAACGATTGCTTTATTGAATTGAACTGGAAAACCTGTAGCATTAGATACAATTTTTGATGCTTTGCTAATTAATTCAGTTTTAATTCCTGTTTCATACGGTAATAAATCATCCCGTGTTTTTATTGCCATTACAATTTCTTCAAGTGCTGCGTTACCAGCTCTTTCACCTATTCCATTTATAGTACACTCAATTTGTCTTACTCCTGCCGATAAACCTGACAACGCGTTAGCAACTGCTAATCCTAAATCATTATGACAGTGTGCAGAAATAATAGCTTTGTCAATGTTTGGAACATTATTTTTTATTGATGTGATAGTTTTTGCAAATTCTTCAGGTATTGAATAACCAACTGTATCAGGAATATTAATTGTTGTTGCACCACATTTAATTGCTAGTTCGATTGTTTTATACATAAATTCTAAATTTGTTCTTGTGCCATCCTCACATGACCACTCAACATCATCAGTAAATTTTTTAGCATAAGTAACACTTTCTTTAATAGCGCCTAAAACTTGTTCATCAGTCATATTAAGCTTGTGTTTCATATGAACTGGACTTGTAGAAATAAATGTGTGGATTCGAAATCTTTTTGCAAATTTTAAAGACTCATGACAAGCGTCTATATCTTTTTTTGTGGCCCTTGCTAAACCACAAGGAATTGAATTTTTTACACTTTTACTTATTGCGCTTACGGCCTCAAAGTCACCCGGTGATGATATTGGAAAACCAGCCTCAATAATATCAATTCCCATTTCATCAAAAACTCTTGATATCTGAATTTTTTCCTCAACACTCATAGAAGCCCCTGGTGATTGTTCACCATCTCTCATAGTTGTGTCGAAAATAAATACTTTATCTTTCTCAGCCATATAAATATTTTTGATGATCGAAATATACAACCTATCGTTTAGATTGCAAAATAAAATACTTATTTTAACCCAATTTAATCAATATTTTACTTCTTATCGCTATCTACTAATTTCTTCTTGCCAATCCAAGGCATCATAGCTCTTAGTTTTGTGCCAACAGTTTCTATCGAGTGTTTTGCTAATTCCTCTCTGGTTTTAAGAAAATTCTTTTGACCATTTTTACACTCATCCATCCATTGTTTAGTAAACTTCCCAGATTGAATATCCTCGAGTACTTCTTTCATTCTTTTCTTGGTTTCCTCTTTATTTATTATTCTAGGTCCTGAAACATATTCACCATACTCTGCTGTATTTGAAATTGAGTAATTCATATTAGCTATCCCACCTTCATAAATAAGATCAACAATTAATTTTACCTCATGTAAGCACTCGAAATATGCCATCTCAGGTTCATATCCAGCTTCAACTAATGTCTCGTAACCGTTTTTAATCAATTCAACAAGACCTCCACAAAGAACTGTTTGTTCTCCAAATAAATCTGTTTCACATTCATCTTTAAAAGTGGTTTCAATAATTCCAGATCTTCCACCTCCAATAGCTGATGCATATGATAAAGCTAAATCTCTTGCTTTACCTGTACCGTCTTGATGTACTGCCATCAAACAAGGAACTCCACCACCTTTTTCAAATTCACTTCTTACAAGGTGTCCAGGTCCTTTAGGAGCAACCATAAATACATCTAAATCTTTTCTAGCTTTGATTAAGTCATAATGAATATTTAAACCGTGGGCAAAAGCTAAACTTGTGCCTTCTTTTATTCTTTGTTCGATATGATTTTTATATATTGTTGCTTGAAGTTCATCAGGAGTTAAAATCATACAAACGTCTGCCCATTCTGCTGCATCTGATAAGTTCATTACCTTTAAACCTTTTGACTCAGCTTTTGCTTTGCTTGCTGAACCATCTCTTAAAGCAACAACTACCTCTTTTACTCCGCTATCTTTTAAGTTAAGAGCATGAGCATGACCTTGACTTCCATAACCAAAAATAGCGACTTTTTTATCTTTAATTAAGTTTACATCAGCGTCTTTTTCGTAGAACATTTTCATTTTTTTTCTCCTTTATAAATTTATTTAAATGTTTCAGCACCTCTGGTCATAGCTATAGCCCCAGTTCTTGAGGTGCTTGTAAGACCATAGGGTTTTAATTTTTTACTCATTTTATCAATTTCTCTTCTTAAAGCAGTTATTTGAACTACCACTGATTTATTTGTTTTGTCTAAAACTACTGGATTGAATTTTTTACATTCCTTGAGACACTTTTCTATCTTTTTTTTTTGAGCAACGATCTTAAGCAATGCCATCTCTTTAAAGATAACTTTTTTATCCTCTCTTTTAAAATCTGCAACTTTATGAACTGGAACTAGTTTTTTTAGCTGAAGTTTTATTTGATCAATAACTTGTGGTGTTCCTGTCGTTACTATTGTAATTCTTGAAATATTTTTTGTTGCATCAACTTCTGCAACTGCTAAAGACTCAATGTTGTAACCTCTTCCTGAAAATAAACCAACTACTCTTGCTAAAACACCAGCTTCATTATCAACCCAAACAACAAATATATGTGTATCTAATTTACCTTTTTTCGTGGGTATGCTGTATGCTGACTTTGGAGAAGGCATTAAACTAATGATTTTCCTTTTCCGGTAATCTTATTTTCCTCTTTATCATTTGGACCTAATATCATCTGATTATGAGGCTTTCCAGATGGTATCATAGGAAAACAATTTTCGTCAGGATCTACATGACAGTCAAATATTACTGGACCTTTATAATCAATCATCTCCTGAATTTTATCATCTAATTCTTGAGGGTTATCAGCTTTAATACCCTTGCATCCATAAGCCTCTGCTAATTTTACAAAATCAGGTAAAGCTTCAGAATAACTCTCTGAGTAGTTTTTTTCGTGTAGAAGTTCTTGCCATTGTCTAACCATTCCCATGTATTGATTATTTAAAATGAATATCTTTATAGGCAAATTATATTGAACAGCTGTAGACATTTCTTGCATTGTCATTAATACGGATGCTTCACCAGCAATATCGATCACAAGTTTATCTGGATGAGCAATTTGAACACCTACTGCAGCTGGAAGACCATACCCCATGGTTCCAAGACCTCCTGATGTCATCCATCTGTTGGGTTTATTAAATTTATAATGTTGAGCAGCCCACATTTGATGCTGACCTACCTCAGTTGTAATAAAGGTATCTTGATTTTTTGTTAATTCATATAATCTTTTTACAGCATGTTGAGGCTTGATCTCCTTATCACTATTAATAAAGCCTAGAGAGTCTTTTGTTCTCCACTTTTGGATTTGTTCCCACCATTTCGAAATTTTTTGTTTATTCGAATCTTTCAATCCATTTTGTTTTTTATTTATTTTCTTGATAGTTGACTTGATTACTTCATTAACATCTCCAACTATTGCAAGATCTACTTTTATAATTTTATTAATTGAGGACGGATCAATATCAATATGAACTTTTTTTGATTTCGGAGAAAACTCATCGATCTTACCGGTTATTCTATCGTCAAATCTTGCACCAATGTTAATTAACAAATCACAATCATGCATTGCATTGTTTGCTTCATAAGTTCCATGCATGCCCAGCATTCCAATAAATTGATTATCATCTCCTGGAAATGCACCTAGACCCTGTAGGGTTGATGTGATTGGAAAACCAATTAATCTAACAAACTCTTTTAAAGTTTCACTAGCTTGAGGACCAGAATTTATTACTCCACCTCCGGTATAAACAACTGGTTTTTTTGCTTTTGAAATTAAATCAATTAGTTGATCAATTTCTTTTTCAGAAAATTTATTATGTATTTTTCCATTTAATTTTTTTTCTTTTTTAAATTTTGTATAATTAGTTTTTGCAAATTGGATATCTTTAGGAATATCAATTAATACAGGTCCAGGTCTTCCTGTTGTTGCAACTTTAAAAGCCTCATGCATAACTTTTGATAAATCTTTAATATCTTTAACTAACCAATTATGTTTTGTGCAAGGTCTTGTAATTCCTGTCGTATCACATTCTTGAAATGCATCTGTTCCTATTAAATGGGTTGGTACTTGACCAGAAATACAAACCAACGGAACTGAGTCCATGTAAGCATCGGTTAGAGCAGTAACAACATTAGTAGCGCCCGGTCCTGATGTTACTAAAACAACTCCAGGCTTGCCTGATGATCTAGCATATCCTTCTGCTGCATGACCTGCTCCCTGTTCATGTCTAACTAATATATGTTTAATTGTTGAATGATTTTTAAGTTCATCATAAATTGGTAAAACCGCTCCACCTGGATAACCAAAAATATATTCAACCTCTTGATCTTCAAGACATTTAAATACAATTTCTGCACCAGTGTATAATTTAGACATTTCGGCAATCTAGCTGAAGTTGTGCTAATTGGTCAAGACTAAGTAGAGAATATCTAAATTTTTTTTAAGAGCTTATCTAATCCAGATGGATTCAATTTATTCCAATCTTTCATATTTCCACGAGCCCAGGTGCTCTGTCTTTTGGCATATTGCCTTGTCTTTATTGATATTTTCTCAATTAATTGTTCTATTTGGATTTTTTTTTGAAGATATTGTTTAATCTCATTAATTCCTATTGCTTTACTGAGGCTTTTATTTTTTGGGACACGCATTTTAATAAATCTTCTAACTTCTGAAATTGCACCTAGTTTAATCATATTTTCAGATCTCTTGTTAATTCTCTCTATTAAATCTTTCCTTGGAAAATCAATACAAATTTTAAAAAAATCATTACGATCGTAATCAGACTTCGTATTTTTAAACCAACTGATCATAGATTTTTTTGTGTATGATTTTATCTCATATGCTCTAATAGATCTTTGTACATCTAAAGAATTTATTTGATCTTTAATCAAAGGATCTATTTTTAATAGCTTCTGAAAAAATTTTTTTTGACCTAACCTTTTATGCAAATTTCTTATTTTGTTTCTAAAATTGATGGGAATTTTTGGAATATTTACTAAGCCATTTGTCAATGCTTTAAAATATAGTCCAGTCCCTCCAACCAATATTGGTGTTTTTTTTATTTTTTTACATTGCGAAATTTTTTGTTTTGCCATTTTAAGCCAATCTCCTGTTGAAAAAGTTTTTTTAGCATTTTGAAACCCGTATAAATGATGTTTGATATTTTGATAATCTTTTTTAAAGGGTCTTGCTGTTAAAACCTTTAGCTCTTTATAAACTTGCATGCTATCAGCATTTATAATCTGACCTGAAATTTTTTTTGCTAGTTTAATCGCAAATTTAGATTTTCCAGATGCAGTAGGTCCATAAATTAAAATAATTTTGGATTTTAAATCCATAAACTAATCTAATTTAACACCTATATATCTTTTCTGATTTTGGCTATTATAGATCACAAGCAAAATAGTCTTCTGATTACTATTTAAAACTTGTTTAAGTGCTTGATTTAAATCCTGGACAGTTCTTATTTTTTTCTTTTGAGCTTCTAAAATTATACTATTCTTCTCTATTGAGCCTGTTAAAGGACTGTTTTTTTCAATACTTGTTATCACTAAACCATTAGTTTGGTTGGGTAAGTTTCTTGTTTTAATATCTTGAGCAGAGAGTTTTCTTACTTTTATTTTGAGATTTTCAATTAAAGTTTCCTTTGGTAATTCTTCTTTTTTTTCTGAAATTTTAAAATCTTCTGACGTCTCAAGTCTTCCAAGTGTAATTGTTTTTGTAATTTCTTTTTTGTTTCTCCAAATTTTGACTTTTACTTTTTTTCCAACTTCAGTTCTTGCTACTATTATAGGCAATTCTTTCATTTGCTCTATTTTTTCACCATTAAATTCTAATATAATGTCTCCACTTTTAACCCCAGCTTTTTCAGATGGACTGTTTGGTGCAACACTTGCTACCAGAGCTCCTCTTGGTTCATCTAATTTTTCAACTTCTGCAATTTCTTTTGTTACATCTTGAATTCTAACACCAAGCCATCCTCTTTTAGTTTCACCAAATTCAATTAATTGGTCAATTACAATCTTTGCACTATTTGATGGTATCGAAAAACCTATTCCAACATTTCCACTTCTACCAAGAATAGCCGTATTAATTCCTATTACATCTCCGTTCATATCAAATAAAGGACCACCTGAATTTCCCGAGTTTATAGATGCATCTGTTTGAATATAATCCTCATATCTTGATAATCCAATTGATCGATTTCTTGCAGAAATTATTCCTGAAGTAACTGTTCCACCTAATCCAAACGGATTACCTATGGCTATAACCCAATCACCTATTCTTGCTTTATCAGAATCACCAAATCTTACAGGTAAAAATTTTTCTTTTGATTCTATTTTTAAAACAGCGATATCTGAGAGAGGATCTGCTCCAATCACTTTAGCATTAAATTTTTTTTCACCATTTACTTGAACAACAATATCTTCTGCTCCTTCGATTACATGATTATTAGTTACTACTATTCCCTCTTCATCAATTATAAATCCTGAGCCCAGTGCCGAAGATTGCCTTTCTTGAGGTGTTCCAAATTCTTTAAACATATCACCAAATGGTGATCCAGGGGGAAATTGAAAATTTGGGAAAGGATTGCTTCTTTCAACAACGGTTTGTGTTGTCGAAATATTAACTACAGATGGCATTAATTTTTCTGCTAAATCTGCAAACGAATTAGGAACATTTTGAGAATTAGATATCGATGAAAAATTAAATACTAATAATAAAGATAGGAATATTGCTTTTATTTTTATCATTCTAACTTTTAGCGTAATAAATTATAATAAATCCAATTAAAGCAAAAATTAATCCACCAGTACGTAATTGGCTATCTTTTATTAACTCAAGCTTCTTTAACATATTCTTCATTTTTGATGGAAATAAGGCATAAAGAATTCCCTCAATAAATAAGAACAGACCAAATGCTATGATCAATTCTTTCATTAAATTTTACTCTGTTTGTGGTTTTATATTCCCAAAAAATTTAAAAAATTCACTGTCTGGAGAAAGAATTAAAGATGTCTCTCCTCCTATCAAAGCTTTTTCATAAGCTTGCATTGCTCTATAAAATGCAAAGAATTCTGGATCTTGGCCAAATGCATTGGCAAAAATTTTATTTCTCTCACCATCACCTTCACCTTTCATGATTTCAGATTTCTTCTGCGCGTCAGCTAAAATTACTGTAACTTCTTTGTCAGCAGTTGATGTAATTGTAACTGCCATTTCAGCACCTCTTGCTCTAAATTCTTTCGCTTCTCTCTCCCTTTCAGTTTGCATTCTTCTAAATATCGCGTCACTGTTTGCTTGGGGAAGATCTGCTCTTTTAATTCTAACATCGACTATTTTTATACCAAAATTTTCAGCCTCATTATTTACACCTTCTTGAATTAATGCCATTTGTTTCGTTCTGTCTTCTGAAAGAAGTGTTTGAAGTTCTTGTTGTCCTAAGACGTTCCTAATTCTTGAGTTAATAATCGTAGCTAGTCTTGATCTTGCAACTCTCTCGTTCCCGACTGAAATATAAAACTTTAGGGGATCAACTATTTGGAATCTCGCGAAAGCATCAACTATCAATCTCTTTTGATCTGAGGCGATCACTTCTTCTGGTGGTGTATCTAAATTAAGAATTCTTTTATCTAAAAATACAACGTTTTGAATAAAAGGTAATTTAAAGTTTAATCCTGGTTTTAAAATTATTCTTTTTGGATCACCAAATTGTAGAACAATTGCCTGATTAACTTCTTTAACTATAAAAATTGAAAAGAATGCGATTGCAGCTAAAAGAACTATAATTCCAGCGGTAATTTTTCCAGCGTTCATATTAGTTTGTCACTTTCTTTTTTTGTAATTCAGGTAGTGGTAAATAAGGAACTACACCTGATCCTGCATTTTTTTCAATTATCACTTTATCGATATCAGCTAAAACTTTTTCCATTGTTTCTAAATACATTCTTTCTTGTGTCACAGATTTTGCGTTTTTATATTCATTATAAATGGCTAAGAACCTACTTGCTTCACCTTCAGCTTTAGCTACAACTTCTTTCTTATAAGCTTCTGCAGCTTGTAAAATTTTTTGAGCTTCTCCTCGTGCTCTTGGTATAACATCATTTGCATACGCTTCTGCCTCATTTTTGGATCTTTCCATATCGGCTCTTGCAGCCTGTACATCTCTAAATGCATCAATCACCTGATCAGGTGGGTCAGCTTTTTGAGTTTGCACTTGAGTAATTTGAATACCACTAGTGTATTCATCTAAAATCTTTTGAATAATTTCTTGCGTGTCTGTCTCTATGACCGATCTACCTTCAGTTAAAATTGGTTGAATGTCAGATCTTGCAATTACTTCTCTCATAGCAGTCTCGGCTGCTGCTTTAACTGTTCCTTCTGGATCTTGAATCTTAAATAAAAAATTGCCAGCATCTTTAATAACCCAGAAAACTGAAAAATCGATATTAACAATATTTTCATCTCCGGTTAACATTAAGCTTTCTTGGGGAACATCTGCTACACCACCTTGTGATGTAAACCCACTATCTCTTTCAGATCTAAAACCAATATCAATTCTATTAACTTTCGTAACTTTTGGAGTAAGCACAGACTCAACAGGAAAAGGAATATGATAATTTAATCCTGGTTGAGTTGTTTTCACAAATTTACCAAATCTTAGGACTACTCCTTGCTCGTCTGGTAATACTCTGTAAAGTCCACTAGCTAACCAAACAAATCCTAGAATAATTAAAACTAAAATAATTTGTTTACCACCTGAAGAACTGCCACCAGGTAAAAATTTTTTAATCTTTTCTTGGAACTCTCTTATAATTTTGTCTATATCTGGAGGAGTTGGACCTCTGCCTGAGCCATTGCCACTTCCACCACCGCTTCCTCCAGGGGGTGTTCCCCAGGGACTACCTCCACTTTGTCTAAAATCGTCTGACATATGGCAATCTATATAATGTCTTTATGTGGAAAAACAAGTTAAGATCTAGATATGCCAAAGGAAAAACCAGAATTAAGTGACGCAATGAGAGCTAAATTGGGTAGAAAATTGCCTGAGAAAAATCCAATTAGAGGAACTAAGTTTACAATTGCAATTTCTAGTGCGAAAGGTGGTGTTGGAAAATCCACTTTTGCAACAAACTTAGCTTTAGCGCTCAAAAAAGCTAATTGTAAGGTTGGTATATTAGATGCAGACATTTACGGTCCATCAATTCCCAAAATGTTAGGAATTAATGAAAAACCAAAAAGTGATGGTCAAAAATTAGACCCTGTAATTAAATTCGACATTCAATGTATGTCAATCGGCTTCCTTACTGATCAAGAAACACCCATGATTTGGCGAGGACCGATGGTAACGAGTGCAATTCGAACATTCACACAAAAAGTTAACTGGAAAGATTTAGATTTCATAATTATTGATATGCCTCCAGGAACTGGTGACACTCAGCTAACCTTATCTCAAGAAATAAAGATAGATGGGGCAATCATAGTTTCAACACCACAAGAAGTTGCATTAATTGACGTGAAAAGAGGAATTAAGATGTTTGATAAGCTTGGAGTAAAAGTTTTAGGTCTAATAGATAACATGAGTTATTTTATTGGAGATGATAACAAAAAATATAATATCTTTGGAGAAGGAGGAGTTAAAAAAACCGCTCAAGAATTCAAAAAAGAATTTTTGGGAGAAATTCCAATTAGTCCAAATGTTGGAAAATATGGAGATAATGGAAAACCAATTGTCGAGGCCCATCCTGAAAATGAAATTTCTAAAATTTATTTACATATAGCAAAAAAAATTAAATCAAGTTTTATTTAATTTTTTTATTAAAGAACTCAATCAAATAATTTAAACCAGCGCCAAATAAAAAAGATAGATAAATCACACAAGGAACAAAGTATCTTGTATTTCCGTGCCAAAAAATTGTTGCGTAAAAATACAAAGCTGAAATTAAAAGAAAAAAAAGTTTCTCATATTCTTTTTCTCTAAAAAAATGAAATATACCAAAACTTGCAATTAAATATATGAATAAACTGTAAACTATTCTCAAAGGGACTAATTCATCATGTTTTTTTGAAACATAATAAACTTCACTTGAACGGAAATTATGTTCAGAAAAAATATGGAACGGGTTTAACAAGACAGTATGTACTGATTGTTTCAGTATGTGTTTTGTAAATTTCAAAGGATATTTAAAAATGTATTCAAAAGTCCTTTTTCTAATAAACCCATCAAAATTAATCTTATCTTTTTCATTTAAAATACTTTCCCTATAATTCATAAATCCCTTTGATAACTGGAGGTGATTTGAATTTTCATTAAATTCAATTTTATTTTTTTTAAGCCAGTTAAAAGCTGCGATACCTTCTTTTTCATTAAATTGTTCAGATGAAATATTTTCAGCCTTGATAATGACTTTTCTAACTAAAGCTCTATGCATTTCTATCTTGGTATCAGCGGTCATAATGTAAAACGCTCCTGATCTATAGAGGTTATTAATACCAAGAAAAGTTTGGATGATACTAAATCCAAACATAATTAGTAAAAAATTATGAATTGTTTTTTTTTTGTCAAAAAGAAATATAAAAATAATAATTGGAATTATGTAAAAAATTCCTAACTGTTTTTGCAGACTTAAAATTCCAACAAATAAACCGATTAAAATGTAGCTATAAATTGTTTTTTTCTCTCTAAAAGTTAATGCCATGATTATAATTTGTAATGAAAAAAAAACAGATTCAGACCAAAAAGAACTATGATACTGGAAAATAGTTGGCTCCAAACATAAAAAAATTAAGGATAAAAAAACGATTTTCTTATTAAAACTCGCTTTAACTGAAAAATATAAAAATAAAATGCTAAAATAATAAATCAAGTTTTGAATTAAAAGATAATAAAAATGATTTCCCGTATTAACCTGTGCGCCTGGTTTGTCACTATCAGAAAAGTCTATATCAAAGATGTAATAGTAAATAGCAGCTAATCTAGGAGGCAAATATTTAGTATAATGTTCTCTTCCAGTAACAAAAAAATTTTTTCCATCCTTTAACTGATCCTTTATTTCAGAACCATGTGATAAATATCTATAAGGATCAGTTTTAATCATTTTATGATAACTGATATCTCCATCAATAACATTGATGTCGTATTTAGATAAATTGTAGTTAGATAAAGATATTGAAAAAATAAAACTCAATACTATTGAAAAAATTATTAAAAAATTAAAATTTTTTATCATCTTAAAAGTTTGTCTTTGAGATCAAAAGCATTCATTAATTCATTCCATTCTCGTTTAGACAAACCTGATTCTTCCATAGAAACATTTTCTCCATTGATTAATTTTTTTATAATCATTTTTCCTTTAGATGAAATCTCAGTCCCCCCTACTCTATAATCCATGAAAGCCTCATAAGTTATTGGAACCCATTTTTTCAGTGTATCCAACATTATATCAGCATAAACTCTAATTTCATATTGCGCGTGGTGGTCCGCTCTTAATCTTAAGAAATTCATAAGATTTAGTAAATCTGTTTTCCAATACCACTGAGTATAGGTGTTTAATGTAAGATTCATTCTTGCAAGTTCTCTTGCCAAACCTTTTTTATTTTCATCAATAGTAGATCCATCATATCTCTCATTGAGCATCGTTTCGTAATTTGCATATGTTCTTTCAGCATCATTTTTTAAAAGTTCTAAAACTTCATTAGCTTGTTCCCCTTCCAAGACGTCTCCTCTTCCCTGTCTATTAGATGTCGATTGAGCTGCAAGATTTTCTTTTGATGGTAAGTAAAATTCTTTATCTAAAATTGAATACCTTGCAGAATATTCATTTACATTTGCAGTTCTATGTCTAATCCATTGACGAGCGATAAAAATTGGTAGCTTAATATGATATTTAATTTCACACATCTCGAATGGGGTGCTATGCCAGTGACGCATTAAATATTTTATTAAACCTGAATCTGTAGAAACTTGTTTAGTACCCTTACCATAAGAAACTCTAGCTGACTGAACGATTGAAGTGTCATCTCCCATATAATCAACAACTCTTACAAAACCATGGTCAAGGGCAGGCAATGCTTCGTAAAGAATTTTTTCTAATTCAGGTGAAGTAACTCTTTTTGTTGAATTGCTTTGTGATTGCTGATTTTTTATATCTTCTTGTTGTTCTTTAGTTAATTTCATGAATGTTATTGAATCTCTAGAATTTCCTTTTATATTAATAAAGTTGGATTTCCAACTATGACGATAAACGAATTTCGTAATAACCATTGCGGACGTGGGGGCAGTACCCACCACCTCCACCATTTACAACTTATGGGGGTGAACTAGATTCGACGAGTGACTAAAAGCTATTCTTTCGTTCGGAATTGTTCCTCCGTAAAGGGCTAATTTATAATTGCTAACGAAAGTTACGCACTTGCTGCTTAATTAACTTTGTTAATTGAGTAAACGGGGTTCGGGGCACCTGGCAACAGAACGCCCCCCTAAACTATTTAATAAATTTACTTAAATCTGGTTTAAAGTAATTAGGACCCTTCATAACTTTACCTTTGTCATTATAAATGGGTTTACCATCTTTATCTAATTTACTCATATTTGAATTTTGAACTTCTTCAAAACAATCATCGAGATTTATACCAAATGCATGTCCTGCACCATATGTAACGTAAAGAATATCCGTTAATGCATCAGCTACTTCGACTAAATCTTTTTTATTCATTGCCTCTATTAATTCATCAAGTTCTTCTTTAATAAGACTTACTCGTAATTCATTAATCTTGTCAGTACTTAATGCAGAACTCTGCTTAACATCTTGGCCAAAAGTTTTCATAAAAATGCCTACTTTTTCAAAATTTGTCATTTTGCTCCTGTTAGTTATGTATTTTTTAATATATATATGTTGATAGATTATCAATGAAATTTCGAAAAGAATTTGACAGTATTGGATCAATAAATGTTCCTAATGATAAATATTGGGGTGCATCTACACAAAGATCAAAAAAATATTTTGATATTGGAGATTTTTTAGTTCGGCCAATTTTGATTAAATCTATAGCAATTATTAAAAAAGCAGCTGCAATAGTCCATTTAAAAGAAAAACAACTTCCTTCAAAAATTTCTAATTCTATAATTGCAGCCTCAAATGAAGTTATCTCTGGTAAACTTGATGAGCACTTTCCACTTAAAGTTTGGCAAACTGGATCAGGTACACAGACTAATATGAACGTAAATGAAGTTATTGCTAACAGAGCTATTGAAAAATTAGGAGGAAAAAAGGGGTCTAAAAAACCCATTCATCCAAATGATCATGTAAACAAATCTCAATCTACAAATGATGTTTTTCCAACTGCAATGCATATTGCTATAGCCATCGAAACAAAAAATAAATTATTGCCATCTCTTAAATTGCTAGATCATGAGCTTAAAAAAAAAATATCAAATTTTAAAAATATTATCAAAGTGGGTAGAACCCATTTACAAGATGCAACACCACTTTCTTTAGGTCAAGAATTTTCTGGTTATCAATCTCAAATCAATGATTGTATTAATAGGATTAGTGTGGCTTTAAATGAAATATATTCCCTTGCACAAGGTGGAACTGCAGTAGGAACTGGAATAAATAGTAAAAAAAATTTTGATAAAAAAATAATTAATGAGATAAGAAAAATTACAAAACTTCCATTCAAGCCTACGAAAAATAAGTTTGCAGCTCTTGCTGCACATGATGAAATTGTAAACTTCTCAGGTACCTTGAACACTACCGCTGTTAGCTTAATGAAAATTGCAAATGATATTAGATTTCTTGGTTCTGGTCCAAGGGCAGGGTATGGAGAATTAATATTGCCTGCAAATGAGCCAGGTTCATCAATTATGCCAGGAAAAGTTAACCCTACTCAATCAGAAGCTGTCACCATGGTTTGTGTGAAAGTAATAGGCAACCATAACGGAATAACAATGGCAGGATCACATGGACATTTTGAATTAAATGTATTTAAGCCTTTAATTGCGCATAATATTTTGCAATCTATAAATCTTTTATCTGACAGCATAAAAAATTTTTCACTGTATTGTATAAGAGGATTAAAAGCTGATAGGAGTAAAATAAAAGAATATTTAGACAATTCTTTAATGTTAGTTACTGCGCTTGCTCCGCACATTGGCTATGATAACTCAGCCAAAATCGCTAAGCTAGCTCTCAAAAATAAAACAACTTTAAAACATGAAGCACTAAAATCTAAACTTATAAGTGAGAAAGATTATAATAAAATTGTAGATCCCAAAAAAATGATCTACCCTGCATAAACTTTGAAAAATTCCTTTATAAAATTTCTTATAGTAACTTTATTAAAAGGATTGTTTTCACGTTTATTATATAGATTCAAAAACTTATCTATTTTTTTTGATGATTTATTATCAATTCTTAAATTATTCATAATTAATTTATCAAGTGTAAGATCATAGACAAAGTCTAGTCTTATTGTTTTAAAAACATCTCGATAATTTCTTTTTATTTGAAAATATCTAAAAAATTTTTCTATATCATCAAAATTAAAAGTAATTTCACCAACTAATTTTTTTCCATCTATGTCATTTAAAAACTCTATTTCGTTTGATTTTATTAATACAGAGTCATTCCATTGAGTATTAAAATTTTTAATTAAAATTCTTCCATCGCCTAGATGTATTTTAGAAATAAAATCTTGTAAGTAATCAAATTTATCAATCTTATCAATTTTGATATTAATTGATGCATTCAAATTTGGATTATTTAACAATTCTGAGTCTAGCAAATCTATTAATAAAGACTCACTTTGAAATATTTTTTTTTGACTTATGAAATTAAAATTTAAATCTGTAGATAAATAAAATGGTTTAAAATTTACTTCACCTCTAAAATCTTTTTTTGATGATAAAAAATTTAAAGAATTATCTTTAATGAAATATGAGAATAGATTTCTTTTATTAATTGATACAATATCAAAAATACCACTTATTTTGTCTTCACCATATTCAACAGAAGTTTCAATATTTAATCTAATTTTTTTTGAGACTAATTTAATATTTTTATTTTCACTAATAACATTTTTGGAAATATCTAATTTGAATGGAATGTTAAATACTTCAAAACTTGATTTTACTTTTTGAAAATTATTCACATCATCATAAAAAAAATTAAAATTATTTATTTTGGACAGAAATAATAAATCATCATTTTGATCTTTATAAAAAAATTTAGATCTTTTAAAAATAAATTCATTTTCTTTATCAGAACTATTTAAAGACTTTAGAAAAAAATTAATATTATTTGAATTAATATTAAATTCTGTATCTTGAAATACTAAATTTTTTATTGAGATATTTTCTGATAAAAAAAAATTTTTAAAAGAAATAAAAAATTTTACATACCCTGAGTTGGCAATAACTTTTTCATTATATTTAATATCTAAATTTTTAGTGTAGAAAAATGGCTTAGGAAATAAGCCGTATTTAATTTTTTCTTTAAACTCAATATTAATATCGTATTTATCTGAAATTTGATTTATCAAAGAGGTTTTGACACTGTCTTCTTTATAAAATACCGGAATTAGAAAATAACTAAAACAAAGTAGCAATAGAGAGGCAGCAGAAATGGCTATCTTGTTATCTAAATGATAAAATTTTTTCTTGCTCTGATTGTATTTCTTTAAATTTCGAATTCCTTCAAAAAAATTTTCAATCCTGTTATCTAAGTAAATAAATTTTTTCTTAACAGGTGCGTACTTATTAGAACTTTTAAATATACCAAAAAAATTATCTAATAACGTGTTAATTGGTGATAATATTTTTCGAAATTTTTTTTTATTAAAATTAAACATAAATTGACTGACTTATAATTAAATTATTCAAATGGTAAACTCTGATTATTTAAAAAATCTTAATGAAGCCCAAAAAAAAGCCGTCTTAGCTTTGGATGGACCATTATTGATAGTTGCTGGAGCTGGATCAGGTAAAACGAAGGTTTTAACTAGTAGGATTGCACACATTATAAAAAACAAAAATGCTTTCCCTAATCAAATCCTTGCTGTGACATTCACAAATAAAGCAGCAAAAGAAATGCATAATAGAGTAAGTAAAATTTTAGGATCGTCTGCTGTTGGTTTGACTTGGCTAGGAACATTTCACTCAATATGTGCAAAATTACTTAGGAAGCATGCACCAGCTGTAAATCTAAATTCAAATTTTACAATTATTGATACTGATGATCAAATCAGATTGATTAGGAACATTTGTAAAGCAGAAAATATTGACGTCAAACAGATTGCACCAAGATATGTTATCGCAATTATAGAAAAATGGAAAAATAAAGGTTTGTATCCAAATGAAGTAAAGATTAATTTTAAGGATATTTATGAAAAAACAATCTTACCTGTTTACAAAATTTATCAACAGAAACTGATCGAGTTGAATGCCTGTGATTTTGGAGATCTAATCTTACATGCAGTAAAAATTTTAGAAAAAAATAAAGATATTAGGGACATCTATTCTAAAAATTTTAAATACATTCTTGTCGATGAATATCAGGATACAAATTATATACAAAGTCGGTGGCTCAATTTATTAGCGGAAAAAAATAAGAATATATGTTGTGTAGGAGATGATGATCAATCAATTTATAGTTGGAGAGGAGCTGAAATTAAAAATTTTCTAGATTTTGATAAGATTTATGAAAATACAAAAATAATAAGGCTAGAGGAGAATTATAGATCTTCAAAAAATATTTTATCTGTTGCTTCATCATTAATTTCTAATAATCAAAATAGAGTTGGTAAAACTCTAAAATCTACAATGGATGAAGGTGACCTTATAAAATTAAATTGTTTTAAGAATGGAAAAGATGAAGCAATAGGTATTTCAGATGAAGTAGAAAAAATTAAAAAGAAATACTCTCTTAATAATATTTCAATTTTAGTTAGAGCTATTTTTCAAACAAGAGAATTTGAAGAAAGATTTTTAAAAATTGGTATGCCTTATCGAATTTTAGGGGGAATTAAATTTTATGAGAGAGCTGAGATAAAAGATTGTGTAGCCTATTTAAGATTAATTAACCAAGAAAAAGATGATCTGGCTTTCGAAAGAATTGTAAATAATCCCAAAAGGTCTATCGGTGAAAGTACAATTAAAACAATACACGAATACTCAAAAAAAAATAAAATTAGTTTAGAAAGTTCATCAAGAAAAATGATTGAGAAAAATTTGATAAAACCAAAGGCAAAGATAGGTTTAACTTTATTTTTAGATTTAATTTCTAAATGGAGAAATGATTTAAAAATTAAAAAATTTAATCAAGTAAAATTATTACAAATTCTTTTAGATGAGTCTGGATATTCTGCAATGTTAAAAAATAAAAAAGATCTTGAAAATGAAAATCGTTTAGAAAATATCAAAGAATTATTGAGTGCCATGAAAGAATTTGACAACTTAGAGAGTTTTTTAGATCATGTATCACTTGCAACGTCTATTGATCAAGATTGGGAGGGTGAAAAAATCAATATGATGACTATGCATGCTGCAAAGGGATTAGAATTCGATGTGGTTTTTTTACCTGGCTGGGAAGAGGGATTATTTCCTCATCAAAAATCGATAGAAGAAAAAGGACACAATGGTTTAGAAGAGGAAAGAAGATTAGCTTATGTTGGAATTACCAGAGCTAAAAGAAATGCAATTATCTCGTTTTCAATGAATAGGTTTTATCAAGGTGATTGGATAGATAGTATGGCATCAAGATTTATTGATGAGCTTCCAGAAAATAATTTAGAAAAAAACTCATATTTTGATGAAAGCAAAGATACATTTGAAGAATTTGAGTTTAATCAAGATTTTGAATTAGACGATGATTCTAAAAGAAGTCCTGGATGGATTCGATATCAAAAAAGAATTAAATGATAAAAAAGAGAATAAATAAACTCAGAAGTAAATTTTTAAAATATGGAATTGATGGATATGTCGTACCTAAAAATGATGAATTTTTCTCTGAATATTCTAAAAAAGATAGGCTTAAATTTATCTCAAATTTCACAGGATCTGCAGGTTATGCAGTAATTTTAAAAAATAGAAACTACCTTTTTGTTGATGGAAGATATACGATCCAAAGTAAAATCGAAAGTGGTAAAAATTTTAAAATTTTAGATTATTTCAAAATTATTAATACAAGTGTTTTTAAAAATTTGAATTTAGGAATTGATCCTTCATTGTTTACCTCAAAACAAATAAAGAATTTTTTTTTAAAAAATAATAAAATTACTGTCATAAAGGAAAATCTTGTTGATAAAATTTCAAAAATAAAGAGTAAAAAAAAATCCTCATTTTACTCAATTGATAAAAGTATAGCTGGTGAGAGTCATCACAAAAAGGTTTCTAGGGTTTCATCTTTTCTAAAAAGAAATAAATATGATTATCTATTTATTACTGCACCAGAAAATGTTGCATGGTTATTGAATATTAGAGGCTACGATAGTCCAACAAGCCCAATACCAAATAGTAATCTTTTACTTACAAAAGAAAAACAAGTTTTCTTAATTGTTGAAAAAAATAAAACAACAAAACTTTTAAGTGAGAAAAAACTTAAACAAAACCAGATAATTGATCCAAGGTATATATTAGATTTTTTCGATAAATTAAAAAAAGGAACTATTTTAATAGATGAAAAAACATGTTCTTTATATTTTGAAAAAGTAATAGAAAAAAAATTGAAAATAATAAAAAAAGAAGATCCAATTTATATTCTTAAGTCTATAAAGAATAAAATTGAGATAAAAAATATGATTAACGCGCATGTCATAGACGGAGTTGCATTAACAAAATTTATTTACTGGATAAAAAATTTAAAAAAAATGAATATAACTGAAGTTGATGCACAAAATAAATTAGAGAAAATTAGAAGAATGAGTCCAAAATATTTATTTCCAAGTTTTAATACTATTGCAGGTAGTGGAAAAAATGGGGCAATAGTTCACTATAGAGCTACCAAAAATAATACAAAGCTAATAAAAAAAAATGAGATATTCCTATGTGACTCGGGTGGTCAATATAAATATGGTACAACAGACGTAACAAGAACTATCTGCTTTGAAAATCAAAACAAAATTATAAAAAATATTTTTACAAATGTTTTGAAAGGACATATTGCTGTTGCTCAAACTGAACTTAATAAAAAAAAAACTGGAAAACTTATTGATAAAGATGCAAGAAAATTTCTTAAAAAAGACTGTCTAGATTATAGTCATGGCACAGGACATGGAGTTGGTTTTTTTCTTAATGTTCATGAGGGACCTCAAGCTATCTCAAAATCTAATTCAGTAAAAATTCAAGAAGGAATGATACTTAGTAATGAACCAGGTTATTATAAAAAAGATAAATTTGGGATTCGCATTGAAAACTTAGTTTATGTAAAAAAAATTGGCAGAAAATTAGGTTTTGAAAATTTAACTTTAGCTCCAATAGAAAAAGAATTAATCAACTTTAATCTCCTAACTAAGCAAGAAAAAAACTATCTTTTTAATTATCATTTAAAAGTTTACTCGAAAATATCTCCATTTTTAAATAGGAATGAAAAAAAATGGTTAGCGAGTTTTATTTAAGCATCTTTAACCAAGAAGACTGGTCTAAGATTTTTACACCTAAATTTTTTGCTGCATAAACTTTCCTATTAGTTGGTTTTTCACCAATAATAAGATAATCAAGTTTTTTTGTAACATTGCTGACTATTGATCCTGAATTTTGCTCAATTAAAGATTTTGCCTCAGAACGACTCATGTTTGATAGTTTGCCTGTAAACATAAATGTTTTATTGTTTAATGGACCACCAACTTTGGGTGTTTCTACGTCTTTAACTTCAAGTAATTCATCCAAATTTTTTAACACCTTTAAATTTGTCTCATTGTTGAAAAAATTTTTAATTGAATTTATCTGGGTTTCGCCTATTCCATCAATATTCCTTAGATCATCAAAATTACTTTTTTTTGAGAGTGCTAAAAAATTTTTAAGTGATTTTAAGTTCTTAGATATGATTTTAGCATTTTCTAAACCAATATGCCTGATGCCCAAGGAATAGACAAATTTTTCAAAAGAAATTTTTTTTCTTAAATTTATTGAATATTTTAAATTAGCAACTGATTGCTTACCCCACCCATCCAAACTTTCGATTTTTTTAAAATCAAGCTTGAATATATCTGGTGGGAGTTTGATTAAATTCAAATTCCAAAAGTTTTCAACTATCTTTTTACCGAAACCCTCGATGTTAAAAGCTTCTTTTGAGACAAAATGTTTTATTTTCTCTATAGACATTTTCTCACACTCATATCCCTCACTAGAGCATCTTCTTACTGCATCTTCTTTTTTAGTCGTAAAGTTAAAATCTTTAATAGTTTTGGATCCACAAGATGGACATTTAAGAGGAAAATTAAATTTTTTTGAATCCTTATTCCTCATTTTTAGATCTACAGAAACTACATGTGGTATTACATCGCCAGCTCTTTCAATCAAAACTGTATCATTCACCCTTATGTCTTTTCTATTTATTTCTTCTTCATTATGTAAAGTTGCATTAGAAACAACTACTCCTCCAATATTTACAGGATTGATTTTTGCTACAGGGGTTAATGCGCCAGTTCTGCCAATTTGAATCTCTATATCTTTTATTTTAGAAATTCCACTATTAGCTGAAAATTTGTGAGCGATAGCCCATCTGGGAGCATTAGCAACATTCCCTAACCTTTTTTGTAATTGAAAATTGTTAACTTTATAGACGATTCCATCAATATCAAAATCTATATCACCTCTTTTTTTTTCAATTTCATGATAGTTAGTCATTAAATTTTCTATTTTTTCTAGAGTTTTATTTAAAGGATTAGTTTTAAAACCCCATTCCTTTAAATCTTTTAAATATTCATTTTGTGATGTAGCTTTCAGACCCTTTTCATAACCAAAAGTATAAGCAATAAATTTTAAGGGAATTTTTTTTGTTTCTTTAGGATCTTTTTGTCTCAAAGATCCAGAGGCTGCATTTCTTGGATTTGCAAATTTATCTTTTAATTTCTCAAAATCACCATTTTGGATAAATACTTCACCTCTTATATCAATTTCTTTTGGAAAATTTTTTGACCTTATAAGGTGTGGAATATCTTCAATAGTTTTTAAATTTTCAGTAATATCTTCTCCCTCTTTTCCATCGCCTCTGGATAAACCAGTAATAAATTTTCCATTTTTGTAAATTAAAGAAGCTGATATACCATCAATTTTAGGCTCAGCGCTATATATTATATTGAAACTCTTGTCCTCATTTAGAAAATTTAAAATTTTTTTTTCAAAATTTATTAAATCGTTTTCTTCGAAAGCATTGCCTAACGAAAGCATTGGAACTGAATGTTTTACCTTTTTAAAAACTTTAGATGGTTTAAAACCTACTGAATTAGATGGAGAGTTAATATTATTTAAATGTTTATATTTTTTTTCTAATTTAAGAATCTCTAACTTGAGTTTATCAAATTCTTTATCACTAACTAAAGGATTATTTAAATCATAATAATGCTTATTATACTTTTGAAATAACTTAATCTTTTTCAAGTAATCTTGATTAATTTTATCATCAGGCATTTTTAAAAAAGACTCTTAATTCTACTTAAAATTTTACTTTTTTCTTTTTTTCTCTCAGGAATAGAGGTTTTATACTTTCTATTAAAAATTTTGTAAGTCTCCTTATACCATTCTCCTGAATTATAATTATAACCTAATAATGAAGCATATTTTAGTGACTCTTCCTCCATGCCTAATTTGTAATAAATTTCAACCAATCTATGTATTGCTTCCTCTACATGAATTGTAGTTTCATATTCTTTTAAAACATTCTTAAATCTATTAAGAGCAGGTATCCACTTTTTTTTCTTTATATAATGTCTACCAATATAGACTTCTTTTGCAGCTAGTATGTCGTTAATTAAATCAATTTTAAATTTTGCATCATAAGCATAATCAGTATTTGGAAAATTTTTAATTACAAAATTAAATTCATTTTTTGATAAAATTAAGGGTGCTAAATCTTTTTTTTCACCCTCAATAGTTTCATAGTAACAAATTGCTAGAAGATAATGTGCGTAAGCCTTATCTTTGTCGTTAGGATAAGTTTTAAAATATCTTTTAATATTTTCAATAGCTAAACTGTAATAACTCTGCATATAATATGAATAGGAAGCCATCAGAACTGATTTGGGTGCCCATTGTGATTGTGGAAATAAAATTTCAGCCTCTAAAAACTTTTTACTTGCAGCAAAGTAGTCACCAATTTCAAATAGATCCATGCCTTTCTCATAGGCTGATATCATTTCTATTTTTTGGTCTGTCTCTTTAATTAGTTTTATATTTTCAGTTTCTTTACTACATGAATAAAAAAATATTAGAGAAAAAATAATAAAAACTATTTTTAATTTATACATTAATAAAATTATATAGATTTTAGATAAAATTATAAGGTTGAATTTAATCTATGCTATTGATCTTAGCAAACTTCTATTAATTAATGTATGAGGTAGAGTTCTTTCTTGGATTTCTATAATAGAAAAATTATCTTTATTATTAAATACTTCTCTTAACAAGCTATTTGTTAAATAATGTCCACCTTGAGAACAATTAATACTAGCTATCATCCTATATCCACATGTATAAAGATCACCAATACAATCAAGTATTTTGTGATTAACAAACTCTTTTGAATTCCTTAAGCCCTCTGGATTTAAAACTTCTTCGCCTTTCACCACAACAGCATTATCTAGGCTTCCACCTTTTGCTAACCCATTTTTCTTTATCATCTCTATGTCTTCATAAAGACAGAAAGTTCTTGAATCAAAAATTTCTGTAAGATCGTCCTCATAAACATTTTTTTTGTTTCTTTGGTTCCCGATAATTTTATTATTATATTTTAACTCAAAATCTATATCTAAACTCAATTTTGAGGGTTCAATTGAGATAAACTTTTCACCTTTTTTAAATTCAATTTTTTTGTTTATCTTAATTATCTTTATGGGTTTACCACTTAGCTCTAGACCCGTTGTTAATATTTCTTTAATAAAAATTTTCGCTGACCCATCTAGAATTGGTACTTCCTCATTATCAATTTCAATCAATGCATTATCAATTCCAATTCCAAATAGAGCTCCCATAAGATGTTCTATGGTTGAAACTTTCACTCCATTGCTATTACTGATAGTGGTATTTAAAGCTGTATTGCTCACATTCATAAAATTTGGATAGATAAGGTTGTTTTCTTTTTTATCTATTCTTTTAAATACAATCCCAGTGTCTGGACTAGAGGGTTTAACGCAAATCTTAGACGGTTTTCCAGAGTGAAGGCCTATACCGCTGAAAGTTACAGGTTTTTTAATAGTTTTTTGATTTAATAAAGACACGAAGAACTTTTAATCTTCATATCTTAAAATTTAAAAACAACAAATGTTACAAGAAAATACGAACTAATTAAAAAAATTAAAGAATTTCTCAAAAAAACCCAATTTTTTTGAGTTTCTATCAGCGATAAACACTTCGTTCTCATTAAAACCATCTAAGATTTTTTGTGCAGTTGCATACAAATTTCCATTTTTGTCATCTAAAAAACTATTCAAATAATCTAAACTCAACATTCTATCCAATGATATTTGGTACTTTCTAAGAACATTTTCAATAGTTTTTGAAATCTTTTTGGGTAAACATATATAACTGATATCAATAGAAAGATTATTACAATTTTTTTTTTTTGGTAAAGTTTTAAAATAGGTTCCATCAATATAAAACTGATCAATTTTCATATGAAGAATATCAAGATCTTCTAGTGTTTTTTTACAACAACTTTTTGCCTCTAAAAGTAATTTATGCATTGAATCAGAGTTTATATTTATATTATCAAATTTATTTTTAATTGATAAATAAATTGAAAAAATATTTTGGTGATCAATAATTAAAAAAATATTTTTAACAAATTCATTAAGTTTTTTTTCTATCTTAAAAATATTTTCATTCAAAAAGTTGTCTAAAAAATTTAAATCAATTTGATTACTTTTATTATCTTTTAAGATTTCCTTTTTATAAACTTCTTCGTCAATTGAATTTAACGCAACTATTGTAAATTTATCAATACCTAAAAAAAGAAATATCTTATTTTCTAAATTATTTTTCATTTAATATAATTTGACCTCTTTGGCGAAAATCAATTACTAATTTATCCTTAAATTTTTTCTCATCAGATAAACGAACAAACAAGTTTAAATCTTTCTCAACATTATCTTTTGACAATTTTATTAAATATCCTTTTGATGTTTCTATATCCCATCTCTTTGATTTGAAATAATATAATTTTGTAATATTCTTGAAATCAAATTTTGATTTATCAATTTCATTTTTAAAATTTAAAAATTCATTAAGATTTAAATCACCAAACACAAATGGTAGGTTAGCAGCTATATTATCATTTCGAATTAGTTTTCCATTTGATCCAATAAAATAATCAAAACCATTTCTTTTTGTTTGTGCAAGTACTCTTGTTTCCTTAATAAATATTTTCAAGGTTGAAGGATAATTTTTGAATATTTCAAATTGTTCAATAATATTAATTGAATTGATTTTTTTTTTTAAATATTTCTTATCTAAGTAAAAGATATTTTTAAAATTTGCATCATTTATAATATCTTCAATTTTTTTTTTCTCATCAAGATTGAGACCAATAATCTCTATTTTATCGATTTTCGGAAAACTGATATTCATCAAAGAAATATTGTTAATTGATACTAGAAAACAAAATAGTAATAAGTAAATAGTAATTTTTTTACTTATTAACAGATGCATCTTTTAAAATTAATTTAATTAGATTTATAAAATTAATTCCAATATACGCTGATATCTCCGGAACTAAAGATAGATTTGTCATTCCTGGCTGTGTATTAATTTCTAAAAGATAAAATTTACCCTTATGATATTTAAAATCTGATCTTGTAACTCCCCTACATCCCATCAAATTATGAGCCTTTAAAGTTATGTTCATAAGAGCTTTGTATTTCTTTTTTGGTAAATCTACTGGAATAATATGTTCTGTCTTAGCATTGGAGTTATACTTTGCTTGATAATCATAAAATTTTCTCTTTGGTTTAAGTTCGATTGCACCAAGTTTCCTCTTTCCAATTATGGCTGATTGAATTTCGCGTCCAGGAATAAATTGTTCTATCATTATTTTTTTATAATCTTTTAATATCTTTAATCTTTTTGATAAATTATTTTGACTGCAGATATACACATTGACACTGGAGCCTTCATTAATTGGTTTAATTACAACTGGAAAGTTAAACTTTTTTTTTACAAAATTTATAAGGTCTTTATTAGTTTTGTTAAATTTATAAATGAAATATTTGGGTGTCAAAATTTTATTTTCTAAAAATATTTTTTTGGAAATTTCTTTATCCATTGCCTTAGCTGAGGCAATAACACCTGAATGTGTATAAGGTATTCCTATTATCTCTAGGATTGTTTGTATATATCCATCTTCTCCAAACTGACCATGTAGAGCATTAAAGATACAATTGGGTTTGAATTTTTTTATTGTTGATAATAAATTTTTATCGGGTTCGCATGTTCTTACCAGATAATTATTCTTTTTTAGTTCTTTGGCAACCTGTTTGCCAGTCTCTAAGCTGATAATTCTCTCCTTAGAAATACCACCAGAAATTATCAAAATTTTTTTTTTCAAATTATTCCAATATTTTAATTTCTTTATCTAATTTAATGCCAGTTTTTTCTAGAACTTTTTTTGAGACAAAATCAATTAATTTTTTCATATCATTAAATGTTGCATTGCCTTTATTTACAAAAAAATTTGAATGTTTTTCTGAGATATGCGCATCACCAAACTTAGTATCAATAGAAACTGACTCTCTTATTAACTCCCAAACTTTTTTATTAGTTTGATTTATAGGGTTTTTAAAAGTGCTTCCACCAGTTTTAATTTTCATTGGTTGATTTTTCTCCTTTAAAGATTTCATTTTTCTAACTTCGCTGTTTACTTTGCTAGAATCACTTTTTACCCCTTTAAAAGAAGCACTTAAAAAAATTAGGTCCTCAGGCAAATCGGTGTCTCTATAATCAAAATTTATATCATTTGAAGGAATTGTAATTAAATTCCCTGTTTTATCTAATGCTTGAATTGAAAGAAGAATATCTTTAAATTCTCTTCCAAAACATCCGGCATTCATCTTAATTCCTCCTCCAATTGATCCTGGGATACAGGATAAAAATTCAAACCCACTCAAATTGTTTTCAGCAGCAAACTCAGATAAACTTTTATCTAAAACGGCACTACCAGAAATAATTACATCTTCCTTCAATAAAGATATTCTATTAAAATTTTTACTAAGCTTTATTACCACTCCATCAAAAATACTGTCTGAAATTAAGGTGTTAGATCCTGCACCTATAATAAAAATTTTTTCCTTATTATCGAGTAATTTCAGAAATTTAACTAAATCCTTTAAATTTTCAGCTTTATAAAAAACTTTTGACTTGCCTCCAATATTAAACCAATTTTTTTTCTTTAAATCTTGATCGTAAATTATATTTTTATCAAAATCTTTTAGTAAATTTTTAAGCTGTGGTATTTGCATTACATTAATTCAGGTAATTTTTTCATCCAATTTGAGATTGAGCCGGCACCCATTCCTATGACAATCTTATTTCCATAAATATTTTGCTTAAGAAATTTAGCTAATTCAATATTATTTTTAATCATAAACAGTTTTACTTTAGAATTTTTTATTATTTCTTTTGCAAAATCACTATAATCAAAACCCAATTTTATTTTTTCTCCAGCTGTAAAAATGGGACATAATATAATTGTGTCTGCATCTCTGAAACAATGAGCAAATTCATTTCTTAAATCTTTTAATCTTGATATTCTATGGGGTTGAAAAATACACACTCTTTCAAACTTGCCAAAAACTTTTTTTACTCCCTCTAACACAGATTTTATTTCTGTTGGATGATGGGCATAATCATCATAAAAATCAACACCATTAAATGTAAATATCTTATTAAACCTTCGCTGGACACCTTTGAAATTTTTCAGACCTTTTTTTATATTAGATACGGGAATTCCTACAGTAAGAGCAACTGCAATTGCAGCTGTGGAGTTTCTTATATTATGAACACCTAATAATGGGATCTGAAAGTTTTTTAAGATAGTTTTTTTTTTATTTGGTAAATTTATAGATAAATCAAATTTTGAGAAAAGTTTGTCTTGAATTATATTTTTAATAAGAAAATTAGCGTTAGACTTGACTCCATAAGTAAAAAAATTTTTATTTTTGATATCTTTTATTAATTCATTGTTAATTTTATCATCAATACAAATAAAAGATTTTCCAAATGACGGAACTTTTTTTACAAAGTGTAGAAAATGATTTTTTAAATCCTTCATAGATTTATAAAAATCCATGTGTTCTCTATCTATGTTTGTTATAATTGAATATGTAGGAGAAATATGAGTAAAGCTTCCATCTGACTCATCTGCCTCTAATATAGACCAGTCACTCTTGCCTAATTTTGCAGTACTCTTTATTGAATTTATTATGCCCCCATTGATTATTGTAGGATCTAACTTTGTATTTTCAAAAACAGAGCTTACTAAAGATGTCGTTGTTGTTTTGCCATGGGAGCCAACTACAACAATATTTTTCATTAAAGAAACAAGATTTGCTAACATCTTCCCTCTTTTTATAACTGGTAACTTTTTTCTTTTAGCCTCTAGTAATTCTGGATTGCTTTTTTTAATTGCAGAAGAAGTCACTACAATTGTAACGTCTTTTATATTTTGTTTTTTGTGACCAATAAAACTTCTGACACCCTGTTTTTTTAATTTTTCAATATTCTTATTCTTATTAATATCGCTTCCTTGAATTTGAAAACCTTTTGCCTTCATAATCAATGCGAGACCACTCATACCTATTCCACCAATACCTATAAAATGGATAATCTCTTTTTTAGCTAATTCAATTTTCATTAATAGTTTTCAATATTTTTTGGTTTATATCATTCCATGAGTTTTGGAAATTATGTTTTTCTAAATTATTTTTTTTTTCATCATACTCAGACTTATTCGTAATTATATGATCTAGAAATTTTTCTAAATTAACGTCATTGAAGTCTTTTTGACTCATAATCCAGCAGCAACCTAAATTTTGATAAAAATTTGCATTTTCAAATTGATGATTATCTTTTGCTGAAACTAGAGGGATTGTTAGGAATGGTTTATTCATGATGGATAATTCTGCTAAAGTAGATGCACCAGCACGAGTAATACATAGGTCTGATTGATTTATCAAATCTGCTAAATTTTCCTCAAAATCAAAAACGGTATTTTCAATTTCAGCCTCATCATAAATATTCTTTAAATTATCAGTATTACTCTTATCAGTTTGTTGAATAATTTTAATTTTATTTTTTTTCGATAAATTAACGATAGCATTTTTTACTACATTATCAAAAATCTTTGCTCCTTGACTACCACCAACAACTAAAAGGCAGAATACTTTATTTTTTATTTTAATTTCTCTTTTATCATAAAAATTTTTTTTAACCAATGGAGATATGATTTGAATTTTATGTCTGAGTTTTTCAGGAAAGTTTTTTAAATTTTCTGTATAAGTAAAAATTTTTTTGCAAAAACCTAAAAAGAGTCTGTTTGCTCTACCTAAAATAATATTGGGTTCGAGCAAGTATATCTTTATTCCTAATAATTTTGCTCCAAAACAAACAGGTAATGACATATATCCTCCTGTTGAAAAAACGATATTTATCTTATTTTTTTTTAATAATAAAACTGTTCTAATTACCAAATAAATTACTTGGAATATTTTAAATATAAAAAATATATTAAGATTTAATTTAGGAGTATTTATCAAAACAATATCATTTTTTTTATCATCAAGATATTTCAAACCCCTTGAGTCAGTAGAAATAAAAACGTTAAAATTTGATTGCAAATGTTCACGTAGAATTTTTGCTGGCACTACATGTCCCCCTGATCCTCCCGTTGAAATTAATATATTTTTCATTCAATTATTTTTCTTTTCGTTAAATTTAAAATTATACCTGACATAATAGAAATACTTATAATCGATGATCCCCCATAACTTAAAAATGGTAAAGTCATTCCTGTAGTTGGAAATAATCTAATATTTACTCCTATATGAATCATCGCTTGCATGAGTATTAAACTAATAGAGCCTGTTAGTATTAGTTTGATCTTTTTATCATTTTCTTTGTAAACTTTTTTCAGAACTGAAAATATCAGTACTAGATAAGTCAATAAAATTAACATTATGAAGATTACTCCAAACTCTTCTGAAATTACTGAAATAATGTAGTCAGTATGAGCTTCAGGGACTCTGTTTTTTAATGTTCCTTCTCCAATACCTTTTCCAAAGAAGCCTCCACTTATTATTGCCTCTAATGCTTTATCTGATTGAAAGTTATGAGTGCCCATTTCAGGATTAAAAAAAGAAAATAATCTATCTTTTATATATTTAAATTGTGGAAGGTAACTTATGATAGATGCTATCGCGGTTAAGGAAATAAAAAAAACTAAGCTCAAAAAAAATATACTAATACCAGAAATAAAAATCAAAACTAACCAACTAAAACCGATTAAAAGAGTTTGACCAATATCTGGTTGAAGTATCAAAAGAGTGGATATCAATATAGTTAATAAAAAAGATAAGAAGTATTTCAAATTAAAACTATTATACTTTTGAGAGCAAATTATCATACTTATTATTACTATTAAAAAAGGCTTTACAAACTCAATAGGTTGTATTCTTGGCAATACAAACAAATCAATCCACCTCTTGGAACCTTTTACCTCCACTCCAATTATAGGAACCAGGAACAACAAAACTAATGATAAACAGAAAAATATAAGCGAAATTCTATAAATTTCTTTTTCAGATATAAAAGATAAAATAAAAATTAAAGAAAAGCCAAAAAAAACAAAAACTGTATGTTTAAAAAAAAAAAAGTAAGTATTCGTATCTAATTTATCAGATGCAATTAGGGAAGTTGATACAAGTGAAAAAAATAAACCCGCCAAAAATAAAATTAAGATCAATGATAAAATAGGTTTATCAATACTTTTCCACCATTGATAAAAAGAAATATAACTAAATAATTTTTCTTTCATTAATATATCTTTTTATTAACTTATTAAAATATGAGCCTCTTTCCTCAAAATTTTTAAAACTATCAAATGATGCAGAGGCTGGACTAAAGAGGATTGTATTATTTGAGTGTTTCTTTTTTTGAATATTCTTAAAAATTGCTGATACTGCAAGATTTAAATTTTTAAACCTTTTAAGTTCTGCATTTTTCTTTAAATCTTTTGAGAATTTTTTAAAGTTTTTACCAAAGACATAAATTCTAATGTTCTTAAAATATTTTTTTGATAACGATATTTTGTCATCTTTTTTTGGAATACCACCAATTAACCAATGAATATTCTTGTACATTTCTAATAATTCTTTTGAAGAAGAATAACTTGTTGATTTAGAGTCATTAATGATGATTAATTTATTTTTGTTATAGATAATTTTCTGCCTGAAATTCAATCCTTTAAATTTATTTACGCTTTCTAATAATTTATTTGGTTTTATGTTAAATTGTTTTATCATTTCTAAAACAAATGAGAGATTTGCTTGATTTGATCTTGATAAGAAATATTTGTTTCTAATTTTTTTCAAAATAGAATTATTTAATTTTGTATCTACATTTACCAGTTTTAACTTGGGCTTTATTATTTTAATTCTTTTTTGAATTAGATGATCATTTTTATTTACAAATCCAGTAGCTCCTCTTTTTCGATTATTAAAAATTTTAAATTTTGCCTCTATATAATTTTTTAGATTACCATGTCTCTCTAAATGATCTGGTGCAATATTAAGGATAGCGGCAAATTTTGATGAAAAAATTTTACTATATTCTAATTGGTAAGATGAAGCCTCAATAACAAAAATTGTTTTTTTTGAGATCTTATTTATAGATAGTATTGGTGTGCCAATATTCCCCGCTAATCTTACGTCTTTTTTTTGATCTTTTAAGATATCGTATAAAAGTTTGCATGTGGTGGACTTTCCATTTGTGCCAGTTATTGTAAATGAGACATTTCTATAAAATGAGTAAAAAACATCTAGATCTGTATAGATATTTTTATGTTTTTTTTTAAGTAAATTTTTTAACTTGCATTTTTTTATATCAATCCCTGGGCTTAATATAATTAAATCAAATTTGGTTTTTAATAATTTTTTAAAGTTGAGAATTTTTTTTTTAATCGAATTATTTATTTTAAGATTCGGATTATCATCAAATAAATAAACATCATTTTTATTTCTCAAAAAACTAAACGATGAGAGGCCACTTTTTCCTAATCCATAAATTAAAATTTTTTTATTGTAGAAAATTTGTGAATTATCACTCATTATCTTAGTTTTAATGTAGCAAGTCCTATCATTGCCAAAATAATAGAAATTATCCAAAATCTGATTACAACTGTTGATTCAGGCCAACCTTTCTTCTCAAAATGATGATGGATTGGTGCCATTTTAAAAACTCTTTTACCAGTAATTTTAAATGATATTACTTGCACAATCACTGAAACTGCTTCAAGAACAAATAAACCTCCAGTAATTGCTAAAACTATTTCATGTTTTGTTATTATACCAACTGCTCCTAAAGAGCCACCCAAGGACAAAGATCCAGTGTCTCCCATAAAAATTTTTGCTGGAGGTGCGTTGAACCATAAAAAGCCTAAGCAAGAGCCAATGATTGCTCCACAAAAAATTGAAACTTCCCCAGTTCCCTCTATGTAAGGAATTTGCAAATAATTTGAGAATACAATGTTTCCTGTAACATAACTTATAAATGCAAAACAAGCTGCAACAAGTATAACAGGTACTGTTGCTAACCCATCTAATCCATCAGTGAGATTTACAGCATTCGATGAACCAATAATTACAAATATTGAAAAAGGTATAAAAAACCATCCAAGATTAATGATTAGGTTTTTAAAAAAAGGAAAGTATAGATTTGTTAAATCTTGATAGTCATTAAAGTAAACATAAAAACTAACACCAATTATTGCTAGTATTATTTGAAAGGTTAATTTTAACTTTGATGAGATACCTGAAGAGTTACTATACTTTATTTTTTTATAATCATCGAATGCCCCAAGCAAACCAAAAGAAATTGCGATATATAAACAAAATAAAACATTTAAATTCGATAAATCAGCCCAGAATAGTACTGATATTAACAAACCAATCAAAATAATTACTCCACCCATAGTCGGAGTTCCTATTTTCTTAACTATATGATCTTCTGGACCATCATTACGGATAGGATTTAAAATTTTTTGTTTTGAAAAAAGTTTTATAAAAGTCCCTCCAATAATTAAAACAATAATTAATGAAGTAAAAAAAGATAAACCAGTCCTAAATGTTAGATATTTAAATACATTTAAAAAACTAAAACTATCAACAAAATTTAGTAAAAATTGATAAAGCATTTAATTTAAACCCTTCAAGTTATTTACTATACTGTTGAAACCTGTCGCATTTGAGGCTTTAATCATTAAATAATCATTATTATTGAAATCTTTCTTAATTAATTCAAAAATTCCTGATTTATTTTCTAAAATTCTTCCTCTTTTTACTTTCACAATATTATCGAATATTTCTCTTACCATTTTTCCCATAACAAATACTTTATCAATATTTGTCTCGTTTATTATAGGAACTATTGATTGGTGAAGTTTTTTTGAATGTGAACCAAGTTCCATCATATCTCCAAGCAAAAGATATTTACGATATTTTTTTGTATCTATATTGTCATAATTTTTTAAGGCTGATTTTAAAGATAGAGGATTAGAATTATAACTTTCATCAATTAAGTTTATTTTTTTGTTACCTATCTTTATTGTAGAATGATCCCCTCTTCCTGCTGGACTTCTAAAATCTAAGAAAATTTTTTCATTAAGTTTAAGCACATCTTTGTAAATACTTATTACACTTAAAGCGCTTAAAATATTATAAATATTACTTTGAAAATTATTAGAAATTATAAAATATTTAAACTTATCATTAAGTTTAACTTTAATTTTAAATGCCTTTTTAACTTTTTTAATATTAAACAACTTAACATTTGCTTTTTTAGTTTTAATCCCAAAAGAAATCACATTAATATTATTATTTTCAGCAATTTTTTTATGTAATTTGAAAAAACTATCATCAGCATTCAAGACAACAAAACCATTGGGTAATATATTTTTAATTATCTCTGCTTTAGCTAAAGCAATTTGTTTGATATTTTTGAAATTTTTTGCATGTGCATAATTTATGTTAGTTATCAAGCCAACATTCGGTTTTATAATATTTGTTAAATTATCTATTTCCCCTTTTTTATCCATACCAACCTCTAAAACTCCAAATTCATCACTATGTTTTAAATTAAGTAAACTTAATGGAACTCCAAATTTATTGTTATATGATTTTGGAGAAATACTAACGCTAGAAATCTTTCCTAACACATTGCCCAATAATTCTTTGAGAGTAGTTTTTCCACAACTTCCTGTAATAGCTATAATATTTGTATCGATATTTTGTCTAAATATTTTTGAAATTTCAGTCATAAATTTTAATGTATTTCTTACTTTTATCTGACGTTTGCTATTAAATTTATTTTGAACTTTATTTACTACAACTAATGATGCTTTATTTTTAAATGCCTCTCCAATATATTTATTCCCATCATTTTTTTTTCCTTTAATAGCAAAAAAGATATCATTCTTATTTACCTCTTTGGAGTTAATTCTTACTTTATCTGCTTTTACTAAAGGAATTTTATTTTTGATTTTTGATAATTCTTTAATAATATTTATCTTAAAGTTTTTTGATAAGCTTGTATTCTTAAGATTAATACAATCTAAAATAATTTTTTTGTCTGAAAAATAAATTTTCTTTTTACCAAAATCTTGAGTTTTCTCATGACCTTTTCCAGCAACCAACAAAATATCACCTGTATTTAAATTTTTGATGGCCTCAGAAATAGCTTTTTTTCTATCAGGAATTTCTTTTATCGAAGTGTCTTGAATACCCTTTTTAATATCATCTCTTATTTTTCTTGGATCTTCAAATCTAGGATTATCATCTGTTAAATAAATTTCGTTAGAATAATCAGATGCAATCTTTCCCATTTTAAATCTTTTATTTTGATCTCTATTTCCACCACAACCGAAAAGCACAACAATCTTTTTATTTGGAAATTGCTCTTTAAGGTTTGAAAGACATATTCTAAGTGCATCTGGTGTATGTGCATAATCAAGTATTACTTTAGACCTATTTTTGATTTTACCTATTTTTTCAAATCTTCCATCTATTGGCTTAAGTTGTGATAAAACATTTAGAATCTTGATTAAACTTATATTGCTATTTTTTGCTGCAATAATCGCCATTAAAATATTTTTTAATTGTATTTTTCCAATAAGATTTAAATTTATTTCTCTTGTTAGATTATAGTATCTAATTTTTAATATTTGTTTCTCGCCTCTATAACTATGAGATAAAATTTGAAATTGATTTTTGCTATTATTTAAAACCTGCAATTTCAATTTTCTAGAAATTGCGATTTTTTTTATTCTTTTAAATTCTGGTAATGTTTCATCTGTTATTACATTTCCTTTTTTTCTTATCAAATTTTCAAATAAGTACTGTTTTGCTTTAAAGTAATCTTTAAAATTTTTATGATAATCTAGGTGATCTTGAGATAAATTTGTGAAAATACCAGATGAAAACTTTAGACCATCCAACCTATGTTGAGTTAGACCATGGCTGGATGCTTCCATAATTACATTATTAATTTTTTGAGATTTTAATTTAGATAATATTTGACCTAATCGAATTGGGTCTATCGTAGTATTTTGTAAATTTCGTCTTATATTTTTCGATTTTACACCTAATGTTCCGATTGAGGCGACTTTTATTTTATTAAGTTTTAACAATTGAAAATAAAAATCTGAAACAGATGATTTTCCATTTGTTCCAGTTACAGCAATTAAATTATTTGGTTTATTCTTATAAATTTTAAAAGCGATTTCTGCTAAAAGTTTTCTTATATTTTTAGTATGAATGAATAAAATATTCTTTTGAAAATTTCGAATTCTTTTCTCGCTTATAATAATTTTAGAGCCTTTTTTTATTGCAATAGAAATGAATTTATTTCCATCGAAATGGTTACCTTTTATGGCAAAAAAAATATTATCTTTTTTAATATCTTTTGAATTGAATGAAATCCCTGAGAAAAAAATTTTTTTTTTACTATTATCTATATTGGTAAAATAATTGCCTAATAACATTGTTAATTAATTTGCGCGTATTTTGTGGCTAAAATAGGCCCAATCTTTTCTATAATTTGACCAACAACTTCAACTGAAGTCCAACCTGCAGTATTAAAAGGAGTTCCTTTGTATTTTATTCCTGATCCATCTCTATAATTATAAACGTACTCACTATTTGTTTTGGGCTCATCCAACATCACAACTAAGCTATACTTGGGATTTGAGGCTGGAAATACTGAAGCAAAAGTATTAATCTTTTTCCGAGAGTATCCACCCTCTAAAATTTTTTCTGCGGTACCAGTTTTTCCTGCAATCTCATAACCTTCTACATTAGCTAGAGTTGCTGTACCTTCTTTTGTAGTTACAATTTTTCTTAATATTGAAACAAGATTTGATGAAACATTTTCCTCTAAAATTCTTTCTCCTTTAACATATTTTTCTTTTTTTATAAGAGTTGGATTGATCCTAAAACCACCGTTAGCAATAGTAGAGTAAGCGCTAGTCAATTGTAAAATTGTAGTAGTTATTCCATGTCCATATGAAGTTGTTGCAAGCTTACACTTTCCCCAATTAAAGGGTATTGGTTTACCCATTTCCTCTATGTCAAATTGTATTGAGTTAATTAAGTCAAGATCATTTAAAAATTTTTTATATTTTTCAATCCCAATTGCTTGGCCGATTCTTACCGAACCTATGTTGCCTGAGCGGATTAATATTTCTTCAGCAGTTAAGTTCGAGGGAATTTTTTTGTCATATTCACTTATTTTATTTTTTCCGCAAGTAATATTTTTTTCTAAATTTTTAAATTCAGTATTTGGCTCTATTATCTTTTCATTTAAGGCTGCTGCCAAAGTAAAAGTTTTAAAAACAGAACCTAATTCATAAACACCTTTAGTTGCTCTATTAATATAATTCACATCTGTAATATTTTCTCTTTGATTAGGGTCAAAATCAGGCAGCGAAATAATCGATAATATCTCACCATTATCAATATCCATTAAAATTGAGGCACTACCTTTAGTTTTAAATATTTTATTAAACCTTATTAACTCTTCTCTTATCAGGAACTGAATATCTTTATCGACAGTAAGTTGAATAGATTTATCGTTTTTTTTTAAATCTACATCTAATGATTTCTCTAACCCAGAAATCCCCAAGTTATCATCATCTATTTGTCCTATTATATGACTAAATAAATTTTTTTGTGGATAAACTCTTATAAGATTTTCATGTGGTTTTATTGATTTATCACCCAACATCATAATTTTCTCATAATTCTCATCTGAAATTTTTTTTTCAAACCAAAAAAATTTATCTTTTGAAAGTTTTGAATTAATTAATTCAAAATCTTTATCAGGAAAAATATATTTTAGATTAAGTAGTAATTTTTTTTTATCTATCGCTTCAACTGGATTTATTCCAATATCAATAGAATTAACAGTTTTTGCTAAAAAATCATTGTTTCGGTCTAAAATATTTGCTCTCTGAATTTTATTAAAAGAGCCATAATTCTTTGAAATATTGGAATTTAAATCTCTAGATCCCAGATGAGTAAGATGAATACAATAAATTATAGAAATAAGGAAAAAAATAAAAAAAATAAATGCAATTCTATTAAATCTAATATCAAAATTTTTTTTGTCACTTTTAAATTCAAATTCCTCTTTGTTTTCTTGGAGAATAAACTTCATATCATTATTTTTCGCTATCTATAATTTTGACATTGTTTGTAAGAATTTTTTCCTTTCTTAAGTCAATAATTTCAATTTCATTTATGCTCTTTTGCGTTAATTTATTTTCAAAATAAAGATTTTGATAACTAATCAGCTTTTCTGGAGAGCTTAAATAATCAAATTCAAGTTTCACATTATTTAATTCTAAATTTAAATCTGATATATTCTCTTTTAAACTAAATAATTCCTCATCAATTTTCTTTGTAGAATTTTTTATAAAAGAGGTGATTACAATAAGTGAAAAAATTAAACTAATAGTTAGAATTTTTTTCATAAGTTAAGTCCAAGATTTTCAATTTCGATTAAATCTTTAAATTTGTCAAAAATATCAGTTTTAAAATCATAAAAATTTTCCTTTTTAATTAAGCACCTTAATTTTGCAGACCTAGAAGGAGGGTTTTCTTTTAGTTCTTGACTTGATGGCACTATTGGCTTTTTTTGATGTAAGTTAAATAAGATTTCTTCGTGTATTTCATCAGGTTGGTATCTAGATACACTTTTATGTTCTGAGAGACTTCTAAAGAAATATTTTACAATTTTATCCTCTAAAGAATGAAAAGTTATAATAACCAAAATACCATCTTTTTTTAAAACTTTAGCTGCATGGATCATTCCATGAATTAATTCACTTATTTCTTTGTTAACAAAAATTCTTAATGCCTGAAAAACTTTTGTTGCAGAATGAATTTTTTTATTATTTCTTTTTTTTGATTTTTCAATAATTTTTACTAAATGAGGGGTATCTATTTCTTTTAACAATCTCTCTTTAAGAATATTTTTAACGATTAATTTTGCATCTCTTTCATCGCCAAAAGATTTGAAAATTTTAACAAGGCTTTTTCCATCTAGTTTATTTATTGCTTCTTTGGCTGAAAATTCATTTAAACCCATTCTCATATCCAACGAGCCACTAGAATTAAAGGATAATCCTTTTTTGGGATCTTTAATTTGTGTTAATGAATAACCTAAATCAAATAATATGCCTCTGATATTTTCATTTTTGAGTTTTAAATTTCCTAATTTGCTAAAATTTAAATTCTTAAAGATAAATCGGTCTGGAAATTCTTTTTCAATTTCTTTTGCAACTTTTAAACTTTCAGAGTCTCTATCAAACCCAATTACTTTGTTGTCTTTGTTCTTAAGAATTTCTCGAGTGTAGCCGCCTTGACCAAAAGTACAGTCGATAAATGTGCCACCATATTGAGGGGAAATAATGCTAATGATTTCTTTTAGCAGTACTGGATAATGTTTTGTTTTATCCTGTACTATGGTGGCTTCCATTTATTTTTACGAAGACCATTAATTTTTTTGTCTTCTTAAAAATGCTGGTATCTCTAAATCGTCCTCTTCATGATCATTTTCTTGGGACAACAGATTTTCTGTTGAAGAGGTCTCGTTTTCAGAGCTAAATAAGTCTGGTGCATCACTGTCTACTCCAAACTCTTTTAGATCATTTTTTATCTCATCTTCATTTGTTGACTCACCAATAGCTTCTTGAGTGAAAGAACTTTCCTCATCCTCATTAGTGTTTTCAACTAAACTTTCAACTTGTTGATTTTTTAATAGTTCCTCATGATATTGATCGTTAATTTGATTGATATTATTATTCGCAATTGTTTCGCCAATATTTTCAGTTGATACTTCATTCTCTAATTTTAAAGCATTAGCACCACTTGAGATTGGCGTACTAGTTGAAAAATTAAAAGAAGTATTAGATCCCAAATTGGAAAAATCAGAATAACCTGGATTTCTATTTTGTATCCTGTGTACCATATTTATAACTGATTTCGTTTCAGGTTGTTGTCCATCTAAAGCCGTTGCAACTATTGATACTCTAATTTTACCTTCAAGGGATGGGTCAGTTATTGCACCTATAATTACCTCTGCATCAGCTTCAACTTCAGATCTTATTTTGTTAACCACTTCATCAACTTCAAATAACTTAAGATCTTTACCACCTGTAATATTGACGAGTAATCCTTTTGCGCCTTTAAGAGTATAGTCATCAATTAAAGGATTGCTAATTGCCATCTCTGTAGCTTTCATAGATCTACCTTCACCTTCGGCTTCTCCTGTGCCCATCATGGCTTTACCCATAGACGCCATAACTGTTTCGACATCTGCAAAATCTAAATTGATTATTCCAGGTCTTACCATCAGATCTGTAACGCTTTGCACCCCATGCATTAAAACATTATTTGATAAATTAAAAGACTCCTCAAATGTAGTTTGTTCATTTGCTATCTTAAATAAATTTTGATTGGGAATAACTATAATAGTATCTACATGTTTTCTTAATTCCTCAAGACCAATTTGAGCTCTTCTCATTCTTGATGGACCTTCATACAAAAATGGTAATGTCACAACTCCAACAGTTAAAATATTCAATTCCTTTGCAGCTCTAGCAATTACATGTGCAGCACCAGTTCCTGTTCCACCGCCCATTCCAGCAGCTATAAAAACCATATTTGCACCTTGTAAAACATTAACGATATCATTTAAAGACTCATCGGCTGCAGCTTGACCTATGTCAATTTTAGCACCTGCACCTAGGCCTTTAGTTAAATTTAAGCCAATTTGAATTTTTGATTTTGCTTTGCTATGTTTAAGATCTTGTGCATCAGTGTTTACAGCAATGAATTCAACACCTTGCATTCCATTTTCAATCATTTCATTTATTGCATTTCCACCAGCACCGCCTACTCCCATTACCAAAAGTCTTGGTTGTAACTCTCTAATCTCTGGAGTTTTAAAGTTAATTGTCATTTTGTTATCCCCCTCTTTTTTATTTATTTAATTGGTTCTCCCATTTAAGACTTGCACGATTTAAATTTGCTTTTTTTCTTGCAGCGACCTTAAATTTTTCAAAAGTTGTTGGTTCCCATATCTGAAAAGTTTTGCCTTGACCAACAAACACCATGCTATTTTTAATTTTTGCATGTTTTAGTAATTTTGGGGTAAGTGAAATTCTTCCTTCACTGTCAAATTGTAAATTTGTACTTTCTGATAGTATTGATGTTGCAAAAAAATCTCTTTTTTCTTCAAATGGATTTAGGCTATCTATTGAATTTGAAATTTTCTCAACTCTATCTTGAGGCCATGCTTCTATTGATTGATTGTTAAATGATGGATAACAAATAACTCCATTGTATCCTAAATTAGATAAATAAGATCTAAAGCTCGCTGGCACTGACACCCTTCCTTTTTTGTCTAATTTGTTTTCGTAGGTTGATAAAAACATAAACCATATATTCCTTTATCCCCCTTTTATGGGAATATATGGGATATTATGGGTTTTTAAGCTAGGTGTCAATACATACAATTTAGGGTTTAAATTACTGATTTTGAGTAAATTTTTTTTAAATTGTTGATAGTTTAAATTGAGATAAATTTGCCAGATAAACTATAAGCCGGGTTCTGTCATTTAAACCTATCATTTCTCTAGGTTTGAAATCACTTCCAAACTCAAGCGACTAACCCAGGTAACTAGCCAAGGATGGCTTTTAGTTTTTCAACAATGTCACCTCTACTTAGTCTTGCTCCCAGTGGGGTTTTCCAGCGTTCATTGTTACCAATAGAACCGGTGTGCTCTTACCACACCTTTTCACCCTTGCCATGTTATGGCGGTTTATTTTCTGTGGCACTATCCCTAGGGTTGCCCCCGCCAGGTATTACCTGGCACTGTATCCTTGCGGAGCCCGGACTTTCCTCTTTAATTACTTAAAGCGATAAGTCGTTTATCTGGCTAAATCAATTTATTACTAAATCAAATTTTTTCAAGAGTAATTAATTAGGATTTAAGTAAATTTTTACTTAAAATTAGACATTCCTTATCACAAATTCCATTTACTAGACTCTGTCGAAATCTTCGCTGGAAAGCTTTAACTATAAGTCTTTTTTTAATAGCACGACTTTTAAATTGAACACCTGTATATCCAATTTTCTTAAGATTGATAAAAAATTTTTTTTCATCTGATGAATTTATCTTTTTGAGTCTGTATTGCTTAAGTTTTTTTTCATCTAATTTATGCCAGAGTGCAAGCTTAAGTTTTGCCAATTCTTTCCATGGAAATTTTTCTCCTGGATCTTTTTTACGACTTGGAGCAATGTCTGAATGCCCTAAAATATTCTTACGATTTACTCTATATCTTGCTGTTAAAAATCTTAAGAGTTTTTTAACTGAATTTATTTGCTTACCAGAGAATTTTTCATTAAAATTTTCATGACCAGAATTTTGTATTTCGATACCAATTGAATAACGATTTAAAGATTGAATATTTTTCCAATAAGATATTCCTGCATGCCAAGCCTCGTAAAGGTCTGGAACTAAGTTTAGTATTTTTCCATTTTTTTTTATAAAGTAATGAGCACTTACTCTTGATTTAAGATCTGTCAGTTTTTTTAAAGCTAACAGCTCATTTTTCATTCCTGTGTAATGAATGATTATATATTTAATGTTTTTTTTTTGTCTTTTAGGTATATTAAAATTTGGAGAATAGTTATTTGTTATTTTAAGCCACATTTAAGCTATAATTTTGATTAATTCTTATTTTATTTTATTCCTCATTGTAATATATAAGATCAATAATGATTAAGAAATTTATAGTTATAATAATTACAACTTTTACGCTAGTTTCAAATTTGCATGCTGGTTCTGATGGTGAGCTACTTTTAAAAAAAAATGAACCATCTGAAATAAAAGATTGTTCTGAAACTTTTAACAAAGCTTCATTTGCAATCAATCAAGGCTTGGACAAAGTTATTTTTAAACCAGTAGCAAGCGTTTACAGATTAATGCCCTCTCCTGTTAAAACTGGTGTTAGCAATTCATTAAACAACTTATCAAATTTGGTAACTGTTCCGAATAACCTTCTTCAAGGCGAGTTTGCTTTGGCAGGAGTTAATGCTGGAAGATTTGTGATCAATACAACAGTCGGAATTTTAGGTTTATTAGATGTTGCATCATATTTGGGTTTTGAAGATTACACAAAAGAGGATTATGGACAAAGCCTTGCAGTACATGGTGTAGGGCCAGGATGCTATTTAGTGCTTCCTGTAATAGGTCCAAGTACTGCTAGAGACACCATTGCTTCACTTGCTAACTTTTTTGGTGGTGATGCCTGGTATAATGTAACTGTAAAAAATGATACTCACTACTTTAGGGATGTAGATTATTATTCATCCAAAGTTACAACTGGAGTTGATTTTAGGGCTAAAAACTTCGACTCTCTTGAAAATCTAGAAAAAAACTCACTTGATTTTTATGCATCTGTAAAAAGTCTTTATTTACAAGATAGGCAGCAAAGAATCTTGAATAGTCAAAAAATTATTGAAACTCAAGATGATAGTGATTGGGAAGAAATAGAAACACAATAATTTCATTTCTAAATGATGAAAAAAAAATTATTAGTATTTTTAGTTATTTTTTTTTCAACAACATTAAATTCATTTGCTATAGAGCCTGATATTTTTGTGCAATCTACTGTCAATAGGGCATCTAAATTACTCGGAGAAGATATTTCAAAAAATCAAAAGATTGAAAAATTAAAGATAATTGCAAAAGAAACTGTAGATATCAAAGGAATTGGATTTTATACACTTGGAAAGAAAAGAAAATCGTTAAATGAACAAGAAAAAAAAAGATATGCTAAATTATTTGAGGAGTATTTTTTAAAAAGCTTTTCAAGCAGATTAGCAGAATATACTAATCCGGAAATTGATGTTCAAAGTAAAGAAAAGCTTAACGAAAATTACACTATCGTAAATAGTATTTTAAAAGCTACTAATGAAAGACCAGAGATAAAAATTGATTGGAGAATCTATACAAAAAAACCAGAAAATCCGTTAATCAGAGATCTGATAATAGAGGGTCTAAGTTTAGCAAGAACTCAAAAAGAGGAGTTTGCCTCCGTTCTAAGTTCAAATAATGATGACATTGAAGCTTTATTTAAAGTTTTGGAGGAATTTTCACAGAACTAAGTACTAATGAGATGGTGGGCCCGCCAGGACTCGAACCTGGGACCAATACATTATGAGTGTACTGCTCTAACCAACTGAGCTACAGGCCCTAAAATTAATTAGGTATTACACCAATTTTAAAATTCATACAAGTTAACTTTACTAAAGATAGATTGTATCTTTTTTTCAAATTATAGACATAAACTTTGCATTCGTTGGTAAATAGTTGGTAAGTAATTTTTATTTTTTGGTATTTAAAATATCTTTATATTTAATTATTCTTTTTTTTAATAATTAATTTCTTTTCATATTTTTTTTTATTTTCTTCTTTTTCAAGATCTAAATACTTAGACTCTAAGCTATACCAATCCAATTCGTCCGTATTGATATGATCCATTCTATTCCAGTTTTTTCTATAATCACTATCCTCCTCATAATCCTCTATGTATTCATCATAAAATTTAGGATTATCATATTTCTCACTTTTAAATGCTATTCTCGCTTTTCTAAACTCAGGAAAACTTAGTGAATTCCAAATTACATCTAAAGTTTTAATCTCCTTTAGATTAATTATTTGATCAAAATTTATCGATTTAAATGGGATATATGTATCATCACCATACTGCTGTATACAAAGACTCTTTAGTTTCTTTAGTTTACAAATTTTCTTAAAATCTAAAACTTGTGTATCAAGTTTATGAGAAAATTGTTTATCTTCAGATAAGTAATAGTCAAAATACTCTGATCTAATAGCGATACCAAAGGTAAGATTGAGTTCTTCTAATGATAGAAGTCTGTTTGTGATATTATTAATTATATCTTGAATAATCGTTTGATTTTTGATGTCCACATTTATATTCAATGATAGTTTTTTTATTTTATGATTTATAAAATTTATAAATTCACCACTTCCTTTGTAACTAGATGAAATATTCCCATAGTGATCATCTTTAAAAGGACGATTTCCTAAACTTAAAGTAATATCCTCAATTTTTTTGGAATTTTTAAAAAATGATAAGTCTTGATCACTAATTTCTTTTTGGGGCTCATAAACACTTAAATGATCATCTTTATTAAAATGCATTACTGAGAGACTTATTTTTTTTAAATTTTCAACAGATTTTAATTTACTTAAATCAGAAGCCAATATCCCTGGATAAATATTTATTTCCTCCAGTTTATTTAAATTATGAAGCTGTGAAAAATCTACGTTTATATAAGACCAAGTATCATTATAACTTAAATTAGTTGAATATCCTGTAAAACCTAAAGTATTTTTGAATAGTCTTTTATTATAAAAATTATACAAATTATTAATTTCAATTTTTTGAAGATTGGGACAGTTCTCAAATTTTGATAATGTTACCTTATCTAAAGATTTTCTATGATGATTTTGAAAAAAATTCATTTTTAGAATTTTTAACTTTGGAAAATGAGGTAAGTTTAAATTCTCACTTTGTAAACAATCACTTAATTTTAAATACTCTAAATTCTCTGTCGGTATAAATTTATCAAATTCATCTAATTTGATATATTTTTCTTGCCATGGATTTACGCCCTCAATCCAACAATGGGTAAGGTTTTTAATTTTATCATCTTTAATTTCTATATTATCTACGATCTGAGTGAAATCTGTAGGTTTTAAAAAATCTTCTTTAGATAAATTACTATCTTTAAAATCATTTGATAAAACAAATTTTTCACTAATATTTGTTGCAACAGAAAATAACTTATCTTTAATCTTATTTATCCCCTCTTCATTATTATTAACTAGTGCTCCTACAATTTTTTTAGCATTCCAATCTTTTTCTGTATAAGTCATTTGATGAGAAACATGATGCAAAGAAGACCCAAAATAAATATATATCTTTTTAAAATTTATATTTGGAATTTTGTCTATTGCAGTTTTTTTGATTACTAAAATTAAGCTATCCTCATCTGGCTTAAAGTCAGTATCCGAAAATCCAATTATTCTAATTATCTCTTCATATACGTATTTAAACAGGTGGTTTAATTTAGACCATTTTTTATCATCATCATTGATAAATTTTGGATAATGACTCTTTAAATCATCTAACTGATCATTATTTATGAATGTTTGATCGGGAAAGTAGTTAGATCTATTATAAAAAATATCATCTACAACAACTACTTGGTTGACATTTTCATTTATAAATTTATCAGTCAATAATTCTAAATCTTTATCTGTTGCTCCCAATATTGTGAGATTATCTTTTAAATTATTAATTTTAATTGAGTTATAAAGATAAATTAAGTGAATTTTGAAATTGTCTGAACTATCTTTTTCATTTAATAACTTTTTAATTTCAGGATGATAAATAAATATTTGAGTATCTTTATTATTTAATCTGAGTTCATAAATAAATTTTACTAAAAAACTTATTTGATCTGAATTCCAAATCCAGATACCCGTGTCATAATTATCATTTTTGGATAAATCAAAAATAATTGTTTCTAATTTATTTTGATTTTTAAAAAGATGTTCCATAACATCCAATTTTTTTCCTCTGTCAGCTCCAGAATTATTAGTATTTAAAAACCTAAAACATGATTTAAAAATGAAACAAGTTGGATTTGATTTGATTACTTCTTCATAACTTTTATTTTTTTTGATTACATAGGGTTTGCTATATTTGTGAGTATTTTTGTAATAATCAAATTCACTTATATTAAAAACATTTTGATCTATAACTATATTATTTTCTCGTAAGATATTTAAAAACTCGTTATCTAATTGAAGACAAAGATTAGCTTTAGTATCCTCAAAACCACAAAAAAAATTAACGGTTTTAAAGTCAAGATTTAATTTTGACGTTTCATTAACATTATTTATAGTAAATTTAATTTTCTGTTTTTCTAAAAGTTTTACAAAATGATCTAATCCGTTTGTATATAAATCACTTATATTACCATTATTAATAACTATATTTTTTAATTTTTTAAATTTTTTGAGATCATCTAATTTTGTATTCCAATAAATTTCTTTGAATATTTTTTTGTTGTATTCATCTTCTTTAAGTACTCTTTGTTTATAAGTTTCATAATTTATCAATTCAATAATCTCAAGGTTAGGAAATATAATATGGCTATTCGGAACATCAGTTATTGAATTAAACTTGTTTTCATAACTCTTTTGTGACCAATTATTTATCTCAAAATCTGGTTCATCTGGTCTCGGAAATTCTAGACAAAATTCTTTTAAAGAGGACAGTTTTGAATCTTTTTCAAATTTGTCGTTTTTTGATTTATTAAAATAACAGTAATGATTTAATCTTAATTTATTTAATTTTTTAAGTGAAAAAATTGCATTATAAAATTTTTTAAAATCTATATAGCTATCTTTAAGTATTAATGTTTCTAAATTTTTAAGTTTAGATAATTTTGACCAATCATCATCCAAACTCATACCTTGCAATTCTAATATTTTGAAATTACATTTGGTATCTAATATATCTAAATTTGATATTTTGTTTGTATCTTCAATATTCATCGGTTAACTTATGTCAGTAGAATATTATTATTTTAATATAATTGATAATATAAAATGAGTAAAATAATTGGAATAGACTTAGGAACTACATATAGTGCGATTGCACAATTGGATGATTTAGGTACACCTGAAGTATTAGCATCTACAGATAATAATAAAAAAATTACAGCAAGTTCTGTTTATATCAAAGATCAAAATATGATTGTCGGTGACAAAGCACTTGATGCTTTAGAAACAGCTCCAAAACAGGTTGTTACTGAAACCAAAAGGCAAATGGAAAATGATGTTGTTTATTCAGTAGATGAGGGAAAATGGGTAGATAAAGATGAAAAAAATAAAGATTATTATTCTCCAGCTCAAATTTCTTCTTTCATATTATCGAAACTCAAAGGCTATGCATCTGATGTTAAAAAAGCAGTTATAACTGTTCCAGCATTATTTGCTGAAAAAGCAAGAGTTGCAACTTTAGATGCCGCAAAAATGGCTGGGATTGAGGTTATAAGTCTAATCAATGAACCAACCGCTGCTGCTTGTTATTATGCAAGCCTACCAAATGTAAAAAAAATAACAGGAAAAATTTTGGTTTTTGATTTAGGGGGTGGAACATTTGATGTAACAGTTTGTGAAGTGCAGGGCGAAGAAGTTGAGGTAATAACAAGTAGAGGTGATAAATGGCTAGGCGGTAAAGATTTTGATAAAGAATTAATAAATTTAATAAATGAAAAATATAAAAAATTAACTGGTAAAGAATTAGATATCGAAAATAATTATTCTAAATATATGGAAGTAGCTGAACAGGTAAAAAGAGTTTTGTCAGTAAGAGATAAACAAATAGAAACGATTGATGGACCTGATGGTGCAAAAGAGATAGAAATTACAAGAGCAGAATTTGAACAATCAATACAAACACACATTGAAAAACTTAAAATGCTAATGGAAGAGGCTCTTGATGGCAGTGGATTAAAAGCTGAAAACATAAGTCATACATTGCTTGTTGGTGGTTCAACTAGAATTCCAATAATTACAAAAACTATTGAACAGGTTATGAAAAAGCCTCCATTGAAAGGTGTGAACGTTGATGAAGCTGTAGCAGCAGGGGCTGCGATTTACGCAGGTTTAAAATCAAAGAAAAATTTAAATGAGGCACAAAAAAAAGCAATTTCAAACGTTAAACTTCAAGATGTTTGTAATTTTTATTTAGGAACATTAGTTCAAGAAGACGACCCTGTTTTGAATAGACAAGTTACGGCTAATTTAATTTTGATAGATAGAGATACTCCTTTGCCAGCAACAAAAAGTTCAAGATTAGTAACACTTTATGATGATCAAGAGTCTATCTCGATTGATATTACTCAAAGTGAAGGAAGAGAAAGAAATAGAGAATTTGTAAATATTATTCACCAAGGTGAATTAAAATTTCCGGACAAAAAGCCTAAGGGTAGACCTATCGATGTAACCTATACCTATGACACTTCTGGTAAACTTCATTGTATTTTCGAGGACGAGGCAACTAAGGAAAAATACGAAGTATCAATTAGACCAGAGTCTGCTGAAGATTTAAGAAAAAACTATGAAGCGATTGAACATATAGTAATTGAATAATTTTTTTTGTGATTAAAAAAAAAAATATTAAAAAAGACCCTCAAAGACTAAAACATAAAGTAAGATTTGACATAGAATTATTTCAAGATCCAAAAAATAACGAGGTCAAATTATTCATAGTTTTCATACAAAAAGGAGGTATCGCTGACGGAAAGTTATTACTCGGTGATAAAATCAAATCTATAAATGGTATTGCGGTAAACAATAAAGAGATTGAATTTGACAATGAAATAAACAAAATAAACTGGGGAGATGAAGCTACTTTTGAAGTAGAAAGAAAAAATAAAATTCAAAAAGTAAAAATCAAAACATTAACTTTTGAAAATTATAAAAATACTCATGCTGTTTGGGGAATAGATATAAAAGAAGAAAAAAAACAAATGGTAATTAAAAGCTATGGTATTGAATATAATTACAACGATTATATTGAGCAAGAAGACATATTATTAGAAATCAATTCTGTAAAGATAAATTCTATTAATGATTTAAACAAAGAGAAATCAAAGTATAAAGTTGGAGATACTATTGAATTTAAAATAAAAAGAAAAAAAATTTCTCAGATAAAAAAATTTAAAATCAAATTAATAAATTTTAAAAAAGCAATAGAATTGAACAAAAAATCATGTGATGACTATTGGTTGAAAAAAGCAGGATCACTATTGTTTAAAGAGTGGGTAGATGCAGACTATGGTTATAACCATGAAAATTGGGTTGGAAGGCGTGAGGAAATTCTAAAGTTAGAAACTATTGCAGAACGTTTTTCTGATGCAAGACATGCTTATAATTCTGACTATATAAAAGATTGGAAAAACAAAGATGCCAAACTTCTTACAAGTTTATTGAAACCTGAATACAAAGATATCAATTTCAAACTCAATTTTTTTACTTTAATTTTTAACTCAAAAATTATTTCAAAATTAATGAATCTTAATACTAAAAAAGATTGTTGCTATTCATTTGTTTTATCAGGAGATGTTATCGGAGGTAGTTGGGACGAAGATGTGTCTAAAAATATAAAAAACTTCGTAAAATTAATTTCTGTTAAAGATAAAAAAAAAGAACTGTTAGTAGATGAAATTTCAGAGACATCTTTAAACTTTTTTTTTAATGAAATGATAGATAAGAGGAAAAATATCAATATTAAATACCAATCAAAAGAGAAATTATGGTTTATAAAAAAACATAAAGAAAAACATGCTGAGTTAAGCACAACAAGCTCTACAAATGGATTTGAAGAAATCCCAAATTATTTAGAATCTTGGTTTGAAAAAAGATATAAATTTAATAAAGCAAAAGTAAAATTAGCAGTAGATGATTTTTGTAAAAGCTTTTTTTTAGAATATCCTAATTTTAATCTTGAGAGAATTAAAGAAATTGAAAAAATGGATCTTCAAGATGAGCCAGAATATGATGAAAATGATTATGGCTCCGATTACCAAGATAAAATTTATATGTCAACAAGTGTCACTAAAAAGAAAGTTGCTGGAAAAGAATCATTTGTTGTTAAATTAAATTTACCTAGTGATGAAGAAATATTTAATAATGAAACTGCTAGTAAAGTAATTTATCTTAAAATTTATGTCTATGATGTGACCGACTTGGATGAGAACAAATACTTCAAAATTACAGATAATGGAGAAAGCACAGAGCAATATTTCCTCAACAATTGCCATGTGGTAAAAACAGAAGATTTATCGTGGTCTGAAGGTAATGGAATATTGGTTCAAAATGTAGAATTAAAGCCTTATGAATATAAACCATCAGAATTAGCTTTTCCTTACTCAAAATTACAATTACCAAAGTATGGAAAAAGAAAACTGTCTTTTAGAACTTTTATCTGCACTGAAGATCAAAAGTTTGATGAAAACAATGGGAGATTTATTTCTTACGATAGTCCAACTTACAGAGCAGAGGAGTATTTTTTAGACAGTTACTCAGAAGGATTTGATGAATATAATGATTATACAGATATTTTATCTTATTCGTCCTCTGAAATAGAAGTTGAATATAAACAGCCTGGATATTTAGAAATTAATAGACGTAAATATAATGATCTAAAAATTGCTTTAAGCTTAGCTTTAAACCAGGATGATCAAAATAATCAGAAAGCCAATTTAGAAAAAATCAAAGATTCAGTGCGATATGATGATTTTTCTGTTGAAGGAAATATCCATAAAATACTTAGTTTGAAAAAAAATTATGAAAAATCTTTAAATCAAAAATTAAATTTAGATGATATTCTAAAAGACCTAAAGAAAAATTCTATAATACACGAAAGATATGAAATAATAGATTTTTTACTAAATCTTGCGACAAAAGATGAAACTTTTAATAGTAAAGAAAATAAGTTTATAGACAAAGTTTCTAAGGAACTAGAATTAAACAAAGGGAAATATCAAGAAATTAAAAAACAAAAAACTTCATCTGTAAAATTTGTAGATTTTGGTGAAGAGGCAGAGGAAAGCGTGTTCGGGATTAATAAAGATATGACTAAAGACGAAAAGCTTAAGATTTTAAGAAAAGAATATAGTCGATGGAATGCTTTAACAAATAATACCGATAAAATGATTAGAGAAAGAGCTAAAGAAATGAGAGATTTAGCCGCAAATTTAAGATCTCAGTACAATAAATAATTTACCACTATTTTATAGTATCAATTAATTTTTTTAAAATAGAACTTGCATCTTTATTATGATTATCAGACTCATCAAATATTTCTTTTAAAGTTGAAATAATCCTCTGTTTATCAGACTTCATTAAAATTTTAGCCTCGTTAAAGGCATTTTCAATTCTCTTTTCCACTACAGACATCTTTGATATGTTTAAAAGACTTTTTATACTTACTGCTGCTTTTTCTCCAAATCTCTTTTTGAATTTTTCTTGTTCAACTTTAGAAAATTTTTTATCTGCAAGATAAATACTCAGTGAGCCCCATAATAATGCTTTATTAATTATTTCTTTGTTAGAGTTATCTAGCTCATTTCCAGTTACTTTTTTTATACTTTCATTAATCTTCTTATCAACCGCTTTCAGGTCATAGACACCTTTTTTCTCTGTTTTAAAAAATTCATTGTATTCATGACTCATTGAAAACCATATCAATGCCTGCATTCGATTAAGAAATGTTGGATGAGTAGCATAAAGTAAATTACTGTTTCCTTGTAACTCTTTTAATTCTCTCAATTGATCTAAATAAGAACTAAAATTAAAAGAGATATGTTCGTCACTAAGACCTGTAGATATTTTTAGCATCGCTCTTAAGGAATTCTCAATACTCCCTGAGCCTAATAATCCAGCACGATCAGCTGAGATTTCTGCGGCTCTACTTAAATTAAGAAAATTAAGATATTCAGTCCTTGTTCTTGCTTTTTCAATGGGTGGATAAAGGCTGTGTTGATAATAGAAATGAGAAATCTCATGGGCAATAACGCTCTCTAACTCACCAGGATTTAACAATTCAACCATTTTTGAAGTAATAATTATTTCTGCATTCAAACTTTGGGGCATCATTGCGCACGCTGCCTGAGTTTGAATATGATTTGCAGTGATAAAAAAATTAAAATTATTTTTTACACCAAGCCTTTTAAAAACATTGTCAATTGAATTGGCAATTTTTGGGAACAAATTTTCACTCACTTTGACTGAACTTGATAGTAAGTTTCTTAAGTTTTGATTATTAAAATTTTTAGTATCGTTTTTGTTATTTTGAACAATCCCTAATTCATTCAAATCATCATAAGTGTATCTAAATTTATCTAAAAAATTCATCTTAATGTTAGAACTTTACTTATTATTAACTATTAAAAGTTTCATAATAATATTTTTTTTGTCTTTTCCTTTTATTAGCTAATTGTTGTTCTGTTAAATTTTCATATATTTTTTTATAAAATATTTTTTTTTCTAATGAATTCATTTTATCTAAATAAACAAAATTTCTATCAATATCACATTCGGAACAGTTACTTCTTTTTTTGTTTTTCCAACCATGGATATCGTTAGGAAATTCATTTAATGGTTTTAGTTTTTTACAAACTGAACATTGAAGTTTGTTATTTTTGAACTTTTTACGGTACACCGAGGTTTTAAAAATAAGACCTTCACGTTCAGTTTCTTTTCTAGTTAAAATTTTTACCTTATTTTTTTTTCCTTCACCTCTAAAATCTTTTTTTGTCCAGGTAGGATGATTATCAATTATTTTTTGGATCTCTTCATTACTCCGTAATTTCCATTGATTATGGCCTTCTGGATTTCTATTAAAATTTTTTTTCAAATTATTCTATTAAATCTTTCCAACTTTTTTCAGTTTCAGATTTAGGGTTGCTATTAATTTTATTATTATCTTTTTCTTTTTTCATTTCTTTGTAAAGATTGATAAAATCTTGTCTGGAACCTTTTTTCTTTCCCATTTCCCTAAATTTATTTGTCCACTTGTTTCTATTCTTTTTATCCATTTTTATTTCAACTTCATGTCCCTGTGTTTGTCTAAAAATGCTGAAAGCCCTATTTTTTCTATTTCAGAATAAAGTTCCTCTAAATTAATGTCCATCGAATCTAATTTTGTTATTGCATCTTCAATGTTTTTTTTTGCAGATTTTAATTTTTTTCTTGTGTCAGATTTATCCTCTATTGATTTAAAAGTTGCGTTTTTAACTTTTGGGTTTTCCCAAAACTTTAATGCAGAAAGTTCATTTTCTTTACCCGATTTTCTTTCTTTTGAGAGTTGAGTAAGTAAATATCTTTGCGTTTGTGCCAATGTCTTTAAAACGTCATAGTCATATTTACATAAAAAAATATTACCCTTGTGATCAAATTGTGCGTCTTTAGGAAAATCTTTAGGTAGCGTTCTAGAAAATATTATACCAATATCAGATCCTGACTCCTTCATGTCTTCTTGCAACTTACCTATCCATTTATTACTCCAGGCCTTAGTTTTTTTTCTTTCATAAAGAATTTTGCTAATTACCGATCCTTGTTCAATAACTTCTTGTATCCAATCTCCACCTGACTCGCCTTTTTCATATTCTTGAATTTTATCATTTTTATCTTTGAATATTTTTTCTAGAAATTCCCCAAGTGAAATTTCTGCACCAGAACCTTGATCTACAGTGGTACCTTGATTTACAGTTTGATTTAAAGTTTGTATTTGTTTGTTTAATCTATTCTTTTCTAACTCCCATTTATTTTTATCTTCACTATGTTTGTTAAGTTGATCTTCTCTATCTTTCTTAATAGCAGTTTCTAATAAAGCATCATAGTGCTCCTTATTCGAAACTCTGTCTTTCTCTATAGCTTTCTTTATTGCTTCAGATTTCTCTAAATCATTTTTTTTAATTTGTGCCTCTAAT